>NZ_CP046509.1:3177611-3482067 GCF_009738185.1 Erwinia sorbitola | reverse complement strand
TTTGGCGCTGGTTTTGGCGTGAGTGGAAATCCCCCTCACTGCTGATTGTCTGGCTGGCATTAACGCTGGCGGTGGCCTGCGTGCTTGCCCTTGGATCGCTCAGTGACCGCATGGAAAAAGGGTTAAGCCAGCAGAGTCGTGACTTTATGGCGGGCGACCGTACCCTGAGCAGCAGTAAAGAAATCCCTGCCGCCTGGCTGGAGCAGGCGCTTGCCGAGGGGTTGCAGGTAGGGCGTCAGCTAAGTTTTATGACCATGACCTTTGCCGGAGATACTCCGCAGCTGGCCTCAGTCAAGGCCGTGGATAACCTCTACCCGATGTTTGGTCAGCTCACAACGGCTCCGCCTGGATTAAAGCCAGCAGCAGGAACCGTACTGGCCGCACCGCGTTTGCTGGCATTGCTGGAAAGAAAAGCGGGGGATTCCCTCGATGTAGGAGATACAACTCTGCGCATCGGGGGGGAGGTGATTCAGGAGCCGGATGCGGGCTTTAATCCTTTCCAGACTGCGCCGAGACTGCTGATGAATCTGGCCGACGTGGAGAAAACTGGCGCTATTCAACCCGGCAGCCGCATTACCTGGCGCTATAAGTTCTCCGGTACTCCGGCGCAGCTGGCACGTTACGACAGCTATATAGAAGCGCGCCTGACACCCGATCAGCGCTGGATAAGCGTGGAAAATAGCGAGGATGCGCTGGGTAAATCCATGCAGCGCGCCCAGCAATTCCTGCTGCTGTCGGCACTGCTAACGTTGATGCTGGCAATTGCGGCCGTGGCCGTGGCGATGAGCCATTACTGCCGTAGCCGTTACGATCTGGTGGCGGTGCTCAAAACGCTCGGTGCCAACCGCATTGCACTGCGTAAACTGATTATCGGACAGTGGCTTGCCGTGCTGTTGCTGGCGGCCGTCGTAGGGAGTGCCATCGGGCTGGGCTTTGAAGCTCTGCTGCTGCGCATGCTGCGTCCGGTATTACCGGGTGAACTCCCTGCGGCCAGCGCCTGGCCGTGGCTGTGGGCGATTGGGTCATTGTTTGTGATTTCACTGCTGGTGGGATTGCGCCCGTATCGCCTGCTGCTGGCAACACAGCCGCTGCGCGTTCTGCGACGTGATGCTGTCGCTAATATCTGGCCTCTGAAAATCTATTTGCCAGCGATGGCACTGGTAGTCATTGGCCTGCTGGCCGTGCTGGTGGGTGGCAGCAAGCTGCTCTGGGCGCTGGTGGCGGGCATTGTGCTGCTGTCACTGCTGCTGGGAGCAATAGGTTGGGGCGGGCTGCTGCTGCTGCGTCGTCTGACGTTGCGTAATCTGGCGTTTCGCCTGGCGGTCAACCGGTTGCTGCGTCAGCCCTGGACCACGCTCAGTCAGCTGGCGGCTTTTTCCCTGTCGTTTATGCTCCTTGCTCTCCTGCTGGTAATGCGGGGTGATCTGCTTGATCGCTGGCAGCAGCAGCTACCGCCGGACAGCCCTAACTACTTTCTGCTGAATATTACCGAACAACAGGTTCCGCAGGTGCAGGCGTTTCTGCAACAGCATCAGGTGAAAGCCGGGACTTTCTACCCGGTGGCCCGTGTGCGCCTGACAGGCATTAATCATAAACCTGCCGATCCGGCGCAGGATGAATCCCTGAATCGTGAGCTGAACCTGACGTGGCTGAAAGATCTTCCCGATCATAATCCAATGACGGCAGGAAGCTGGCCGCCAAAAAGTGGAGAGGTATCGATTGAGCAGGAGCTGGCAAACCGTCTGGGCGTAAAGCTGGGCGATACGCTGACTTTTACGGGTGATACTCAGGAGTTCAGTGCCAGAATCAGCAGTATGCGTAAAGTGGACTGGGAAAGCCTGAAACCGAACTTTTTCTTTATCTTCCCGCCGGGTGCACTGGACGGGCAGCCGCAAACCTGGCTGACCAGCTTCCGTATGGATAATGATAATGCCACCCTGGCACAGCTTAACCGCCAGTTCCCGACGCTCAGTCTGCTGGATATCGGCAGCATTCTGCGGCAGATAGGGCAGGTGCTGGCGCAGGTCAGCCAGGCGCTGGAGATAATGGTGATCCTGGTGACTGCCTGCGGGGTACTGCTGCTGCTTGCTCAGATTCAGGTAGGGATGCGGCAGCGACGTCAGGAGCTGGTGGTTTATCGCACCTTGGGTGCCAGTAAAAAGCTGCTGCGCGGCACGCTATGGTGTGAGTTTGCACTGCTTGGTGTGGTCTCTGGCGTGGCGGCAGCAATTGGCGCTGAAGCTGCCCTGTGGGGATTGCAACGGAAGGTCTTCGACTTCCCCTGGCAGCCTGACTTTGTGCTGTGGCTGGTGCTGCCGCTGACGGGAGCGCTGCTGCTGTCGCTTTGTGGGGGCTGGCTGGGAATACGGCTGCTGAAAGGTAAAGCGTTGTTCCGCGGGTACTACGCAGGATGATAGGGAGGCCGGTGAAAGCCGGCCTGAACCTCAATGATCTGTGGTTGTGTCTGGGAACACTGGACGGATAAGCTGTAACTCAATTCCCAGCCTTACCGCATGTTTGGCGTTGTTAACTCCCAGTTTTTTAATGGCATTTGCAATGTGATATTTAACAGTGGTCACTTTGATGCCGATAATAACAGCAATTTCCTGATAAGATTTGCCAACGCTAACCCAGTAAATTATTTCATTTTCTCGGTTGGAAAAAATATTATTGTTATTCATTTTTTTAAATTCACTTTCTAAAACTATTTTTTGATACAGGTGAATTGTTTTTTCATGAGTTAACATTAATAACATCTGAAATTTATCCTTGTCTGTTTCGATTATTTCTTCAATGCCATTCTCATGATTATTGTCTGAAAAAAGGGATAGCATTACCAGATTGTTATATTGGTCATGAAGTAAGAATGTGTACCCATTAACAATATTATGGTTTCTGGCTATATTAAAAAAACTGAGCGATTTGATTCCCTGAGCCACAAGGAAGTTCTCATCCCAGGAAAAAGGTGTTAAGCGATGCAATGCTGCGCACACGACGGGATCAATAAATTGAAAGTTATTCTCTTTGTAAAATTCAAACCATTCCTGCCTGTTAGATATGATGGTTAAGTTCACAGGGTTGTTTTTGCTCATAATGGCATAGACATATTTTATATTTTTATATGCTTTAAGTCTTTTTTCTAAACGCTGCTTGATTATAGAGTTGATGGTTGAATTACTAAAGAATGAATCTCGCATGATGTCACCTCCCTGTATACAATCGATATTTTTTTAATTTTTCACATTATCACAATTAGAGCGTTTAAAACTAGCTGTGTTGAAAATCATTAAAATAAGGGTGGGTGTTAAAAATGTTGCGGCAGGAGAAGTTTTGAACGTAGAACAGGTGGAAAATAAAGATGGAAAACCACTCTCTACTGGAATATGTGAAGGCTTTATCTTATCCAGCAGAAAGTAGTTCCCCGGTGCTGACATCTAATAAAACTAAGGGCTAAAAGGGAGTGGTGCGGTGTGTCTTATTGTTGTTGCAGGTACAATACCCTGTAATGTAAAAAAACTTACCCCTACTAAAGTACAGTCTGGCACTGTACTTTTTCCAGGTGAGTTCTGGAGACTTTAAACAGATGAAGAACGCATTAAGCGTTCTTCATCAGATATTCAAAAACAGTCGAAAGTTAACCCAGCTTTTCTACTGCCCAGGCAATACCGCTGGCGTACTCTTCTGGCAGCAGCGGCACCAGCGCATTCAGCGCATTTATTAATGCCTGTGGACATACGTCAGACAGGTTGAGATGGCCGACTTTGCGTCCGGCACGAACTTCTTTCTCATACCAGTGCAGATGAACCAGCGGTTGTTCCAGCCATGCCAGGTTAACATCGGTACCGATCAAGTTAACCATCACTGATGGGGTGCTGACCACCGGCGTTGGCAACGGCAGATCAAGGATTGCGCGCAGATGCAGCTCAAACTGGCTGATAGACGCGCCGTTCTGCGTCCAGTGACCGCTGTTATGTACCCGCGGTGCCAGTTCGTTAATCAACAAACCTTCCGGCACCACAAAACACTCCATTGCCATTACGCCGACGTAGTTCAGCTCGCCCATAATCGCAGAAAGCATCGATTCAGCCTGCTGCTGATGCTGTGCATCCACGCCCGGCAGTACCACGCTGGTGCGGAGAATACCGTCCTGATGCAGGTTATGCGTCAGCGGGTAGAATACCGTGCGGCCATCGTGGCCGCGTGCACCCACCAGCGACATTTCACCCGAAAAATTAATTCCCTGCTCGACAATACACTCGCCGTAGCAATCAGCAGGTAGCGATGCCGTTTCATCAGCACGCAGACGCCACTGACCGCGCCCGTCGTAGCCGCCGGTGCGGCGCTTAACGATTGCAAGAGGGCCGAGCGTGGCGAAGACCTGCGCCCACTCGTCAGCTCCTGAGAGTAGCTGCCATGGAGCAGTGGCCAGGCCCAGCCGATCCAGCAGCTGTTTCTGCGTCAGGCGGTCAGCCAGCAGTGGAAAGATATCACGGTTAACAAAGGCATTGTGGTTTGCCAGTTCGCGAGTTAACGCCGTTTCAGGCCAGCGCTCAATTTCCGCAGTGATAACACTTTGCGTGATAGGCAACGAATCGGGTTCCGCATCCAGTCCGACCGGATAAACAGCAATACCCAGCGGCTCGCCAGCCTGACGCAGCATTCTTCCCAGCTGGCCATTACCTAATACGCAGACCGGCTTCATGCATCCCCCCGCGGATCCGGGTTATTCAGTACTTCATCTGTCTGGCTCTGGCGCCAGTGGTGCAGACGGCCTGCCAGCTCTGCATCGTGCAGGGCAAGAATTTGCGCCGCCAGCAGAGCAGCGTTAGCAGCTCCGGCCTTGCCGATCGCCAGGGTTCCAACCGGAATTCCGCGAGGCATCTGCACAATAGAGTAGAGACTGTCGACGCCACTCAGTGCCGCGCTTTGTACTGGCACACCCAGTACCGGCACCAGCGTTTTTGCCGCCAGCATGCCTGGCAGATGCGCTGCACCGCCTGCGCCCGCAATAATCACCTGATAGCCGTTATCAGCGGCCTGCTCGGCAAAGCTGAACAGCTTATCCGGCGTGCGGTGTGCAGACACCACTTCGCAGTGAAACGGAACGTCCAGGCTGGTGAGGATTTCCGCAGTAAATTGCATGGTTGCCCAGTCACTTTTGGAACCCATAACAATAGCAATGCGGGCCGGTGCGGCGTTGGATGACATGCGGGTCTGACTCCTGTGATTGTAATACGTCACCTGAGCCGCGCTGAAGGGCGATTCGATTCAGGTGGGAAGGGCTGAGAGAATATCACGACTGCGCGGCAAGGAAAACGGTTGCGTAGCGGGAAATGGCCGCCAGATTAACCAGGTTTTACATCAGAACGGGAAGGAGATCAGGCTGATCTCGTCGGCGCTGACTTTAATCATTGAGCCTTCTTCATGCCAGGCACCAAGAACGATTCGTTCTGCGGATTGACCATTGATGTTCAGAGCGTGAACCGCAGGGCGATGGGTATGACCGTGGATTAACCATTGAACCTGATGGCGGCTCATCACATCAATCACCGCCTGCGGATTTACATCCATAATCGCCTGAGATTTACTGCTGTTGGCCTGACGGCTACCTGCACGCATTTTTAACGCAATACGCTGGCGGGCAAAGAGGGGCAGGGCAAGGAATAACCTTTGGAGCCAGCGTTGCTGTACTTTGGCACGAAAACGCAGATAGCCTGCATCATCGGTACACAGCGTGTCGCCGTGCATAATCAGCAGGCGTCTGCCGTAGAGATCCAGCACCTGCTCTTCCGGCAGCAGAGTCATACCGCAAGCCGCAGCAAAACGCTGACCAATCAGGAAGTCACGATTGCCGTGGATAAAGTAGCAGGGGATAGCGAGTTCGCGCAGAGCAGCAGCGACCTCCGAATGTAGCGGATTAGGATCATCGTCACCAATCCAGGCTTCAAACAGGTCTCCGAGGATATAAAGAGCATCGGCATACTGCGCTTCACGGCGTAAAAAATGAAGAAAACCGGCAGTAATTGCCGGTTCTTCAGTACACAGATGGAGATCTGCGATAAATAACGTATGCGACATTATTCGCTGACGGTGACTTTCTGAATAATCACATCGTCTTTTGGCACATCCTGGTGCATACCGCTGCGGCCGGTGGTGACAGCTTTGATTTTCTCAACCACGTCCATGCCTTCAACCACTTCTGCAAATACGCAGTAACCAAAGCCTTGCAGACTTTCGTCACGGAAGTTCAGGAAGTCGTTATCAGCAACGTTGATAAAGAACTGTGCGGTAGCAGAGTGTGGTGCCTGAGTACGGGCCATTGCCAGGGTGCCTTTGGTGTTCTTCAGGCCGTTGCTGGCTTCGTTGCGGATCTCGTCTTTGGTGTCTTTCTGCTTCATGCCCGGCTCAAAACCACCGCCCTGGATCATAAAACCGTTGATCACACGGTGGAAGATGGTGTTGTCGTAAAACCCTTCGCGGCAATATTCAAGGAAGTTTTTAACGGTAGCCGGCGCTTTATCATCGAAAGTCTTGATGACGATATCGCCATGATTAGTCTGGAAAGTGACCATATTCTCATCCTGTCAGGGTTGGAGTATTTAACATTGAGCGCCGGGAACTGGGACTGAAGCCTGTCCCGTGCAGCAGACGGCTTTTATATCACAAAATGTGATGACTCGTCAGCCCTGCCTTCATACTTAGGCTTGCCGGGGGGTTGTGCTCGAAATACATTAGAGATAACTCTGTTGGCTTTAGCGTAGCGCTAACGTCAAGAATACGGCAGAATAAAGGATTAACCTTTCATCGTTAATCCCGCACACGCTTAAAACGGAATGTCTCAATGCTAAAGATTTTTAATACCCTTAGTCGTCAAAAAGAGGAATTTAAACCTATTCATGCCGGTAAAGTCGGTATGTATGTGTGCGGCATTACCGTTTACGACCTCTGTCATATCGGGCACGGCAGAACTTTCGCGGCATTCGACGTGGTTGCGCGCTACCTGCGATACAGCGGCTACGAACTTAACTACGTGCGTAACATCACCGATATCGATGACAAGATCATTAAACGTGCGAATGAAAACGGCGAAACCATCGAGCAGCTGACCAATCGTATGATTGCCGAAATGCATAAAGACTTCGCTGCGCTGAACATTCTGCCGCCGGATCTGGAGCCACGCGCCACGCGCCATATCCCTGAAATCATCGAACTGGTCACCAGGCTGATTGCCCGCGAACATGCCTATGTCGCCAGCAATGGCGACGTGATGTTCTCAGTGGACAGCGACCCTAACTATGGTTCGCTATCACGCCAGGATCTTGAGCAGCTTCAGGCCGGAGCGCGCGTAGAAGTGGCGGTTGATGTTAAACGCAACCCGATGGACTTCGTACTGTGGAAAATGTCTAAGGCCGATGAACCGGGCTGGGAGTCTCCGTGGGGCATGGGGCGTCCGGGCTGGCACATTGAGTGCTCGGCGATGAACTGCAAACAGCTGGGTGAACACTTTGACATCCACGGCGGCGGTTCAGACCTGATGTTCCCGCATCATGAAAACGAAATTGCTCAGTCTACCTGTGCCCACGACGGCCCTTACGTCAACGTCTGGATGCACTCAGGCATGGTGATGGTTGATCGCGAGAAGATGTCTAAATCGCTGAATAATTTCTTTACCGTGCGTGATGTGCTGAAGCATTACGACGCTGAAACCGTGCGCTACTTCCTGATGTCTGGTCACTATCGCAGCCAGCTGAACTACGGTGAAGATAACCTTAACCAGGCGCGTTCTGCCCTGGAACGCCTGTATATTGCTATTCGTAACACGGACGCTAACGCTGAAGTGGCCGGTGGAGAAGAGTTTGAAACTCGTTTCCGCGCTGCCATGGACGACGATTTCAATACGCCGGAAGCTTACTCCGCGCTGTTTGATCTGGCACGCGAAGTGAACCGTTTGAAAGATACCGATAAAGCCGCTGCGAACGGTCTGGCTGCACGCCTGCGCACCCTTGCAGGTGTGCTGGGTCTGCTGGAGCAGGATCCTGAGCAGTTCCTGCAAAACGGCGTGAACATCAACGATGAAGAAGTGGCGCAGATTGAAGCGTTGATTCAGATGCGTATTGATGCCCGTGCCGCGAAGGACTGGGCGCAGGCCGATGTGGCACGCGATAAGCTCAATGAGATGGGCATTGTGCTGGAAGATGGCGCAGGCGGTACCAGCTGGCGTCGTAAATAACCTGTCAGACAGGGCGGTGGCATAGCGCGCCGCCTTGTCAATCAGTGCCATTGCCGCATAAAAAAAGGCCACCCGCAGGGGTGGCCTTTTTTCGCACAGCCGAAGAATCAGGCCGTTACGGTCACGCTGTTACCGTCAAATTCCACCGTTTGACCGGCGATGATTTTGCAGCGTTTGCGGGTTTCCACCGCGCCGTTAACGGTAACATGACCTTCGGCGATCATGATTTTCGCCATTGCGCCGCTTTCTACCCAACCTTCCAGTTTCATCAGGTCGCACAGATCCACATGTGGATGATCGCCCAGAGAGAAGTTTGCCATTATGCTGATGCTCCATCGTCGTTATTTTCACAGGCTTGCAGGGTATTCTGAATCAGTGTGGCAACCGTCATTGGCCCCACGCCGCCAGGCACCGGGGTAATATAAGACGCGCGCTCAGACGCTACGTCAAACTCCACATCGCCTACCACTTTGCCACTTTCCAGACGGTTGATACCCACATCAATCACAATTGCGCCTGGCTTAATCCATTCGCCAGGAATAAAGCCCGGCTTTCCTACCGCGACCACCAGTAAATCCGCGTGTTCAATATGGTGACGCAGATTTTTGGTAAAGCGATGGGTCACGGTGGTGGTGCAACCGGCTAACAGCAGCTCCATGCTCATCGGGCGGCCCACGATATTAGAGGCGCCGACCACAACGGCGTTCAGGCCGAAGGTGTCAATATTGTAGCGCTCAAGCAGCGTCACGATGCCACGCGGGGTGCAAGGGCGCAGCTTCGGCGCGCGCTGGCACAGGCGGCCGACGTTGTACGGGTGGAAGCCATCAACGTCTTTATCAGGCGAGATATGTTCCAGCACCTTAACGTTATCGATACCCGCAGGTAGCGGAAGCTGTACCAGAATACCGTCGATTTCCGCGTCGTTATTCAGTTTAGTGATCAGATCGAGCAGTTCCGCTTCGCTGGTGGTTGCGGGAAGGTCATAAGAGCGTGAGAGAAACCCCACCTCTTCGCAGGCACGACGCTTGCTGCCGACATAGATCTGTGAAGCCGGGTTTTCACCAACCAAAACCACTGCCAGGCCAGGTGCACGTTTACCTGCCGCCAGACGCTGCCGGACAAGTTCTGCAACCTCTTGCCGCACCTGCTGCGCAATCGTTTTACCGTCAATAATTTTTGCTACCATCAGAGAGAGGATCCATCTGTTTTGAGTTAAATCGGGGGATTGCCTCTATTTTGTCAGAAGCGCGACCCGCTGTCAGGCAGAGATTGGCAGGTTGAACGGTAAATCGTCCTGATGCCAGACAGGAAACCCCCAGAAAACGGTCTCTGCACCGGTCTGATATGGAGCTAATATCCCTTTTTATCGAACTATTACGATAAGTTGTTCATAAGTTGGTCATTGGGTCTTGGCGGGGAAGTAAAGTCGTTGACTCAGCAGGCATGGGCCGTATAATTCGACGCACTCACCATGCGCCCTTAGCTCAGTTGGATAGAGCAACGGCCTTCTAAGCCGTAGGTCACAGGTTCGAATCCTGTAGGGCGTACCAAATTCATATTAAGAGACGTCAGGCGACGTCTTTTTTTATGCCTGCGGTTCGTGTAACGGCAGCGCAGTCACGTTTAACCCCGTCCCCCACAATTCAGTGATTAGCTAAGATCCGAAACGGAAGCGCGCGCGATCAGGCGACCCGTGAATAATCGTCCCTCAGGCACATAGACTGTATGCCCGTCAATCAACGCCCGAATACGTTGCATGCAGTGCTCAAGCAGCTGATCGACAGGGTAGGAGATACAGGTTAATGGCGGATGAACCAGAGAAGCGAGCGGGGAGTCTTCAAGGCTTACCAGTGACACCTCTTGCGGAATGGCGATATTAAACTCACGCAGCAAACGCATCGCTTCGGCGGCATAACTGTCCCGTTTAGCAATAATCGCCGTGTATTTCGTAAAGCTGTTAATCAGCGTCAGCAGTGCCTGCTCAATATGATTGTTGGCGGTAACCATTAGCTGCCGGTTGAAAGGCAGTGAGAAATTTTGCAACACGCTGCGATAGCCTTCCAGCATCTGCTTGCTGGCGATGTCGTCCTCACTGTCGATAAGCAAGGCAATGTTACGGTGGCCTTTACCCAGTAAATAACGACAGGCACTTTCGGTAGCAAATGCATAGTTATAGCCCTGGGTGGCTGTGCCTGTGGTAGAAAACTCATCAAATGCGATAACGTTATTTGCCACCCTGGCCTCGTTTTTACCTACGGTAACAACGGCAACGCACTGATGTCTGAGGTTTTCTACAACGGTTTTTTGTTCCGATGCATCATTAACGTATTGAATCATTAATGATTTATTCAGCGATTTCACCGCAAGGGATAATTGAGGCAATAAAGTTGCACTTAATCCAACCTCATTTGCAGGTAAAACCATGCCAATATAACTGGACGTGTTGCTGGCCAGGTTCTGCGCGGCAAAACTTGGGTGGTAGTTGAGCTCCTCCACTGCCCGTAATACGGCTTCGCGGCTCTCTTCACGCACGCCACGCGTCCCCGTCAACACGCGAGAAACAGTGGCGCGGGAAACGTTGGCTAACTTTGAAACATCATCAATAGTAGGCATGGTGTCTTCTGTATTACGGTTTTGCCCTTATAGTATCATAAATGAGAGTGGTTTTTTGGCCTCCGCAGGTGCGTTAAGCCGCTTATAAACCTCGTTGCGGTGAAAGGGTTGGCAGCCATGCAGCACCACGCACGCCGCTTGAATCTCCAAACTTCGCTTTGACGATAGCGGTACGCAGCGAGTCAGAGAAAATATATTTCTCAACCACTGAGGGTAAATCCTGATAAATACGCTCAACGTTGGATAGCCCGCCGCCAATCACAATGGCATGGGGATCGAGAACGTTAATAACGCTGGCAAGACTGCGGGCAAACGCATCAATAAAGTGCTGATAATGAGCGATTGCCGATGCCTCTCCCGCATCAACAGCCGCAATGATTGTCTCAGCATGCAGTTGATGGCTATTTGCCTGGTTAAAACGGCGGGTAAATCCGGTGCCAGAAATATAACTTTCGATGCAATTTTCATGTCCGCAATAGCAGGGCTGTGCAGGGCCATCTTTTGAGGCATCCCAGGCGGGTAACGGATTATGTCCCCACTCTCCGGCAATAGCGTTAGGCCCATGAAGCAGCTGGCCATTTACCACCACGCCACCGCCACAACCCGTTCCAACAATGACGCCAAATACCGTGCTGTACCCCGCGCCAGCACCATCTACAGCTTCTGACAGCGTGAAGCAATCGGCATCATTTGCCAAAAAAACCGGCTGGCCTAATCGCTGCGTCAGGTCAGACTGCAAGTTTTCCCCATTCAGGACGAGGCAGTTACAGTTTTTTATTAAACCGCTGTGGGGATCAATAGCACCGGGAAGCCCAATGCCAATGGTAAAATCATCCGTAATGGATTTTTTAACATCGTCAATTAATGCTATCAGGTTATCCATAAATCCCTGGTAGCTCTCTTTACAGGTGGGGCGTCTCTCGCGTAAATGCAGGGTGCCACTGTTGTCGAGCAGCACCGCTTCCATTTTCGTTCCGCCAATATCCAGACCAAGATGAAACATCGTTATCCTCGCAAAAAAGAAGAGAGGCAAAGCCTCTCTAAAACACAAAAACTCAGTGGCGCGTTCTGTATAAATCGATTAATTCGGTAACGAGCTCTTTAGCCAGGATGGATGTCATCAAATGATCCTGGGCATGAACCATCACCAGCGTCATTTTGGTTTTTCCCTCGCCTTCATCCGCTTCAATCAGCCGGGTTTGTACCAGATGCGCTTCACGGGCATAGTGCTGTGCCTCTGTCATCTTTTCATCAGCATCCGCAAAGTTACCCTCTTTGGCACTGCGTAATGCTTCATAACATAAGCTTCGTGATTGCCCGGCGTTAATAATAATGCCCATAACTTGTTCTTCTAATTCCATAACAACCTCTGACTTAAATAAGAATAATAAATTACGCAGTTGCTGACTGAGTGACGCTATTGGACGGGTTAGTGTTCCCGGCTTCCTGATCCAGCAATTGTTTTTCAAACGCTTTGAAGAATGGGTAATACATAATTGCCGAAGTCACCATGCAAATCAGACACATGATCATTGGGCTAAGTGCCCAGTTTGCTGCCCAGGAGGCTCCTATCGGGCCAGGCGTTGTCCATGGCGTCATTGACACAACCCGGGCAACTAAACCGAAATCGAGAGCAAAATAAGCCATGGAGGCATTCACCATCGGAACCAGCACAAATGGAAGGAAGAACAGCGGGTTCATAATGATGGGTGCACCAAACAGGATTGGTTCGTTAATGTTGAACATGCCCGGTACAACGCCCATACGACCGATAGTGCGCAGGTGTACTGCTTTGCTGCGCATCAGTAAAAAGGCCAGCGGTAATGTCGAACCGACGCCGCCAATAAGCAGGTAGTGATCCCAGAACCCCTGAACATAGATATGCGGAATAGCGGTGCCTGCGGCCATTGCGGCCTGGTTCACTGAAAGATTGGCCATCCAGAATGGATTCATGATCCCGGTAACGATAAGTGCACCGTGAATACCCGCAAACCAAAGGATCTGGCAAACCAGTACAGAGAGAAGAATGGCGGGCAAAGTATCTGAAGCGGCAACCAATGGTTTCACCAGCGACATAATAGCTTCAGGGATAATCATCCCCAGCTGGGCTTCAATAAACAGGTTCAGTGGGTGCAGTGTCAGTACTACAGCCAATACAGGAATAAGAATTTCAAACGAACGCGCAACACCGGTAGGGACTTCAGGCGGCAGGCGGATAGTAATGTTGTTGCGTTTCAACAGTGCGTACAGCTCAGTGGTATAGATTGCCACCAGCAGCGCGGTAAAGATCCCCTGGCCTGAGAAATAAGCCACGGATATCTGCCCGTCTTTTAGCGGAGCGGCAACCAATAAAAAACCCATCAGCGACAGCATACCGGATGTCAGTGGGTCAAGTGCATGGTGACGGGCCAGGCTGGCGGCAACACCAACAGAAATGAATATTGTCATGATCCCCATGCTGAAATTAAACGGCAGCATCAGGTTTTCACGATGATTAATAGAGAATTGCAGCCAGGCCCGGGCAAATCCCCAGGTGGTATCCGGCGAAAACGGCGGGAAGATAAACACCAGCATAAAGGAGCCGACGATCATAAATGGCAGCGCCAGAATAAAACCATCGCGGATAGAGGTAACATACTTCTGCTGACCAACTGCACCAGCCATTGGCGTGATTTTTTCCTCAATCACGCTGATTAATTTAGAGTACAGAGAGCTCATTTTTTATCCTTTATTTATTATTTTCAATTAAGGAAAGGGCAAAATCTAAAACTGCTGCACCTTTTTGCATGCCGTAATCCATCATGTTGATAGGCTCGACTTTAATGCCGTAAATGCTGGCCTTGTTTTGCAGATCTTTTTGCATGTACTTCACCTGCGGCCCCAGTAAGACAACCTCGTAATTGCCCACCTGTTGTTCAAATTCCGCAACGCCAAACGCTTTAATGTCGACTTCCAGAGCGCGCTTATCCGCTTCCTCCACCATTTTTTTAACCAGCATGCTGGTGGACATTCCAGCGGAACAACAAAGCATGATTTTTTTCATAAACAACTCCTGACCGTGTGAGAACAATGAGCGGACTATAGTCATACGGAAACAATACGGAAAGCGCTTTCCGTTAACGGATCTATTAAATGTGAGCACGATCACCAGATGGTTGCTTTCACTTTGTCTGCATGTAGGAGATGATCCTGAACCGACTCGGTCTTTTATAGGTTCTTCCATGAACATTCAGTTTATGAATGTTGCTGTCACGCTGATTGAGCAGCGTGTAACACCTTTCGCTAATATGCTTACGCGCAACCATCACATTACGGCAATGCGGGATAGTTTTGCCCTGGCGATGCCCTTTGTCATAGTCGGCAGCCTGATGGTGCCATTGCTTTTTCTTCCTTTTAGTATCAATGAGTTATCATTCTTTGGTGAGTGCTATCAGGTCATCAGGCCGATGTTGTTGCCAACATTTGAAGTCACTATTGGCCTGGTCGCATTGATTATTGCCTTTGGCGCCAGCGCCAGTCTGGCCAAGCAGTATCAGCTACCAGAACGGCTATCCGGGCTTACCGGCTGTCTTGCATTCCTGATGTTTATTGGCTTTAAAGAAAATGCCGGAACCAATATTTTTCTTGGGGGGATGGGGATCTTTAGTGCGTTGATTTCGAGCTTTTATACTATTGAAATGGTGAGGCTTTTTTATCGCAAAGGGTGGTGTATTCGTCTGCCAGAAGAAGTCCCGGTGATGACACGAAACAGCTTCCAGCTGCTGGTGCCTCTGCTGGTGATCATGCTATCAATTACCGTGATGAATACCGGGTTAAAGCTCACCACTGGCATGATTCTGCCCGATTTGATCAGCGAGGCTTTACGTCCTCTTATCATCGCATCTGATACCCTCACCGCGCTGCTTATCTCTTTATTTATCTGTAACTTACTTTGGTTTGTAGGTATTCATGGTGCATTGATAGTTACCGGGATAATGAACCCTTTCTGGATGACCTATCTGTTTGAAAATCAGCAGGCATTGGCGCGAGGAATCACTCCACTTCCCCATATCTATCTACAGGGATTCTGGGATTTTTATTTATTAATTGGTGGAATTGGATCAACGTTACCGCTGGTTTTTATGGCAATGCGTAGCCGTTCCCGTCAGTTAAAAAGTGTCGGTAAAATTGGTCTTATCCCGTCTCTTTTTAATATCAATGAACCCATCCTCTTCGGTTTTCCGATAATCCTTAACCCTGTGTTTTTGATACCGTTTATTTTTGTACCCATGGTAAATGCCTGTATTGCATGGTATCTGACCCACCTTGGCGTACTCGACCGTGCCGTAGCAATGCTCCCCTGGTCAATGCCTTCACCTCTCGGTGCAGCATGGTCTGCCAACGGAAGCTGGAAAAATTTGTTTATGTGCATGTTCGCTATCTTCAACTCCTGGATGATTTACCGTCCATTCTTTAAAGTTTATGAACAACAACTCACTGAAATAGAAAGTAAATAATCGACATTCGCTATGTTTTTTCTCAGGCCAGAGTGGGTGAGCTCTGGCTTTTTTTTGCCCACCTTCAGTAAAAAGCGATCTTCATCACGATTTCACAGGCATTCATCAGGATTTTGTGACATGAACCAGCAATTACGGAAAGCGCTTTCCGTATCTGGATGTACATTTCCGTAAATGATCCGTAGATTCCCCTCCGCGTATTCAGATGTTATTCCAGTCAAAATATAAAAAGGGAAATCATGAAAAGTCTGAACAGAATTTTACCTCTGTCTTTACTGATTGCTTCGGCAGTCTGCGGCATTGCCCATGCCGAACAGTATGACTTCACAATGCACGGTTATATGCGCTCTGGCATCCTGGCGACATCAGATGGCAACCGCGCAGACTCACTTGGTCTGATGCCTGATGGAAAATTCCGCCTTGG
Organism: Erwinia sorbitola; assembly: GCF_009738185.1. Lineage (NCBI taxonomy): Bacteria > Pseudomonadati > Pseudomonadota > Gammaproteobacteria > Enterobacterales > Erwiniaceae > Erwinia > Erwinia sorbitola. Next base: position 3,466,304 of record NZ_CP046509.1, on the reverse strand, counting down.
CAATGAAGACGACACCAAAATTGAACTGATCCCACAGGTGACATTGAAATCGGATTCCGGCGTGGTCGCTAAAATCCAGACCAACATTACTCACCAGACAAAATGCACCTCTGACTGGAACTGCCTTGATGATGATGGCAAGGCCGTTCAGTTCCGCGAAGGATATGTTGAACTCTCTAACCTGGATTTTGCGCCTGATGTCGCATTCTGGGCTGGTAAACGCTACAGCAGTTCTAACGCATCCAGCCACCAGTTCGACTGGGAATACATTCAGTACAACGGCACAGGGGGTGGATTCGATAACCTGGATATCGGTTTTGCCCGTTTCGATGCCGGGATCTACGCCTTTACGACAACAGATGAATCGAAGGCATACCCCGTAGATAAAGGCGACCAGGGTTACCCCGACGATTATTCACTCAATCTGTGGTTTAAAAAAATCGCAGATTCGCCCGTCGATCTTGAGCTTATTGCCCATCACATGAACAACAACGAGAACCATATTGGCGCAGCAGAAAAAGGCTATGGCGTAACCGGGATCTATAACTTTGAAGGCTTCTATGGGCTAACAGGCGGAAGCTCCAAATTTGTTGCTCAGTATGGTCGTGGTCTTGCGGCGGGTGACTCATTGGGTAAAAACGGCTGGGGATGGGCAAACCTTGATGACACGCAGTCATGGCGTTTGGTTCTCGACGGCGTTGCCACCATCGGCGACGGCTGGGAAGTTGCTACCTTCGCCTTCTACCAAAAAGATAAAAATTATCGCTGGTGGAGCAGTGATAACGAAGGGTGGGGGCGCTCAAGCTGGGTTGCGGGCGTTCGTCCTTATCAGCAAATCACCAAAAACTTCGCCATGCAGTATGAAGTTGGCTACGAATACCTCGACGATAAAAACTACAAAGGTGTTGATGGTAAAGGGAAAGGTGGTTTAACCAAAGTGACTATCGCGCCAACGCTGACCTTTGACTCGGGGTTCTGGAGCCGTCCGCAAATCCGCGTATTTGCGACTTACGCTAAGTGGGACAAAGGTGTATCCGATGCGCTGGATGGCAACTACGACTGGAGTACTAACACCATCGGTTCCGGTGGCTACAGCCGCAGTGGGAAAACAGACACTCTGAACTTCGGTATCCAGGGCGAAGTGTGGTTCTGAGGAGAGACAACGTGAAATTACCGGTAAGAAAAATACTTATGTTGTCCCTGATGACAGCATTAGCCAGCGGTGGCGCAATGGCTGCTGAACAATCCCATTTTGAGCATTTTATAACGCGTCAGGGTGCTCAGTTAATGGATGGCAATCAGGCATTCCGCTTTGCGGGGATCCATGCGCCAGAACTGCATCGTATTGAAAACGATGCCCGTGGTGTGTGCAAAGCTGACCCGCGTGGCTGGGGGCAATATTTTGCCTGGCCCACCGCGGAAGAACAGGAAAACTGGATCGCCGCCATTGTGCAAACAGGGGCAAAAGCCCAGCGGGTTTACGTCCTTTCCGTTCAGCAGGAAAACGATAAAGAGTGCGAACGCGAAACGCATATTCTTGCGCCTCTAACACCCGAGGGCATGCCTCGCCTGAATGAAAAGGCGATGACGGTTTACGACAACATGATCGCCGAGGCTGATAAACAAGGTCTTCGATTAATCGTTCCGTTTATCGATCACTGGTGGTGGTGGGGCGGACGCGAGCAGCTCGCCGCCTTCTATCATGAAAAACCTGAAGATTTTTATAACACCAGCAGTAAGACCTACAAGGCTTATCAGGATGTTATTCGTCAGGTTATTACCCGCACCAATACCAAAACGGGGCGTCCGTACTATAACGAAAAAGCCATTATGGCCTGGGAAACCGGTAATGAACTGGAAGACACAAACGCGGATTTCCTGAAGCAAACGGCGTCGTTGATAAAAGAGCTGGCTCCTCATCAGCTGGTTGTTGATGGCACTTATAAGAAAATAAATGATTTTTCGGTAAATGACCCGAACGTAGATATTGTCAGCAACCATTACTACACCAACGCCGGGAATAATCATCCCGATCAGGTGAAGAAAGATTTGCAGGCTATTGGCGGTAAAAAAGTCTATCTGGTCGGTGAGTTTGGCTTACTCGACAGCAAAGACCTGAACAACATCATGCAGTCTATCGTGCACACCGAGGTGAACGGGGCTAAAGCTGCCGGTGGATTTATCTGGGGTTTTCGCGGTCATCGCCACGATGGGGGTTTTTACTGGCACAAAGAGTATACCGGTCATTACAGCTATCATTTGCCAGGCTTCCCGGTGGAAGGGAAAGCCAATCAGGAAATGGACGTGGTTAATCTGGTTCGGACTGCCGCAGCGCAGATGTCCGGACTTGAGAAAGCTCCGCCACTCCCGGTACCAGAAGCACCGAAACTGCGTGAAACTCAGTCACCATTTGCCATCAACTGGATGGGGGCGGCAGTAGGTCGCAGCTACGATGTTGAACGTGCCGGTTCGAAAAGCGGCCCGTGGAAAATTGTCGGTAGCGATATTTCAGACGGCGTTCAGGAGTGGAATCCAGCAACCATGGATTTATTCCGGGACGACTACGCCTCGCTCACGTTAGGTAAAACGTATTACTACCGTGTGATTGCGAAAAACGAATCCGGGAAATCCGCGCCGTCTAATGTAATTAGCGTTACGCATAACCAGAAAAATCAGGCACCGGTTATTGAGCTTAACGTTAAAACAACCACCGCGCTGAATAACGGCCTCAGTCTTGATGCGCGTTGGAATGACGACAATCTGCCCGCTCGTCAGGTCAGTGAGAAGTGGATCAGTTCAGGGAAAAAACAGGCTTATTTTTGCAATGCTGACAAAGCATCTTCCCGAGCCTGGTTCCCCGAACCGGGAGACTATCAGCTGACTTTTACCGCTGATGACGGCCTGCTGAAGAGTGCTAAAAGCATCGATGTGACGGTCACAGAAGCAACCGCCAAAGCACCTGCTGATTTCTGCCACTTTGACAGTAAAGAGTTGGCCCATTCTCAGGGAAAAGTGAATGTCATTAAGAGCGCGGAGAATCAACTCACCGCAGGTGAAGATGGCTTCCTTGGTTCCTTCGCTAACGAAGGTGACAAGGTTAGCTGGCAGATTAATGCACCGTGGGAAGGTGAATATCAGCTTCACCTGAACTTCAACGCAAAGTGGGGGAGTAAGAAAAACTCAGTGCAGGTTAACAGTGATAAACCACTGCAAATTGAGTTCCCGCAAACCGATGAAAAAGGTCAGCAGATGATCATTCCGATTCGGCTTAATCAAGGTGACAACACCATTAGTCTCGGTAAGTTCCCCGGCGACTGGGGATATATATTCATCAAGTCTATTCAGGTTACTGCTGAGTAGCACTTTTGCTGCGCCTTAACGGGCGCAGTTTTTTTTGGTGCAACCGCATCAAAACCAGTGAGGAGGATAAATGAAGACGTATGCATTTCCGGAAAACTTTTTATGGGGTGCGGCAGCATCAGGGCCACAAACTGAAGGCACTGAGGGTAAACCCCATCGCTCAATCTGGGACAGCTGGCACGCCAGTCACCCCGAGCGTTTTTTCCAGGGTATTGGCCCTGAAAAGGTCTGTGAAACACTGCATAAGTACAAAGAAGATGTCGCGCTGATGAAAAATATCGGCTTTAACTCGTTTCGCACATCAATTCAGTGGTCACGTCTGATAGATGATTTTGAAACCGGCACACCGAATACAGACGCGGTAAAATTTTATAATGATTACTTCGACGAAATGATTAACAACGGTATTGAACCGATGATCAATCTGTATCATTTCGATATGCCAGAAGAGTTGCAACAGCGTTACGGCGGCTTTGAGTCCCACCATGTAACCGACCTGTTCGCCCGCTTTGCTGCCACTGCGTTTAAGCTTTTCGGTCACAAGATTAAATACTGGGTAACTTTCAACGAACCAATTGTCCCCGTGGAGGGCGGTTACCTTTATGACTTCCATTACCCCTGTAAAAAAGATGGCAAGCTCGCAGCGCAGGTAGGTTTCAACATCATGCTGGCTCATGCCAAAGCGGTAAATTGTTATCGTCAGTTGAATTTAAGCGGCGAGATCGGTGTCGTCCTCAACCTGACGCCCACATATACTCGTAGTGATTCAGAGGAAGATAAAAAAGCAGCCTGGTATGCAGATTTACTGTTTAACCGCAGCTTTCTTGATCCTCTGGTAAAACACCAGTTCCCCAAAGAATTGTGCGAATTACTGGCGGCTCATAACTGTCTGCCAGAAATCAGTAAAGCTGATGTTACGCTAATCACTGATTCCCGGGTCGATTTCCTGGGGGTAAATTACTACGTGCCTCGCCGTGTTCAGGCGCGGGAAACTGAGTACACACTCGATCACTTCACGCCTGAATTCTATTTCGAAAATTATATTGACCCGAATGGTCGCTTCAATCCCTATCGCGATAATAACGAAATCCATCCTCAGGCAATCTACGATATAGCTGTCAATATTCGCGATAACTACGGCAACATTAAATGGTATTTGGCGGAAATAGGCATTGCTATGGATCTTGAGTCAGAGGGGCCAGTACAGCCTGATGGCGTCATTGATGACCATTTCCGCATCAGCCTGATGGAAGAACATCTGGTTCAGCTGCACCGCGCAATTTCCGGGGGGGCCAACTGCTTCGGCCTGCACCAGTGGACGTTTATCGATAACTGGTCGTGGATTAACTCCTTTAAACGCCGTTATGGTTTTTACCGCCTCGATCTTGATACCGGGGAGCGTCATATCAAGCGAAACGGTCTCTGGTTCAGGCAGCTCGCGCAGAGTAATCAGTTTTCCTGCAAGGAGCATTCGTTATGAGCCAGTGCTATTTTTATCCTTTAACCAATGTTGTAAAAAACTATCCATGGGGCAGCCATAGCGCTTTAAACCAGCGCTTTCATGTGTCAAACCCTGATGACCAGCCGCAGGCTGAACTGTGGATGGGGGTTCACCCTGCAGGCATTTCCCGCGTCACCCTGGAAAACGGACTGCTGCCTCTCTCTGATCTGATAACCGCAGACAAAGTGGCCATGCTTGGTGCTGCCGCGGCTAAACGGTTCGGCGACCTGCCTTATTTACTGAAAATTCTTGCTGCTGACAGTGCTCTGTCTATTCAGGTTCATCCTCAAAAAGAGCAGGCTGAGTTGGGGTATGCTGCGCAGGGAGATATCCTCTCCGACACACCTGACTACAACGATGCGAATCACAAACCTGAGCTGGTTTACGCTATTACACCTTTTATGGCGATGAATGGTTTTCGTGAGCCACATGAAATTATTGGGCATTTCAAAAGGCTTGATATCGGGGGGCTGAGGGGCGCAATAAAGGCTCTTGAACAGCATCCTGATGCAGAAGGGCTGAAGGCCTTTTTTATCGAAATCATGCAGTTGCCTGACTATGTAAAAAAGGAGGCGTTACAGCATCTGGCAGACAGTGCTCAGAAACTGTATGGCGATGATCTGGCGCGTTTTATTCAGAAGCTTTATCAACATTATCCGAACGATACAGGGGTTCTGGCCCCACTTTTCCTTAACTGCGTAACATTACAGCCTGGCGAGGCAATGTTTCTTCATCCGGGCACACTGCATGCCTATGTTCAGGGGACCGCGATAGAGGTAATGGCGAGCTCCGATAATGTACTGCGGGCGGGATTAACGGGTAAAAAAATCAATCTTACCGAGCTGGTTACCTGTACGTCATTTGTACCCACTCTTCAGCAATCACTCCTGATGGCCCCCGTGCTGGCAAACGGGCAGAGCAGTTACCCTATTCCGGTAGATGATTTTCGTTTTAGTGTGATTAAAGATGCCGGCAATTTACTGATGCATACCCAAAGTGCAGAAATTCTGCTGGTCATTAATGGCCGTGCTTCGCTACAACATCCCAGTGGTGAAACGTTAACTCTTATCACCGGCCAATCGGTCTTTATTCCGGCATCTGCCTGTGACTGGGCACTCACAGTGACCGGATCCTTATGTAGAGTTTATTGCTAGTTGTTACTTTATTTCAGGCTCACGGATCGCCGTGAGCTTTTTTATTAGCCGTTGTTTAGATATCGACTGGATTGTCGCTTTATCTAAAAATATCTATCAATTTCAGCGTAAAAAAACGATTCCCTGTCAGAAACGCCCATGCTCCCGATAAATATTTTTCTCTGGATAGCGGCGATCGAAAAATCATAAAGTAGCATCTCGCGTTACGTGTTTTTCAAATAATCGGGTAGTAATCTCACCTTATTCATGGGCCTGAGGGTGGTAAAGTGTGCGATTGATCCTGTTATGGAAAAATTTTCCAACAAATGACTGTTAAATTAATCTTGCTCTGTCTAGAGTGTTGACTTGTAAGGAAGAGAGTTGTCACTTAAACGTCATCATGGGTAATAAGTCGTGGAGAATCATATGGATCTAAAAATCACTGAGTTAACGCCAGAAGCCTTTGCGCCCTATGGTGATGTGCTGCAAATTGAGGGTTCGCGTTTCTTTCACATCAATGATGGGAAAACAGAACGCTATCACGACCTGGCCAAAATCGAAGTTTCGGACGGCAACAGAGTTCTGGCCAGTATCAACCGGGCGGAGCCCACTCCATTACCGATGAAATTCTCGCTGCTGGAAAAGCATCCCCTGTCATCACAAGCCTTTGTTCCCATGAACGGTGAGCGTTTTGTGGTGATCGTTGCTGAACCTGGCGATGAGATCCCTGTTAACACCATGCGTGCCTTTATCACCAACGGTAAGCAGGGGGTGAACTTCCATCGTAACGTCTGGCACCACCCGCTGTTCGCTTTTGAAAAGGTCACCGACTTCTTCACTATCGATCGGGCAGGACCAGATAACTGCATTGTGAGTGATTTACCAGGAACTTATCGTATAGTTTTGGATAGCGCTGGTCGCCTGTAGCAGGGGGAGTCTATTATAGCGGGCCTATGAAACAGACGAAGGAAAGCTTGAATGACTGAATTACGCAGAAAGGGGCGACCATCCACTGAAGCCGCAGCAACCAAGGGGGCGCAGGCTTTAGATCGTGGGCTGGAGATTCTTCAGTATCTGGCAAATGCTGGCGGGAGTTCATCCGTCTCCGTACTGTCAGAAAAGTTAGAATTGCCGCTTTCTACTACGTTCAGGTTGTTGAAAGTTTTGGAAAAATCTGAGTTTGTTTTTCAAGATCCGCAGCTTGGTTGGTGGCATATTGGCATCCAGTCATTTACCGTTGGTTCTGCTTATATGAATGACCGTGACGTAGTGTCAGTGGCCGGGCCGTTTATGCGTCGACTGATGTTGCTTTCCGGTGAGACCGCTAATCTGGCAATCCGTAATAATTTTGATGCAGTGCTGATTCGCCAGTGTGAATGCCAGGCCATGGTGCGCATGTGCGCCCCGCTGGGTAGCCGTTTGCCGCTGCATGCGTCAGGCGCTGGCAAAGCATTACTGTACCCGCTGGCGGAGGAAGAGATGCTGGATTTGATCGTACGTTCAGGCCTGCAAGCTTATACGCCAAAAACGCTCACCAGCGTTAATTTGCTGCGCAAGGATTTACATCAGTCATTGATGCAGGGTTACACCATCGATGATGAAGAGCATGCTCTGGGCCTGAACTGCCTGGCATCAGCCATTTTTGACCGCAATAACAATGTCATCGCAGCTATCTCCATTTCCGGGCCAAGCTCGCGGGTGGGCGAGGAGCGCTTTAAGGAACTGGGAGAGCTGGTAGGTGAAGTCGCCAGGGATATCAGTGCCGCATTGGGAGAGTCGCGTAGTAAGGCATAGTCGAGAGAGATCTGGCTGGCCGTGACCGACTGACGTACGTATCGAGTGGTAACCCCCGTTTGAATGCCGAACGGGTTTTTTTGAAACAGAATTAAAGTTGGAAAAATTTTCCAAAATTTAAGGAGAGAATCAATATGGCAATTATGCGAGCAGTAGATGCGGCAATGTACGTGCTGGAAAAAGAGGGGGTCACCACAGCTTTCGGGGTTCCTGGTGCGGCAATCAACCCGTTTTATAACGCAATGCGCAAACATGGCGGCATCAAGCATTATCTGGCGCGGCACGTAGAAGGGGCCTCGCATATGGCGGAAGGCTATACCCGTGCAGAACCTGGCAACATCGGCGTTTGTATTGGAACCTCCGGTCCGGCGGGCACCGATATGATTACCGGGCTGTACTCTGCTTCGGCCGACTCCATTCCAATTTTATGTATCACCGGACAAGCGCCACGCGCAAAACTTCATAAAGAAGATTTTCAGGCTGTAGATATTGAGTCGATTGCTAAACCTGTGACCAAGTGGGCCGTTACCGTGCAGGAAGCTGCACTGGTACCGCGCGTGTTGCAGCAGGCGTTTCACCTGATGCGTTCTGGCCGTCCTGGACCGGTACTGGTCGATTTGCCGTTTGATGTGCAGATGGCGGAAATTGAGTTTGATCCGGATACCTACTCTTCTTTACCAGCCTACAAACCAGCGGCCACTCAGGCGCAGATCGATAAAGCATTAGACTTGCTGTGTGCGGCGAAAAAACCATTAATTATCGCTGGTGGCGGTATCCATAATGCTGATGCTGCGGATCTGTTACAGGAATTAGCTGAGATTTGTAATGTGCCGGTCATCCCAACGCTGATGGGCTGGGGCTCAATCCCGGACGACCACCCGTTGATGGCCGGTATGGCTGGCTTGCAGACCTCGCATCGTTATGGCAACGCCAACCTGCTGGATTCCGACCTGGTATTTGGTATCGGTAACCGTTGGGCGAACCGTCACACCGGCTCAGTAGATAAATACACTGCTGGTCGTAAAGTCATCCATATTGATATTGAGCCGACACAGATTGGTCGGGTCATCTGCCCTGATCTGGGTATCGTTTCTGATGCGCGTATCGCGCTGCAAATGCTGGTAGACACTGCGCGTAGTCGTTTTGAGAAAGGGCAGTTACCCGATCGCGCCGCATGGTGTGCAACCTGCCTCGAGCGTAAACAGACCCTTCTGCGTAAAACCCACTTTAATGACACGCCTATCAAACCGCAGCGTGTTTATGAAGAGATGAACCGCGCCTTTGGACGCGAAGCCTGCTATGTCACCACCATTGGTTTGTCGCAGATCGCTGCCGCGCAGATGCTGAACGTGTTTAAACCTCGCCACTGGATTAACGCTGGTCAAGCTGGCCCGCTGGGTTGGACACTGCCAGCTGCGTTGGGTGTACGTGTAGCCGATCCAAAACGCAAAGTTGTCGCGCTGTCTGGCGACTACGACTTCCAGTTTATGATCGAAGAGCTGGCAGTCGGCGCACAGTTTAAACTTCCGTATATCCACGTTCTGGTGAACAACGCTTATCTGGGATTAATCCGCCAGTCACAGCGTGGTTTCGATATGGACTATTGCGTACAGCTGTCATTTGAAAATATTAACAATCCAGATCTTGGTGAATTCGGCGTAGACCACGTCAAAGTTGCCGAAGGGCTGGGATGTAAAGCGCTGCGCGTTTTCAAACCGGAAGATATTGCTCCGGCATTCAAGCAGGCTGAAGAGTTAATGAACAAACACCAGGTACCTGTGGTCGTGGAAATTATTCTTGAGCGCGTTACCAATATTTCCATGGGCACCGAGCTGGATAATGTAAATGAGTTCGAAGCGACTGCCTCGACGCCGGAAGATGCGCCAACGTCAGTTAGTTTCTTTGATTACAGATAAGGAGAATTGTCATGCCTAAGTTTTCGGCAAACTTATCGATGCTGTTTAATGAAGTTGATTTTATGCAGCGTTTTCGCCTCGCGAAACAGCAGGGGTTTAGTGCTGTAGAGTACATGTTCCCTTATGACTACCCGATGGATGCGATACGCAAAGAGCTGGATGAAAACCAGTTAACGCAGGTGCTGCAAAACCTCCCCGCTGGTGACTGGGCTGCGGGTGAACGCGGCATTGCCTGCCTGCCAGGGCGTGAAAGTGAGTTTCGCGATGGGGTTGGTTTAGCGATTGATTACGCGAAAAAGCTGGGCTGTGGGCAAATCAACTGCCTGATTGGTAATGTGGATCCTTCCCTCAGTCAGCATCATACCGATGAACTGGTTATCGCTAACCTCAGCTATGCCGCTCAGGAACTGGCTGACGCAAATATTCGCCTGCTGATCGAACCAATCAATAAATATGATATGCCGAACTTTTATTTAAAAACGTCACAGCAGGCGATCGAATTAATTGAGAAAATTGGCAACCCTAATATCTATCTGCAATATGACATTTATCATATGCAGCGGATGGAAGGGGAGTTGACGCAAACAATGGAGCGTCTGCTCGCTAAGATAAGCCATATACAGGTTGCAGATAACCCAGGACGTAACGAACCAGGCACCGGCGAGATTAATTACGATTATATCTTCTCAGCATTGGATCGCATGGGTTATAGCGGTTGGATCGGCTGTGAATATAAGCCGAAGGACACGACAGAAAGTGGCCTGTCATGGATGAAGAAATATCAATCCTAAGGAGATTAAAATGAAAGTAGGATTTATTGGTCTGGGCATTATGGGTGCGCCAATGGCGGAAAAACTCATCGCTGGTGGACATCAGCTGTATGCCAATACCCGTCGCGAAGTGCCTGCTGCATTAGTAAAACAGGGTGCGATTGCCTGCAAAACTCCACAGCAGGTAGTGGATGAAGCAGAGATTATCTTCATTATGGTACCGGATACGCCGCAGGTTGAAGAGGTACTGTTTGGTGAGCATGGCTGCGCCAAAGGTAAGCTAACAGGCAAGGTGGTGGTGGATATGAGTTCCATTTCACCGCTGGAAACTAAGCGTTTTGCAGCAAAAGTTAACGAACTGGGCGCGGCCTATCTGGATGCGCCGGTATCCGGCGGGGAAGTGGGTGCCAAGCAGGGCACGCTGACCATTATGGTCGGTGGCGATGAGGCGACCTTTGCGCGTGTTAAACCGCTGCTGGAACTGATGGGCAAAAATATCACCCTTATCGGTGGGAACGGCGATGGACAAACTTGTAAGGTTGCTAATCAGATTATTGTGGCGCTGAACATAGAAGCTGTCTCTGAAGCCTTGCTATTTGCATCTCGTGCGGGGGCTGATCCGGCCAAAGTACGTGAGGCTCTGATGGGCGGTTTTGCCTCATCACGCATTCTTGAAGTGCACGGTGAGCGAATGATTAAACGTGCATTCTCACCTGGTTTCCGCATATCTCTGCATCAAAAGGATCTTAATCTGGCGTTGCAGGGGGCTAAGGATATGTCACTTAGCCTGCCGAATACGGCATCTTGCCAGGAGTTGTTTAATGTTTGTGCCGCTAATGGCGCAGCAGATCTCGACCACTCTGCGCTGGTTCAGGCACTGGAGATCATGGGTAATCATAAAATATCCAGTTAATTATAATTTAACTAATCAATAAAGATTAGTATTTATTAAAATTAGACATAGTCGACATTAGAAGTGCCCTCTTTATGATATAAAGAGGGTCTTCTTTAAGAAAAATTATCCTAAACAATAAAGACAGTAAATAGCAGGATGCCAACCCAAGGAGAACATTGCATGGCAACCGATAATGCTGTAATTGAAAAAACATTTACCGCCCCTGAAAAAAACATTATATATAGAAAAGTCGCCTGGCGAATAATGCCGATTCTTTTGATAAGCTATATTGTGGGTTATCTGGACAGAGTAGGTATTTCATTCTCCAAATTTCAAATGATGCCGGATATTCTTAACGGCAACGTATCAATGGCAGAAGCGGTTTATGGTCTGGGTGCCGGAGTGTTTTTTATCGGCTATATCATCGCCGGAGTGCCAAGCAATATTCTGCTGAGTAAGTACGGAGCAAAAAAAGTCATCGCCCTGCTGATGGTTGTATGGGGGATGATCTCAATGCTGAGTATCTTCATTACCAACCCAACGCAGTTCTATCTGGCCCGTTTTCTGCTTGGGCTGGCAGAAGCAGGCTTTTATCCCGGAGTGATTCTCTATCTGACACTTTGGTTCCCTTCCAGCCAAAGAGCTAAAATGACCGCCCTGTTTGTTTGTGGTATTCCAGTGAGTAATATCATTGGCGGGCCGCTATGCGGCTGGATCATTGAGAATATGAATGGCGTAATGGAGCTTTCCGGTTGGCAATGGCTATTCTTTATTAGCGGCCCTCGTGCGCTGTTGATTGCCGTTGTTATTTTCTATTTCCTCGACAATACCTATCAGAATGCCAAGTGGCTCACTCCTGAAGAAAAGGCAGTCATTAAAGAGGATATGGCAGAGACAGCACCGCGTAAATTAAAGGATGGTGCGGTTGCGGTGAAGGAGTGGACGATGAAAACCATGTTGAAGTCGTCAGAATTCACCAAAATGTGGCTGATCTGTTTTTGTACTGTCATGGGCCAGGGGGGGTTAGCGTTCTGGGTGCCAACCATTATCCGTGATACCGGAGTAGTATCGGTAATGGATATTGGCTTGTTGACCATGCTGCCCTATATGCTGGCGGTAGTGGCTATGCTGCTGGCGGCGCGCAGTTCAGACAAGTATCGGGAACGCCGCTGGCATATTATCGTGCCCTTCTGTATAGCTGCGGTATCATTGGTCTTTATCGGTCTTTTCCCGGATAACAAGTACGTGGTGATGGCAGCGTTATGCGTTGCAGTAGCGTCCAGCCTGGTACCTTCTCCGTTGTTCTGGAGTCTTCCAAACGCGATATTTACCGGCGCCTGTGCCGCTGCGGGTATTGCCCTGATTAACTCTATCGCCAATATAGGCGGATTTATCTCCCCCTATATCATTGGTTATTTTAAACAGCTGACTGACAGTAACTTAGTCGCCATGATTGTATTGTCATCGATGATGTTATTAGGCGCGATACTGACTTACACCGTACCGGCTAAGTTGGTTAACAAATAGTTATGCCGGTTATTGAGCAAAGGTTATCTGCTTAGTGATTTTTGAATTTTATTTCGCCATGTATTTTCATCGGTTGTTGACAGTTAACCGCAGGTGAAAATGCATGGCAGTTTTATTTGTTACGTCTAAAAGGATGCATCATGAAAATTGTTATTGCGCCAGATTCCTTTAAGGAGAGTGTCAGCGCTGAATTGGCGGCATTGGCGATTGCTCGAGGATTTCATGAAATTTACCCTGAAGCGGAATGCATTTGTCTGCCAATTGCCGATGGCGGAGAAGGCACGGTAGATGCGCTGGTCGCCGCCACCGGCGGGAAGAAGATATGGCTCGAGGTTATGGGGCCATTGGGGGAGAAGACGCAGGCGTTTTATGGTATCAGCGGTGATGGCGGTACAGCGGTAATAGAAATGGCAGCGGCCAGCGGCCTGATGCTGGTTCCGGCGGAGCGACGCAATCCACTGCATGCAACCAGCTATGGCACCGGCGAACTCATTCGGCACGCGTTGGATCAGGGAATACGTCATATCATTCTGGGTATAGGCGGAAGTGCCACGGTTGATGGCGGCGTGGGTATGATTCAGGCACTGGGCGGGCGTTTCTATCGTCCGGACGGTAAAGCACTCTCTTTGGGCGCCGCAGAACTGGCAACCTTGAACGCAATCGACCTGTCTGAACTGGATCCCCGCTTGCAGCAGTGTAACATTGAGGTGGCCTGCGATGTGGACAATCCACTGGTGGGGCCACAGGGGGCGGCGGCTGTTTTCGGTCCACAAAAAGGGGCAACTCCGGAAATCGTTGCGCAGTTGGAGCAGGCACTTGAACAGTATGCGGCGGTCATCCGACAGATCACTGGCAACGACATTAGAAAGATTGCTGGTGGTGGTTCCGCAGGGGGGATGGGGATCGCTTCACTGGTATTCCTTGGTGCAACACTGAAGCCGGGAATTGATATCATCATGGAAGCGCTGCGTCTGGAAGATGCCGTGATGTCAGCAGATCTGATCGTAACGGGTGAAGGCCGCATTGACGATCAGACGCTGGGCGGCAAGGCGTTGTCGGGTATTGCACGTCTGGCGCAGCGTCACAAACTGCCAGTAATAGCCATGGCGGGGGTGCTGGGTGAGGGGGCAGAGGCGCTCCACGAACAAGGTATCGATGCGATATTCAGTATCCTGCCAAGACTGTGTACGCTGGAAAATGCCCTTTCGCAGGGTGAAATTAATTTGCAGCAAAGCGCGAGGAATATTGCACGCGCGATGCAGATTGGTCAAAAAATAATATAATTAATAAAGAATAAGGCCATGCTGTGCAGGCAGATGGCCTTTATGTGAACCAGAACGACTCCCCCTCATTATCCGCAATACAGACTAACTATTCTCAAACTCGCAGCAGTGCTTATAAAAATTACTGATTTAATTTCTGACTCTTGTTGTGCTGTCTACCAGTGAATTGTCCGGCCAGCATGATACTGAGAGAATAAACACCTCGCAATCGCGGGATTTTTATTAAAAGTTAAATCAAGGAGAATATATATGTCTAATGGAACTATTACTTTCAGCGCTGATATCATTCGTGAGTCAATGAGTATTCCTGTTATCCGTCGTGCTATTGAATCAATCGATCCAGGCCCGTCTGGAAATATTCACGTCGATATGGGGGCGGTCAGCGAGTCTCAACTGTCAGGCATCGGCAATGCCGTACGCCCGGTTATGTTTGAAATGAGATTTGATAACTATGACGCCAGTAAAGTTCGCGTGAATTTTGAAGGCATTTCTTCTGAGTTCATTAGCGGTGCGCTGGAAAGCACCAATCCGGCTGTAGCCGTACGGTTGTACGATGCCTATGGCAATATACTGCCGATTAATACACCGCGTGAATATCCACTGTATCCAGGAGTGAATGTGATCAGGTTTATTTCAAGCCTGGTTGTCACGGGCGATAAGGTTTGCGCAGGCTCTCTGAAAGCATCCGCAAGCTATACCCTGTCATACGCGTAATGGTTGTATTTTAAACTGGAAAAACCCCGGCATCGCCCGGGGTTTTTTCTGTTATTTGCATCTTCTCTCTTTCTTAGTGAAGGTGCCGGAAGTCACATCGTAGAGAATATGTTCATGATCATGCCACCAGCGATGATCAGCGCCATAGCTAAGATCGCCGGGAAATCGGGTTTTTGCTTATAAAGAAGCATCGAACAGATCGTCACACCGACGATACCAAATCCGCACCACAGAGAGTAGGCGACACCGACCGGGATAGTGTTCATGGCGCGGGTCAGAGCGTAGTAGCACAGAGCATAGGCGAAGATAACCAGCACTGACGGCGCCAGTTTACTAAAGCCGTTAGTTTTTTTGATCATCGAGGTGCCGGTAATTTCGGAGCCGATTGACAGCGCCAGCCATAAAAATCCAAGATTAAACATATGCTATTCCTTTCCTGTTAGTTGGCGATGTTTTAGTTTGGCGAAGTTGTCGTTGTAGAGGATTGCTCTTCGTTCTCCTCATGCCCCATTTTGGAAAAGAGGTTCATGATGACGATCCCGCTGGCAATAACAGCCATACCGATTATTGCGGCGGTGTCCGGATGTTGGCCATAAAACGTCATTCCGAGGGTGGAGACCACCAGAATGCCGGTACCGGACCAGGAGGCGTATGCGAGGCCGACGGGAATATCTTTTACCGCACGGGATAGCGAGTAGTAGCAGACGCAATAAAGTAAGACCAGCAGCACCAGCAACGCTATTTTGGTTCCACCTTCACTGTTACTGAACATTTTGAGCGTAGAAGTGGCGGATGTTTCGGAAAGGATAACCAGCAGCATCCATAACCAGCATTTTGTTTTCGAAGACATATTAAAGCTCCAGGGTCAGATTAAAATTAAGGTTAAATTTTTCTCTCGTTTAAAAAATCTTTCGCGGCGTCGGTCAAAAGGGCATCAGGAGTCGTTGCCAGTGATGGGTTCATTTCTACATCTGTCACCGTAAGATATCGGCGCGGAAACCCGACTGGCGTGGCTTCAGGCTGGTCTGATGCCAGAATATTCAGCAGTTCATTCATAGTGCATAACGTCACGCCAGCTGCGGCCAGCTGTGACAGAGTTGACTGGATCTTTGCGGCGTAAGCTGAGTTTGCCTTCACGCCGCACAGCTGGTTAAGTTCACTCTCGGGATCGCAGTGATAACGCAGCGCCAGCACCGGGATCCCTGCCAGCAGGGCATCATGCAGGCGCTGCGCGACGGGGCTTTGCAGGTTGCCATTCACCAGCTGTGCCGCCAGCGGATAGTCGAGAAACGGCAGCAGCAGCGCGCGATAGGGTTCAGACGGTAGCGCTTTATGCCAGACATGCGCTGGCAGCACTTCGCCAGTCTTTTGCCACTGCGCGCTGTCGGCGATCGTGTCATCAAGCGCCAGCTGCATACGCTGCCCGCTGGTTGCCAGCCGACGGCAGATCTGCTGCCGGTAACCTTCTGCATCGGTGACCATCACCAGTACCGGCGGCTGTAGCCGGTGAAGGATGTTCGTGACCAGGCGTTCGATCTGTTCATCGGTCATAGCAGCCTCCGTTAACCTATCAGGGTGACCTGTGCGCCGTTTTTCAGACCTGCGGCGTTGGCCTCTTCGGTATCGATGTGAAACTCCAGAACGAAGTCTTCACGTACCCGCACAACCACTTCATCAAAGGTGAGCTGGCGTTCACCGTTGCTGCGTACACTGACTTTTTGGCCATTAACCACATTCAGCTGGCGCGCATCCTGCGGTGACATATGGATATGACGCCAGGCGCAAATTACCTGTGAATGCAGTTCGACATGACCCGCCGGGCCAATCAGTAACGCACCGCCGCTGTTATCAAGATGGCCGGATTCACGCACCGGGGCCTTTACCCCGAGCGTAAAGCAGTCAGAGCGGGAGATTTCCAGCTGGGAAACGGGCCGTGTTGGCCCGAGAACGCGAACACTGGTCAGTGAACCTTTGGGGCCGACCACCGTCACACACTCTCTGGCGGCAAACTGACCCGGCTGGCGCAGTGGTTTAAGCTCGGTAAGGGAGTAGCCCTCGCCAAACAGGGTTTCAACGTCAGGCTGTGACAGATGCACATGGCGGTTTGAGACGCCCACCGGGATTGCAGGCGCGGTATGGATCAGGCGGCTGACGATTTTTTCACACAGCAGGGTGTCGATCATGCCTTCTTCCCTTTCCTGGTTGTGGTCGTTTCTTCCGCTTCGCCGGGTAGAGTCGGCTGCGTGGCAGGCGCTACGCTTGCAGCCGGGAGGGGCGCCTGTTCTTCAGTTTTTACCGCAGCAGATAGTTCAGCTTTGGCCGCCGGGGATGGCATCCCTTTCAGCGTGCTTAATGCTTCGACAACGCAGCGTTCCGGACGGGCGATAACCAGTGAGCTGACGTGGTGCTCCGCTGCGGTGACGGCAACTCCGCGCTCAATAGCGGTATGGATGGCGCTAATTTCACCTTCAAAGCAGACGCTGACAATTCCAGACCCTACTTTCCGATAGCCGATACAGTTAACTCCGGCAGCTTTACAGGCAGCATCAACCGCCTGAATGGCAGCGACAAATCCTCGTGTTTCAATGACGCCTAAACTTTTCATTATGAACTCCTGTTAATGGCGAACCAGGCGAATATCAAAATCAAATTGCCCGAAAAACGTTTCCAGTTGGTTTAATTCCTCTGGGGTATATGAAGGATCTTCAGTCATGGGATAAGACATACCCAGCCGTTCATATTTTTTACGGCCCAGCTGGTGATAGGGCAGCATATCGATGCGGCGGATATTTCCGCGTTTCGCTAACTTTTTCACATAATCTATAGCGCCGGTAATGGCGCCCCAGGAGTCGTTGTAGCCGCGTACCAGCGGCATGCGGACAATAACATTGGCACCGTAATCAACCAGCCATTCCAGATTGCGGCGAATACCCTCATTGCTGATGCCAAATAATGCATGGTGGTGTTCACTGTTAATCTCTTTAATATCGAATAAGAAGGTATCGGTAACCGGGGCCAGTTTTTGATAATTTGCTAATGATGTTGTCCCCTGGGTTTCAACGGCGGTATTAATCATCATCTTTTTGCATTCGCTAAATAAAGCCACAGCGAAATCGGTTTGCAGGCTCATCTCGCCGCCGCCAATGGTGACGCCACCGCCGGATGAGACATAAAAATCATAGTCCTGCATGATAATATCCATCAGCTCGCTGACGGTGACATCTTTACCCACAATATCTAATGCACGCTGGGTACATATCTCTTCACATTTACGACAGCCGATACACTCTTTATTCCGGTCGATAAAATGCTTTATTTCACCATTTTCTTCTGCACGATAATGAACGGCAGTTGGGCAGACGTTGACGCAATCGCCACAGTTAATACATTTTTCCTGCGAGAACATCACCTGAAACTGGCTGGTTAACCCTTCCGGGTTGGCACACCATGGGCAGCGAATATTGCAGCCCTTAAAAAAAATCAGTGTGCGAATACCATCACCGTCGTAGATCGAATATTTCTGGATATTGAAAATTCGGCCTGTTAATTCTTGAGTTGCGATCACATTTGCCCCCTACAGATAAGCGCGGACGTCCTTGTCCATTAACTTCCGTCTCTTTATCAGAACTTCTCAATAACCGTACGGCTAATGATTTCGTCCTGAACTTCTTTGCACAGCTCGACGAAGTAGGCGCTGTATCCGGCGACGCGTACAATCAGATCGCGGTATTTCTCCGGTTCTTGCTGCGCTTTTTTCAGTACTTCGTTATCGACATAGCTGAACTGCATCTGGCCGTTGCCGAGAATTGAGGCGGTGCGCAGCAGAGTGATCAGTCCCTGACGCCCTTCAGTGGTATCCAGCAACCCTTTCAGGAACTTAAAGTTGTGCACCATACCGATATTCATGGTTTCCACGTTCATTTTGCTTACAGACTTAATAATCGCGGTCGGGCCATGTTTATCCGCGCCCTGCGTCGGGCTGATGCCGTCAGAGAGTGGCATCCATGCGAGGCGTCCGTTCGGCGTGGCGTTAGTCAGTTCACCAATCGGCGTATTATTTGAGATAGATAAAGTGCCATGGCTGAGGAGGGAGTAGAGCATCTTGTACTTACGGCACTCTCTCTCTGTCCACTCGGTGATATCGAGCGCGTACTGATCGACGTAGTTATCGTCATTTCCGTACTTCGGCGCATTCAGGCAGTCGCGGCGCAGCGCTTCGTAACCTTCAAAGTTAGCCAGCAGGGCATCACGGATTTGCTCAAGAGTGTATTTTTTATCTTCATACACCAGCTTGCGAATGGCGGCGATGGAGTCGACATAGGTCGCCAGACCGGAGAAGATCAGCCCCGGGCCGTGGTTGATCATGGCACCCCCTGCGGCGACGTCTTTACCACTCTCCATGCAGCCTTCTACCAGCAGCGACATCAGCGGCTTTGGTGCCACATCACGGTGGACGCGCTGGCTGATGACCGTACCGATTGCCGACAGGCGGACGATATGCTCAATCTGCTTTTTCACCGCAGCATCGAACTCTTCAAAGGTGCGCAGCTCGCGCAGGTCGCCGGTATCCAGTCCCTGATAGCTGTCAAACAGCACCATGCGACCGCGGTTAAGTACGAACTCAATAGCGATTGGCCACTGGGTATAGCCGGTCGATGTCCACTGATAGATACGGCCAGATTTCTGCGGCTCAACGCAGCCCATCAGGCAGTAGTCACGGGCGTCTTCGAAATCGAAGCCTTTACGCAGCATCATCTTGATATGCGAGTCATCGAAGTGGCAGGCCGGGAAGCCCATACCTGCTTTCACCACGTCGACGATTTTTTCCATATATTTTATCGGGGACTGGTTGTGAATACGGCAGGCCAGCGATGGCTGATAAACCTTCACAAAGCGCACCGCGTCCATAATCAGATAGGTCAGGTCGTTACAGGCATCGCCACCGGTACGTTTCTGGCCGCCAACGGTCAGGTTGATAAACGGTTGATAACCGGCGAAGTACTTCGCTCCCAGCTCGCTGGACATCCACATCAGTTCGGCACATTTGATGATAAAGGCCTGCATCATCTCCAGTGCGCCTTCATGGGTCAGACGCCCTTCGCGGATATCGGCTTCAAACATCGGGTAGCAGTACTGGTCAACGCGCCCCAGCGACAGCCCGGTCTGGTTCTCTTCCACTTCAAACAGTGACTCGACGGTCCAGATACTCTGCAACGCTTCCTGGAAGGTTTTAGGTGGATTAGCCGGTACATTCTGGTTTACTTCAGCAATGGTCAGAAGTTCGGCGCGACGCTGGGCATTCTGCTCTTTAGCCGCCAGTTCACGGGCGTGAGATGCGATGCGATGGGAATAATTAATCACCCCATCACAGGTTTCAATCGCCGCTTTATAGTAGTAAATACGGTCGATATCTTCCGGGTTCTCCATGCTTAACTGCGCAAGACGGTTCTGCGCGTCAGCTTTAATACCGTTCATTCCTTTGGTGAATAACAGGACGTCGTAGCCCGGGCAGGTATCGCCGCCGCCGTTAATCTGGTGATAGGAGAGGTCGCTGACGAACGTTTCGCCGCTGAACTCCCAAACGCCGGCCTCACGATATTGCGCTTCACAAATTTCATCCAGCGAGCGGCCTTCCCAGAACGGCACAATCTCTTCGCGAATCGTCTTTTTATCTTCTTCGCTGATCTCAAACGGATCCTGCGGGCGTGTGCTCATGGTGTCCAGTTCGTCACGAACCCAACGCCAGGCTATATCGGGTGAAAATGCGCCAGCACGTGCTTTACCGCACGGGTGGCCGACAATCAACTCATCGTCCTGGATAAGAATCGGCGCGGTTTCACAGGCATGGCGGAAGGCTTTAGCGCGTAACAGAATGGTTGGCATTCCCGGATTGGCTTTGACCACCTTGGTAAAGGCCAGCGCACGATAGATTGAGACGCTCGGGCGTGCCTCGAGGTAATTATTGCGCAGGCGTTGCAGGCGCGGGGTTAATCCTTCCATCACCGCCGCGTTGCTGTAAGCGGCAAATGGCGCAGCAGACACGGCCTGAACGCTGCTGAACAGGCGTACCGGCAGGTTCAGGGCGCTGAGGTTACGCTGTGCACTCAGGAACATCTCTGACAGCGGATTAATCACCACGCTGGCATCGTCGAGGCTGGAACCATGGCGCAGGGCGTCAAACATTGGATAGCCATCGATAGCGCTGGCAGCGCGAACTTCGCTTAATTCTGCCAGTTTAAACCACAGGCTCTCGACGATCTCATAGGCCTGCTGAGGAGTAAGATGGCCACTGTCAATATCGCGCTGATACCAGGAGAGCAGGGCTTTGTCAGCTCCTTCCGGATTCACTGCGTAGCTGCCATTATCCAGCTGTAGCGCCAGCTGGAACAGATAGAATGCCTGGCAGGCTTCTTTAAAGTTACGTGCCGGATGGGCCGGAACATGGTGCAGAATAGCGGCGCTGTCGAGCAGTTCGGCCTGGCGGAATGCATTACTTTCGGCGGCGGCCAGAGTTTCAGCGCTACTGGCCAGATTCTGTGCCAGAGCGAGCAGGCCGTCGCAGGCATAGATCGCTGCGCGGCAGCCGTTAACCTCATCCATACTGCTGCGGCTGACGGCACTGCCCAGCGAGCGAGTTTTCTCTTCGAGCTGGTGTTTGATCGCCAGCACGCCTTTTTCGATCACCAGCTTATAATCCGCTGAGTCCAGATCGCTGTTGAGATTAAGGAACTGAAAGACCGATGCGCGCTGCGCAGTGCTCTCGTCATGGAAAACCGCCCCGTGTGGTTTACGGGTCTGGTTGCCGACGATCAGTTCATCAGGGCTGATGTTGAGCGGCAGCTGGCGCATCAGTTCATAGAAGCGTCGTGCTGGTTTTACGGCGGCGGGTACGCCAGCGATATCGTTATCAAGGACGTTCAGCAGCGAGGCATGTTCAGTACACAGCGTGCTTTTATGAGTGAGTAAACGTTCTGCCAGCACTTTGACGCGTGGCGTTAGGCTGTAATTTGCCATGGTAGAGTCTCCAATTTTTTAATCTTGTTCAGGTTGGCCGATCCATGCCCGGCGATAGATATCAATTAATCCCTGAGCGTCAGGCGTGCGCGGATTGGTTGGGGTACAGCTGTCGCGCAGCGCCTGGCCTACCATTTCCGGCAGCTGGTGTTCAAAATCGGTGGCCTTGATCCCGGTATCGCGGATGCCATCAGGCATGGCCATCTCATCTTTCAGCGCCCTGATAGCCACCAGCAGGCTGGTCACGCCCTGCCGTGGGGTTTGTGCAGGCAGATCCAGCAGGTGTGCCAGACGGGCATATTTGCGGGCGGCTTCTGTGTCACACTCCCCCTGATAGTCGGCGTTCCATGCCACGACTTCCGCCATCAACAGCGCATTAGCGCGGCCATGGGGTACGCGGAATACGCCGCCTAATGCGTGGGCGAGGCTATGAGTAATTCCGAGGGATGCATTGGTAAATGCCATGCCAGCCATGCAGGAAGCGTTATGCATTTTTTCCCGTGCCAGCAGGTTGTCACCGCTACGCCAGCAGGTAGGCAGATAGCGGAACACCTGCTGTACCGTCTTCTCTGCCAGTGCGTCAGAAAAATCGCTGGCAGCGCGTGAAACATAGGCTTCAAGCGCGTGACAAAGCACGTCCATACCGGTGTCGGCGGTGATGGCGGGAGGTACTGAGGCCACCAGCGCCGGGTCAAGAATAGCGATATCCGGCAGCAGAGAAGGATCCACCAGCACCAGTTTTTCAGCGTGAGCTTTCACCACCGAAAAAGCGGTAACTTCTGAACCGGTACCGCTGGTGGTGGGAATTGCCACGAAGCAAGGGCGCTGGCGTTGAGCGTCCGGACGGGTTTTTGCCAGGGCGAAAATAACCGCTTTGGCTGCATCAATTACCGAACCACCGCCAAGGGCGATAACCGTATCCGGATAGCTGTTGTCCATCAGCTTCATACCGCGTACCACGGTGGCGATATCCGGATCGGCCACCACGTCGTCCCAGACCTGTAAGGCGATGCCGCGTGGTTGCAGCATCTGCATTACGCGACCGGCGAGGCCAAACTTAACCATCGCCTGATCGGTTACCAGCAGTACGCTACGGGCGGGCAGCTCGTTCAGCACGGTCAGTGCGTCCTGACCAAAGCGGATCCGGGGTTTCAGCAAAAATTCACTCATTGGTTATTAACTCCTCAGCGATCCCGAAACACTTTCTCGACAATGGCCACCACCGACATGGCTTTGTAGCGGTCTTTGTTAAGCGCGAAATACTCCTCAGCCAGCACGATGTCGTGCATACCTGCTCCAACGCTATCGACCGCGACCCAGGTCTGGTCTTTCATCGGCTGCTGGTCATCATCTAATTTAGTGACCAGCAGCAGGTTGCTGCCGCGTAGCTCATCGCTTTTTTGCGTAGCGACGACATGTCCGGTTACCTTTGCGAGAATCATTGTTTTATCGCCTTATTTCAGTGCGTTATTTTCCCAGGCCTTCCAGCACCTGACGAATAACGCGTTCCACATTTTGTTCGGTAATTTCACCCTGAGCGGCGCTGCTGGCGGCGGTCGTGAAACGGTCGTCTGCTGCAGCTGTGCTGCTGGTGACAGGTGCATTTGCAGATGGTGGAGCGAAACGAACATCATCGAGGATGCTGTGGCACGGATTGTCACCTGGTACCACTCTTGCTGGCTGTGGTTCAGGGCGGCTGCCTGGGCTGCGTAGTTCTTCAATGGAGCGAACGCCGTAGCCAACTTTGCGGATGTTCAGCAGGTTCATCGGGCCAACGTTATCGGAGCTGGAGCCACCGCCGACGGCACCGCAACCCAGGGTCAGTGCCGGATTCAGATTGGTGGTTGCACCAATGCCACCCAGCGCTGCTGGTGTGTTAACCAAAATGCGGTTTACCGGCTTTTCAAGGCTAAACTGGCGAATGACGTCTTGATTACGGGTATGGATCACCAGGGTATGGCCGAGACCTTCGTTAGTCAGCAGTTCCACTACGCGCTGACACGCTGCCTTCCAGTCCTCTTCAACATAGAGACCGAGAACCGGGCATAGTTTTTCTCTGGAGTAGGGGTTCTGGCGAGAGACGACGCTCTGCTCGGCAATCAGTACGCGGGTGCTGGTGGGGATACTGAACCCGGCCATCTGGCTGAGGGTCAGCGCAGATTTGCCAACC
The DNA here is from genome assembly GCF_009738185.1 of Erwinia sorbitola. Classification (NCBI taxonomy): domain Bacteria; kingdom Pseudomonadati; phylum Pseudomonadota; class Gammaproteobacteria; order Enterobacterales; family Erwiniaceae; genus Erwinia; species Erwinia sorbitola. The sequence goes on along the minus strand of NZ_CP046509.1, from coordinate 3,442,227 downwards.
ACTTTTGGGTTGATAGAGCCGTTAGGGCGCAGCAGCAGGGAGGCGATTTTCGCTGCTTCGCTTTCGTTCATAAAATACGCGCCCTGAGATTCCAGCTCGCGGATCACTTCGTTGTAAATGCAACGTTCAACGATTATCGACTGCTCGGAGGCGCAGATCACGCCGTTATCGAAGGTTTTACTGGTAATAATATCTTTCACTGCATGATGAATATCGGCGCTGCGTTCGATAAATGCCGGGCCGTTTCCCGGACCGCCGCTGATGGTTGGGGTGCCGGAGGCATAGGCTGCACGTACCATTCCTTCACCGCCGGTGGCCAGAATTAACGACACCTCTTTGCTGTGCATCAGCTCGGAAGTGGCCTCCAGCGTCAGCTCACTAATGGTATCAACACATCCGGCGGGGGCACCTGCTGCTTCTGCCGCACGTTTAACGATTTCAATGGTTTTCAAGCTGCACTGGCGAGCTCCAGGATGCGGAGAGAAGATAATCGCGTTGCCGGCTTTCAGGGCAATCAGTGCTTTGTAGATAACGGTAGAAGTTGGATTGGTTGACGGCACCAGTGCACAAATCACTCCCAGCGGCACGCCCACATCCATCACTTTATTTATCTGATCGTCATGAATGATGCCGATGGTTTTTATATCTTTAATCGCGTCGTAAACGCGCAGCGAGGCAAAACGGTTCTTCAGAACTTTATCCTGCCAGTTGCCAAAACCGGTCTCTTCTGCGGCCATTTTCGCCAGCGATTCGGCGTGATGTGCAGCCTCCTGGGCCACGTTTTTCACAATGGCGTCGATTTGCTGTTGCGTAAAAGTAGCCAGCGTTGCCTGGGCCTTTTTGGCGCTACGTACCAGTTCCCGGACATGCTGTCGGGAGCGCAAATCGTAATCCAGTTCGATCATGAGTCTATCCTTCTTCAGACTAAAAGAGTGGGGATGGGGCGTTACCGGTCAGGTCATGCTTTGTGCTGTGCTGCGATTTTCTCAATATCGTTATGTGGCCGTGCAATCACCCGATAAGTGACGACTTCGCCAATTCGTTTCGCTGATTCCACGCCGGAGTCAACGGCGGCTTTTACTGCGCCAACGTCGCCTTTCACCATCGCGGTTACCAGACCTGAACCAACGTTCTCGTAACCAATCAGCTCAACATTGGCGGCTTTACACATCGCATCCGCTGCTTCTATGCAGGCCACCAGACCTTTGGTTTCAATCAGACCAAGTGCTTCTTTCATCAGTTGTTCTCCGGTTATTCTGCGATTTTGTAATGTGAGACGATCTTACTGATGTCGTTATGCGGGCGGGCAATGACCAGCGAAGTCACCACTTCACCAATGCGCTGCGCCGATTCCACGCCCGAGTCCACCGCCGCTTTTACCGCGCCAACATCACCTTTCACCATCGCGGTAACCAGGCCAGAACCGACGTTTTCATAGCCAATCAGCTCAACGTTGGCGGCTTTACACATCGCATCTGCCGCTTCAATGCAGGCGACCAGACCTTTGGTTTCAATCAGACCTAATGCATCACCCATTTGTGCTCTCCTGGCCCTCAGGCCTTGTGTTTAATGACAATTTTGTTGATGTCGTTATGTGGTCGTGCAATGACCAGCGAGGTCACCACTTCACCAATGCGCTGCGCCGATTCCACGCCCGAGTCCACCGCTGCTTTCACTGCACCGACATCGCCTTTCACCATCGCGGTGACCAGCCCTGAACCGACGTTTTCATAGCCGATCAGCTCAACGTTGGCGGCTTTACACATCGCATCAGCTGCTTCTATACAGGCCACCAGACCTTTGGTTTCGATGAGTCCTAATGCATCACCCATGGTGATCTCCTCCAGACAGGTTTTGTGATTTGGGGAAACCGTCCGCGTCATAGCGTTATTACGCAGAATCGGTGTTCGTTTTTTACTATAGGGAATGAGATATTGAATGGAATTTAAATCCACTTAACGGAAGTATTTAGTTTTTTATGCTTTTAATAAGGTGTTTTTAGCATCCCGTTTATGTATTTATGCTGTTTTTATTTAAGCTCTATATGATGGCTATGGCGGGTTTTTCGCCAAATAATGGCGTGGCTGAAGTTGTTAAAAACTTGATAATTTAATGCGAATTTGTGGTGGTGGCCGCACGTATTAAGTGTGGGGAAGATCATGTTTTAGGACGCAGGCTAAATACGAAAAATAGTTATATAAGGGGAGGGGCGTCGGGATGAAAACCACAGTGTGATGTTAGTCAAATTTACTGCCGGATTTCAGGTTGCAGATAAAGAGAGGGGAGTTGATGGAACTGAGCAGGATGGCCTTTTCATTGAGTTTCTGCGCGTTCAACAGCAGGCCGTCACGGCTGTCAGACATCTCACGCATAAAGTAAGCGAAGATAACATCCGGCGACTCATCAATCGATGATGCACTGGATTCCCAATTGCTGATCAGATAGTGGCGTTCTGTCAGTGAGATACGCTTACTGACATAGTTGAATTTGACATAGCGTTGCAGATAGAGCCATCCGGCGGCGGAATCAGTGTAGCCTTCAACTACCATCGAGCCTTTGCCGTTGGCGCCAAAGTTAAAATGGATATTGCCATTAACGTTCTCTTTTTCCATGTTCTCAAAGCGCATTATGGCCCGGCTGGAGCAGCGCATCACTCCGGCATTTTTTGTTGGCAGCAGCTTCCACGCACTGAAGCCGGCGGCGCAGAAAAAAAACAGCGTACAGAGAGCGAAAAACGGACGGGGAGCAAGTTTCATCACGACTTCCATGAGTAATAAAAATAGTTATCGCAGTATCCGAACGGATTATCTTCATGGCTTGCGCAGTGAGCGAGAAAAACACGGCCAAGATTATGGTTATCTAACCGGTCACCATAGAAAAAAACAAAGCGTTCACCTGGTTTGCACGCTAAATCCAGCCCCTGGCGTACGGCATCGAAATTTTTTCCGTAAATAGTGCCACTCACAGATCGCAGCATCTCATCGCTGGCAACAATTTCACACTGGCCATGAGGCATCTGCGTAAGGGTGATGGGATGGGATGCTTTGCTGCCAATTGAGCTTAAAAAAACCAGCAACACAGCGATAGTCAGCAGGCAGACACCGGCGATATACCAGCAAACACCGCGTTCATGTGCCGAAAGCGGTCTGGAAAGCACAACAGGCGGCTCATGCTCATTGCCGGGCGTCTCAGAGAACGATTCTGCCTCCCCGAACGACTGTGGCGGCAGATCCAGCTGTTCAATGGCAATATCCGGATTGAGCTGTAAATACCCGCGTGAAACGGTGATGATAATATTATCAATATCATAGAGTCGGAAGGTTTTACGCAGCATGCTCAGATATTGGTTGAGGTTAGCGTTGGATGACGTTAGCCCATTGTCATCCCATACCCTCTTGAGAACATCATCGCGGCTGATGACCTGGGGGTTGCACAGGAAAAAGTAGAGCAATGCGCTGGAGGTAATCGACAGCTGGCTGTCAGGTTCATTGCTTTCAGGAAGCGTAAGGGTGCCGTCCGTAGCGTCATAAATAAGACGGGCACTGATGTTGTAGCGCATCGCGGCCTCAATCTAAAGCTTCACGCAGGAAGCGTCATTATTGTGCAGACAAGCGCGAGAAGAGCGAGCGAATCAGCGTTATCTGCGGGCATTAGTTCGCACATCGTTCTTATCTGTTATGGCTCAGATCATACCGACGGAAGGGGAGGTTGGTACTTGATCGCTATCATTATTAGTATGAATATTCTTATCGGCACCCATAATTTTAAGGTTGTTAATGAGGCTGATGCTCTGTTAATGCGAAGCAGATCACAAATTACAAAATAGTAATATTGATGAAAAGAGTAAACTTTGATAACCCTCCTGCGAGAGGTGGCATCACAGGTTAACCTATTACGCTCTCAATTTTAATAAGCAGTGCTTTATAACAAAATCGCCCCTTCCACTGAGTGAAAGGGGCGTAAAATTATAAAATAATTTTAGCATTCAGTCTTGAAAGAGAGAAAGAGTTCTCATTTACAGCATGAATATTATTTTTTCCCTTCAGAAATGCTGATATTCCCCCAGGATTGGATTACACCAGTTTTTACTTTTTTTCCTGCATGGAGGTCAATGTTAGAAGCGAATCTTAGTGCTTGAGCATTGATATTTTGTTCTGCATTAAGTTTAATATCACCTTCTGTCATAATATCATTAGTCGAGATATTTTTGGCTGTCATGGAAATGTTAGAGTGTTTTCCCATCCATGAGTAGTCTGAATTAGCTATTAAATTATTAACGCTAATGCTGTTTTCTGCATTTAGGGTAATATTTCCATGGCTTTCGATGAGATTTGGAACTAGTTTATTGTAAATATTGTTAGCGCTCATATTCATGTCGCTTCCTGAGTAAACATAACCACTCATATTAATATCTTTTTTAGCTACAACATTCAAAGCGTTATCGGAGTAAACACTTTTTAGACTTGTTGTGCCAATTGAGGCAACATCTATATTCGAACCGGAAAGCATGTCAAGCGTGATGTCGCCACCGGCTTTGACAGATACATCTTTACTGGCTTTTACATCTTGAATTTCAATATTGTTTTTTGCTTTCAATGCAATATCTTTATCACTAGTTAAAGCGGAGGTCTTCCCATATGATGGCGCGAAGGCGATGATATTGTCAGCTTCAATATGTGCTGAACCGCCAGCATTGACATTAAGTAAACCGACATCTGCTGTACTGACAACCTTAAGATCGGAAGAGAGCGTGGAGTCGCTCAGGTTGGTGTATGAGTTTGTCTTCAGATTTAATGATTTTGCATTCCACATTTTAATCTTTGCAAGATCGGTCTCGCCTGAAGAGAGGTCATAATCTCCACCGTGGAAGTTAGCATTTGATGCTGAAAGTGATGATTTTTCACCCTGGGTAAATTTATCTGCATTGATATCAAGGTGGTACGATGAAGTATCGCCATCTAGTCTAATGTTTTTAGCACTATAATCAACTGATGAAGAGTTAACTTTACTACCCGCAGACTGAATTATATTCCCCTGTGAACCTGTAATTTTAACTTCGTTATTGGCATTAATATTACCATTCAGATTGGTGTTATTTATAATCGATGCGGAAAAAACATCGTCCATATTTACATCAGCACCTTTAGATTGTATCAAGTTGAGGCCACGCAATTCCAAAGAGTGTCCTTTAACTGAATCCTTAATATTGATATTGTTATCCTGTGACCAGTTATGGACGGCCAGTTTTCCATAATTTACGTTGGTATTACCCAGTTCGACATTCTTAGCATTGTTTCTAACAGTCAGCACAGCATCAGATTTTGAAATGCTGTTTACCAGACTTTCATTGATGATGCTCTTTCCTGCGATCAAGTCACCAGAGGTTTTAGCTATACCATCACCAATCACCAGGTCATTTGAGTTGGTGGTAATATCAACTCGTTTGGTTCTTGTGAAATCTGGTTTCTGACCTTCGGCTTTTGCCAGGACGTTATCTGCATTGATTGATAAACTCGCTGTCTCAACAGTTGATTTACCAAATTCTACGTAACCATCCTGGTTATTGGCCGCAATGTTCGTATTTAAACGACCTTTAATTAATGCATTATCTTTGATGTTGACGTTCCCGCCGCTGGCGAAGATTCTGGTTCCAGTAACAGTACCAGCGATAGTTATGTCTTTGTCATTATTCTCAAGGTAAACTCCGTCAGTGCGCATTACAACCTGGTTTGCTTCCAGCGTGCCGGTGTTATTGATGACACTGCGCGTCAGAGTATCAGTTGCCCATGCGGTCAGCGCTATTTGTCCACCAGGCGTACGGATGATTCCGCCGTTGTTAACTAATGCTCTCAGGCTGCCTTTATTTATTTTCACATTGATTAAACCAAACCCCATAAATGACAGGGTGATATCATCGCCAGCTACCAGAACCGCACCGCCTAAATTAGTGGTGATCTCGCCATGGTTATTGACTTCACCTGCACCGATTAGCGCAACTTCACTCTGTGATAAAATAACACCCTGGTTGGATACTGTTCCTTCGCCACCTCCCGAGAATGTGAGATTCCCTTTAATGAAGTCACTATCTTTAATGTCCAGAGATGAGGCAATCAGGCTGCCTACGTTTACGGTGGAACCCTTATTAATTAAGACACCATTAGGGTTGACGATATACACCTGACCATTGGCAGTCAGTGCGCCATCAATCTGAGTAGGATCAAGTGAATTGATGCGGTTGAGTACGGCGGATCTTTTATCCGGCTGGACGAACTGTAAAATTTCTTTTTGGCCAACATCCATATTGTCCCAGTTGATAACCATCTTGTTAGTGTTTTGTTTCACTACAGTATGATTTTGATTTTGGCTAATTGAACCGTTACCGCTAACGATGGTGCCTGTTCCTGCTGCATGAGCAGTGGAGGTAAAAGCGATGGCGATTGCAAGCGCCATTGGGTTTAGGGAAATTTTCCGCATTTTCATAACGTAAGTCCTTTTTTGGGGATTTTTATAATGATGCTTCATGCATCATGTAGGATGGTTTATTTTATAATTATTCCCAGTTGAATTAAATTAAGGTTTTCATGAGAAAGTGTTTTTATTTCTATAGCGCTACTTTAAATATTCATATTGCAATTTACTTATACAAAGTAAATCACCTTTTTTTAAAGTCTGTTAATTATCATCAGAGGTTGGTAAAAATCGGGGGGACTGGATGAAGGTATTATCCCCCTTACCGAAGGAAAGGGGGAAGTTAACCTGTTATAATAAATTATGTTGATATTATACAGGTGAAATTATATTCAGATTAATACCATGGGTAGTATTGTGATTGATATCTGTTTTCGTCATAGTTAATATTTACTCCTTTAGCTGCGCTTAGGTTTTTATAACTCGTTAATCCCAGGTAATCAAAGTTAATGCGACCAGCTGTAGATTTTGCATTTATAGATTCAAGCCCATAAACATTATTAATATCAATGTTGTTTCTTGAGGTAATATTTACATTTTCGGCATAAATACTATCCATTGCAACTCGATTCGTAGCATTAATATAGGCATCGCCAATAGTTGAAACGCTGCGTGCATTAACATTTTTGCCATTAAGATACACATTCCCAATAGAATGGTTATACCAGTAATCAGGTTCTGAAGCTATATCATTGACATTAATATCATTTTTAGCATTGAGTGTAATGTTTTTAGCGCCTTTAATAACAGGTTGGCCCCAGTAATATGGGGTGGCATTGATATTATTACCACTAATAGTGATGTTATCAACTGCACTGATTCCAGTTAATAAATTAACATCCCCTTTAGCAGCGATACTGATACCGCCTTTGGAGAATAAATCACCGGCCTGAACTTTTCCTCCTGCATTGAGGTCAATATTTGAAGCATATCTGATGACTTCAGTTAAGATATTATTTGCCGCATTAAGCTTAACTTTGCCTTCTGTCGTAATAGCATTTGTGATGATGTTTTTTGCTGACATTGAAATATCAGATATATCTGCCAGCCATGGATTATATGAGTGAGCTACAACATCATGAATGTTAATGTCGTTTTTTGCAGTAAATGTAATATCCCCATCACTACGAATGGTATTATGAATCCATGATTTAGATGTTTGAATGTTATTCGCGCTAATATTCATGTCAGATTTTGAGTAAATATCTCCAGCAAAGTTAACATCTTCTGTTGCTGCGATATTAAGTGTGTTGCCTGAATGAAGACCTTTCAAATTGACTGAACCAATAGTGTCAACATCGATGTCTACCCCACTGAGCGTGCCCAGCGTAGCGTTGCCACCAGATTTAATCGAAACATTATTCATCGAGTTTACAGTTTCGATGTTAATATTGTTTTTTGCGGTTAATGAAATATCTTTATCACTTACCAGAGACGAGTTACCGCCATATGGCGAAGGTAATCCGATGATATTGTTAGCCTTAATAAGTGTAGAACCTCCAATGTAAAGGTTTTGTAAGCTAACATCAGCTGTACTGACAACATTTAGATCAGAGGAAAGTTGAGAGTCACCTAAGTTAGTGTGTGAATCAGTGTTAAGATTTAATGATTTTGCATTCCACATATTGATGTTTGCAAGATCTGTTTTACCTGAGGAGAGGTCAAAATCCCCGCCATAGAAGTTAGTCGACTTTGCTAATAGAGAAGATTTGGTTCCCTGGGAGAATTTTTCCGCATTGATGTTGAGGTATTTCGTTGAAATATCACCATCAACCTTGATATTTATTCCGCTGTAATCAACCACCATGGCGTCACTTTTATTTCCAGCTGCCTGGCTTATATTACCCTGTGTACTTTTGAGCATGATTTGATTATTGGCATTAATATTGGCATTCAGATTAATATCTTTATTCACCGATGCGGAAAATGAAACTGCCATATTGATATCAGCACCTTCAGATTGTGAAAATTTATTTCCAGCCAGCTCCAGAGAGTGGCCTTTAACTGAACTCTTAATATTGATGCTGCTATCATCTGACCAGTTATGGATACGCAGTTTTCCATAATTAACATTAGCATTATCTAAATCGATATTTTTAGCATTACTTTTAACAGTCAAAACAGCGTCAGATTTGGAAATGCTGTTGACCATATTGTCATTGATGACGCTCTTACCTGCGATTAAATCATCAGCAGTTTTAGCTGAATTATCACCAATAACCAAATCATTCGATTTGGTCAGAATGTCAATGCGCTTGCTTCCTCGTAAGTCAGGCCCCTGACCTTCAGCACCTGCCAGGACGTTGTCTGCCTTTATTGTTAATATTCCCGTCTGGATGGTTGACTTTCCAAATTCGACGTGACCATCTTTTTTACTGGCATCAAGAATTGTTAGGTAACGGCCTTTTAATAATGAGTTATCTTTGACGCTGATATTACCACCACTGGCGTGGATAGTATTACCCGCGACAGTACCTGCGATAGCTATATCACTACTATTATTTTCCAGATATATGCCATCGGTGCGCATTATTATCTGGTCTGCTTCCATCGTACCGGTATTGTTGATTACGCTGCGCGTAAGGGTATCTGTTGCCCATGCGGTCAGTGCAATTGAGCCATTAGGCGTGCGGATGATACCACCATTGTTTACCAATGCTCTCAGACTGCCTTTGTTAATTTTGACATTGATCATACCCATTGACGGGAATGAAAGGGTGATGTCTTCGCCTGCGGCGAGGGTAGCCCCCCCTTTAACCGTAGTGATGGTACCTTTGTTATTTACTTCCCCGGCACCGATCAGCGCAACTGAGCTCTCTGCGGAAATAGTACCCTGGTTAGAAACAGTTCCCGTGCCGTTTCCAGAGAATGTAAGGTTTCCTTTCATAAAGTCACTGTCTTGAATATCCAGTGATGAAGCAATCAGGCTACCTACGTCAATGGATGCACCATTATTAATTAATACCCCGTTAGGGTTGACGATAAATACCTGACCGTTGGCACGTAATGCGCCATTAATCTGGGTGGGGTCATGGGAGTTAATACGGTTAAGTACGGCTGAGTTTTTACCAGGCTGAACAAACTGTAAAACCTCTTTTTGGGCAACATCCATATTGTCCCAATTAATAACCATCTTGTCAGTGTTTTGTTTCACTACAGTATGATTTTGATTTTGACTAATTGAACCGTTACCGCTAACGATGGTACCTGTTCCCGCCGCATGAGCAGAGGCGGTAAAAGCAATAGCGACTGCAAGCGCCATAGGATTTAAAGCGATGGTTTTCATTTTCATAACGAAAGTCCTTTTGGTTTAATAAAGATGCGTCATGCATCATGTGGGATGGATGATTTTAAAATTACCCCCCCCCGGTGGATTATATTAAGGTTTTCATGAAATAGTATTTTATTTCTGTAGCGCTATTTTAAATGTTCATATTGCAATTTATTTAAGCAAGGTAAATTATCTTATATTGAGGCCTGTTAATTATCATCACCGGTTGGTAAAAATCAGGATGACCGGATGAAGGGAATTTCCCCCTTGCCGAAGGAAAGGGGGAAGTTAACCTGATAATAAAAACATGTTGATATTATACAGGTGAAATTATATTAAGATTAATACCATGGGGAGTATGATGATTGATATCTGTTTTCGTCATAATTAATATTTACCCCTTTCGATGCTGTCAGGTTTTTATGGCGGGTTGCGGCTAGATAATTAAATCTAATATTCCCATCAGTCGAGGTGGCATTTACAGAATCAAAGCCATACACGTTGGAAACATCAATATTTCCAGTTGTTGAAATGTCTACATTGTTTGCGTAAATAGTATGCATTACAACGTTGTTAGTAGCATTAACAGTGGCATCTCCGAGGGATTCAACACTGCGTGCAAAGATGTTTTTCCCACTGAGATGCACATTCCCATTAAAATAGTTGTTCCAGCGATATGATTCTGAAATTACCTGATGGACATTAATATCATTTTTAGCGGTGAGTGTGATATTTTTTTGGCTCTTAATTACTGGCGTCATCCAGTTATATTGGTGTGCGTTGATATTATCGCCGTTAATAATGAGGTCATTATCGGCAGTAACGTTATGCATTAAATTAACGTCGCCTTCAGCAGCAATAGTGATAGCACCTCTGGATTGTAACTCCCCAGTCTGGATTTTTCCTCCTGCTTTGAGATTAATATCTGATGCGTATTTAACCATTTCAGTGTGGAGATTATTTTCCGCATTAAGATTAACTTTACCTTCAGTAGTAATAATATTTGCAGTGATATTTTTAGCTGAAAGTGAAACATCTGATATTGTCTTTACCCATGGGGTATATGCATTAGCTATCACATCATTAATGTGAATGTTTTCTTTTGCGGTAAGTGTGATGTTCCCGTCACTCTTGATCGTATTTGAACCCCATGATTCAGCGTTTTTTATATTACGAGCACTTATCGTCATATCTGACTTGGAATAAATATTACCGCTCGTGTTAAAGTTTTGTTGAGCTACGATGTTAAGAGTTCCATCTGAATGAATACCCTTGAAATTAACTGATCCTGTCGAATCAACATTAATATCTCTTCCAGCAAGTACATCTAGCGTGAGATTACCACCGGTTTTAATTGACGTTTTATTAATGGCGCTGATGTTTTTTAGGTCAATGTTATTTTTTGCCCTTAGTGTAATATCTTCAGTACTAAATAAAGAGGAGAAGCTACCATATGGCGATGGTAATGCTCTGATATTGTCAGCTTCAATAACTGCTGAACCGCCGACGTAGACGTTCTTTAAAGCGACATCAGCTGTACTGACAACATTCAGATTGGTAGCGAGTTCAGAATAACCCAGATCAGTGTATGAATTTGTATGGATATTTAATGAATTTGCATTCCAAACATTGATATTTTCAAGATCGGTTTTACCTGAAGAGAGATCAAAGTCGCCACCATAAAAATTAGCGGTTGAGGCAGATAGTGAAGAGTTGGTACCCTGGGAGAAAGTATCTGCATTAATTTTCAGTGTGTCCGATGAAGCATCACCATCAATATGGACATTTTTTCCATCGAGATTAATATTCTTACTGGCAATGACACTTGCGTTTTGATTGATTTTTATATTGCTACCGCTGGCGTGGATAGTATTTCCAGTTACAGTGCCAGCAATATTGATGTCGCCAGCTTGTGCGCTGTCAATATTATCCAGGTAAACCCCGTCAGTACGCATTACAATCTGATCGGCTTCCAGCGTACCGGTATTATTGATGACACTGCGGGTCAGTGTATCAGTTGCCCATGCGGTCAGTGCAATTGAGCCATTAGGCGTGCGGATGATACCACCGTTGTTAACCAGTGCGCGCAGGCTGCCTTTATTAATCTTGACACTGATCAGACCCATTGACGGGAATGAAAGGGTGATATCTTCGCCTGCGGCGAGGGTAGCTCCCCCTTTAACCGTAGTGATGGTACCTTTGTTATTTACTTCCCCGGCACCGATCAGTGCAACTGAGCTCTCTGCGGAAATAGTACCCTGGTTAGAAACAGTTCCCGTGCCGTTTCCAGAGAATGTAAGGTTTCCTTTCATAAAGTCACTGTCTTGAATATCCAGTGATGATGCAATCAGGCTACCTACGTCAATGGATGCACCATTATTGATTAATACCCCGTTAGGGTTGACGATAAATACCTGACCGTTAGCACGCAATGCGCCATTAATCTGGGTGGGGTCATGGGAGTTAATACGGTTAAGTACGGCTGAGTTTTTACCCGGCTGAACAAACTGTAAAATCTCTTTTTGGGCAACGTCCATATTGTCCCAGTTAATAACCATCTTGTCAGTGTTTTGTTTCACTACAGTATGATTTTGATTTTGGCTAATTGAACCGTTACCGCTAACGATGGTGCCTGTTCCCGCCGCATGAGCAGAGGCGGTAAAAGCAATAGCGACCGCAAGTGCCATAGGGTTTAAAGCGATGGTTTTCATTTTCATAACGGAAGTCCTTTTGCTTTGATAAAGATGCGTCATGCATCATTGGTAATGAATAATTTTACATTTATTGTTTTGTTGCAGGGTAGGTGAATTTTTCCATAAAAGAAAGTTTATTTTTTCGTGTGATTCTATTTTAGTATTATTTCTACTTTTGGTTCCTGATGTATTCTTGATATATCTATTTAACTGGTGATTTTAAACATGGTTTTTATGTTTTGTACTTTAAATAACTTTAGTTAGCCGTTGGTGGTGTCCAATGACTTTTCATCTTTAACCAACTTACTGCTGTTATTTTATACATCTCTTTTTACTGAATCAAAAACGATAACCAGCATTAATCCAGCCCATGGCTTTATTTTGTGAACTTAGTAACTCATCTTTTCCGTCACGCCATGCATAACTGGCATTGATAAATAATTTTGAGTTAAATTCATAACTTAAGCCAACTCCGTAGCCGCGAAGTTTAACTTTTGATGGATACCTGGAAAACTTCTGTACTTTACCGGAAGCGTAATCATAAAAGATCTGCCCTGTCATCCCATTGAAACCTGGTATCCTAAAGCTGAACCCGGGAGAGACTATCCATGCGCTATCTGCACTTGCAGAAGAGTTACTATAGGCGCGAACTGCATAAGGCCCGCCGAGAGACATCTTCTCTGCGCCGTCCAGGTTTTTACTGGCCTGCTGTGCGTTTAACGCTAGATTAAACGCTACACCGGGCATTAAGCCCTGCTGGAATTTTAGCTCCTGATTTGCTTTATAAAAATCCCCCTTAGTGCTTAAACCATTCCAGTCATCACTGTTATTTAAACGGCCTGCGGTAGTTGAAAATTGGTATTGCAAAATATTATTTCCATTCCAAAGTATTTTTGGGATATAACCAGATATCTGTGCGGAAATAATTGATGATGAACGGCTGTTACTTTCATCCCAGAATTTATCATTCATCCTCTTAAGATCGAAATTCAGACCAAGCGTCATATTGCTGCCACTGCTTCTGATAAGTGAATGACTACTATACAGCGAGGCTACCTCGGCAAAACCATCCCCCAGACCATGTAAATAAGGGCCCCCTAATTTATAATTGACCCTTGAATAGGACAGACCTGCCCTTGAACCACCTGTTGTGACTGGAGCATCATAGGACAAGCGAGAGATAATAGTGTTGCCGTGCTTACTATCTTTGTTTATTTGTATAAAGTCAGGAGAGTAGTAAGCGAGGGCCTGCAACCGATCGCCAAAACCCAGCGGACTATTGATATTTATCTGCGTACCGATACGGTTACGGCCGCTCGATATTGAACCTGTGTTATCAAATACTACAATACCGTCGATTCGTGAAGAAGGGGTTAAATCAAGATTTAATACACTCCCACCCTTTTCTTTTCCAGCGGAGAGGAAAGGAGAAACTTCACCAACGCCCGGTAAATCAGAAAGATAAAGCAACTGACTTTCAATATCAGTGATTCCACTTTTTGATTTTTTTATTCTTTGTACGTATTTTTCAATTGAAAAATTTTTAATGAGTGATGCGTTTTTATGCAGGCTGATGTTTTCAAGGTGGCCGGTCATTATCTTAATAATAACAGTGCCGTTCTCTATTTTTTGGTTTGGAACATAAGCATAGCTCAGGCGTTCACCATACTGCTGGAGTATTGAGGTGATATCCATAGCAACTTCACGCAGCTCTGCGATCGTCATGTTTTTATCGTGATACTGTTCGACGAATTTTTTAATTATTTTATCAGCAGATTTCGGAGCATCATCAACCCTTATGTTGCTTACATGCAGTTCAGGCCCACGTTTAGAATCTTTTTTTTCCTTTTTACTCTTTTCGACAGGCTGATCTTGAAGTTCGTTTAAACCCTTTGATTGTGGTGCCGAGGGAACATTAAGCATGGGGTTGTTTTGTAGTAACTCTCCACTCATCGTCATTCCCGGAGGGATGTTATTCGCCATTGCATTAACGGGAAGTATGCTTGTGGCAATAAGAAAGTTGCAAAAAGTCTTATTGATGGTATTTTTTTTAATTTCCATTCTAATAACTATCCGTATGCATCATTTGGTGATTTAAAAAAATACCCCCTCCACCAGGAGTAGGGGGTTAAATTGAATAATTATTCTTAGTATTTGGGTACGTATAGCATTTCGGTACCTGCGTTATTATTTGCACTTCTAGCGTTTTGTTGAGGATGCTGCCCAACATTATAACTTAGTGCATATCCCGGATTGAATCCAATGTTGAATCCCGGAATGAGGCCAGGAATAAGCCCAGGAATAAGTCACGGAATGTCGTTAACACCTGGGGTGATACCCGGAATACCGCTAACGATGGTGCCTGTTCCTGCTGCATGAGCAGAGGCGATAAAAGCAATAACGATCGCAAACGCCATCGGGCTTAGAGAAAGGGGGCTCATTTTCATAACGTAAGTCCTTTTGGTTTTTCAAGAAAGATGCATCATGCACCATGAAATATGGAATGCTTTCTTATTATTATTTGCTGGCAGGGTAAATTAATTTTTATGTAAAAGAAAGTGTTTTTGTGTCAATTTTGGAATTATAGTTTTTTTTGATTCTGCCTTTCCAGATAACTGTTTTATATTAGTTGGTTTTTTTTGAATTTTATTGGTGATTTTTGTTTGTTTATTAGTGGGGTGTTATTTTTTTTATGTGAGATAACTTAGAGGGGCTGTGGTGTGTGGGCGTTATTTAACGCCTCTATTTTTTTAATTGAATTTGTTAATAATTTTTGTTGTGTATTTTTTTTGAGTCGGAATTGATTTTACCTGTTGGTGGATATGTTTCGGTAACTGATGTCAGAAAAGTAAAGAAATAAGCTGTCAAAAAAATAAATAGAAAAATAATAATAAGTAGCTTAATTGATTTTTTCATAAATAACCGTATTGATATTTGAAAGGGAAGTTTTTTCTCAAAGACAGGCCTTCACACCTGTCTCAGTTAGCGTTGGGCATCTGTTGGCTATTCGTATCACCGCGGGCATTAATGCACTTCGCGCGGCTACGATCCTTTAACTCACTGTTCCAACAATGCGTAAATCCACCTCATCGGGAACTTCGTTATAGGAAAGCACATGCAGACCGGAAGCAAAAAGACGGCTGTAACGAGCGATTAGCGGTCGAAGCTGCGGAGTGACCAACAGTACCGACGTCAGATTTTGTGCTTTCAACTGTTCCAGTACTACCGGCAGCGTGGACTGGAGCTGAGTAAGAATATTAGGGTCAACCGGGAAGCTATCGAGCATCACTTTACCGGCCTGCTGCGCCTGATTTAGCGAACCGAGCAGCAGGTTTTCAAGCTGGTTGTCCAGCGTATAGGCAGAGAGAGGTTTGTTATCTGGTGCGATAGCCGCCACCATCGCCCTGCGCAGAGCAAAACGCACATCCGAAGCCAGTAAAATGGCATCTTTGGTGATGGCAGCGCTTTCAACCAGCGTTGTGGCGATGGTGGTGATATCTTTCAGCGAAACCTGATCCTGCAACAGCAGTCGATATACCTTTAGCTGCTGGCTGAAGTTCAGCGCACTATTCAGATCATCTGCCAGCCTGGGGGCTACGCCCGCCAGCCGGAGATTTAATTGGGTAATGTCGTCATAGTTAAACAGCTCGGGCAAATGTTCGCGCGTCACCCGGTTAATATGTGTCGCGATCACGCTGGCGCAGTCAACAACCTGGTAACCGAGATTTAGCGCCTGTGGTTTCATCTCCGGCGTGATCCAGGTGACCGCCAGGCCATAGGCAGGATCGTTATCCAGCACGCCATCAACCTCACCGTACTGTTCTGCGGTGGGGATAGCCATCAGGCGATCCGGGTGTACCTCACCGACTGACGTACGCACGCCGTTCACCTTAATGGCGTACTGTGCCGGTTTCAGACGGAAATCTTCGCGAATTGAAATCTCCGGCAGTAAAACTCCGCTGGTTTCAGACACCACCTGCCTGACCCCCCGCACACGCAGAGTCAGCGGGTTGCCTTTGGCTTTATCAACCAGAGTGACCAGTTTATAGCCGAGATTCAGCCCCAGGGGTTCAATTAGCGGAATGCTTTCCCAGCAGACGTTAACGCTGTCGCTATCGTCCAGCGCTCTGTTTAGCGCCTCCATATCCTGGGTATTCTGGCTGGGCTTTTTGACGGCCTGACTCTGACGCCAGGCGGTAAATAGCAGCAGGGCGGTAAAGGCCAGAAATACCAGATGTGGCATCCCCGGCACAATCGCCAGAATAAACATTACTAAGCCAGCGGTGTAGAGGGTGGCGGGTTTAGCCAGCAGCTGTCGGTGAATATCTTCAGAAATACCGCTGCTGTCTTCGTCGCTGACGCGAGTCACCATAATTGCCGCCGCTGAGGCCAGCAGCAGAGAAGGGATCTGGGCTACGAGGCCATCACCAATGGTCAGCAGCACATACTGATCGAAGGCCTGACCAGCATCAAGATTATGCTTGAAGATACCAATCAAAATTCCGCCGATCACGTTGATCAGCAGGATCATAATACCGGCTACTGCATCGCCGCGTACAAACTTGGAGGCACCGTCCATCGCGCCATAGAAGTCAGCCTCACTGGCAACGTCTTTACGCCTCACGCGTGCCTGTTCCTGATTAATCAGACCGGCATTCAGATCCGCATCGATCGCCATCTGCTTACCAGGCAAGGCATCGAGGGTAAAGCGCGCAGAAACTTCTGAAATACGTTCGGCACCTTTAGTGACCACCACGAAGTTGATGATCATCAGGATGACAAACACCACGAAGCCCACCACAAAGTTCCCGCCGATAACCACATTACCGAAGGATTCAATCACCTTACCGGCGGCGCCCACACCCTCGTGACCATTCAGTAACACCACGCGCGTGGAGGCAACGTTTAACGTCAGACGCATCAGAGTGGTGACCAGCAGAATGGTCGGGAATACTGCGAAATCCAGCGGGCGTTTACTGTTCACGCTCGCCAGCAATACCATCACTGCCAGCACAATATTAAAGGTGAATAGTACGTCCAGCACGATCGGCGACAGGGGTAAAATAACCATTGCCAGCACGCTGAGTAGCAGCAGTGGAACGCCAATATGACTATTGCGGAGCAGCGATTTCAGCGTGCTTACATTAAACGTTGCCATGTTTTTCAAACTCATTTTCAGGAAGAGGAATATGCAGATCCAGATGCGGCTGTTCACCCTGCCCGGAACGCCAGGACTTGAGCTGCATAACGTAAGTCAGTACCTGTGCTATAGCCCGATACAGGGAGGCCGGCACCTGTTGGTTAACGCGCGTACTGTAATAAATCGAGCGCGCCAGCGGTGGAAACTCCACCACTTCAATTTTGTGTTGTCGGGCCACGGCACGAATATGTAGCGCTATCTCGTCGAGTCCTTTTGCCACGATATAGGGGGCTGCGGCTTTATCCGGCGCGTATTTCAGCGCAACGGCATAGTGCGTCGGGTTAACAATCACCACGTCGGCCTGCGGTACCTGTTGGTTAATCAGCCCCATAGACATCTGCCGCTGAAGCTGACGAATACGGCCCTTAATCTGTGGGTTACCCTCCTGGTTTTTATGCTCATCGCGCACCTCTTTTTTGGTCATGCGCATTTTTTTTATGAATAAATACTTACTCAGCGGCACGTCGATAAAGGCAAACAGCGCGATGGTGATCACAAACACCTTGATGACTCCGGCGTAATGGGTAAACCCCTCTGAAATCGCCTCATGCAGGAAATGAGATTGCAGCGTCATAAACACCGGCAGTTCATCCTGAATTGTTGACCACAGCAGCCCCAGCACCACTGCGCATTTAACGATCATCTTTAACACGTCGGTAAGGTGCTGTTTTCCCACCATACGTTTGGCCCCGGAGATCGGGTTCAGTTTTTTAAAGTCCGGTTTGATGCGCCCCGGCGCAAAAATCCAGCCGCCAGGCACCAGTGTGGCCAGACAGGCGATCAGCGGTATCGGCACCAGCGTTGCCAGTATTTTTAAAATAATCAGCACCTGAGTCAGCATAAACTGATGCAGAGCGCCATCATCGTGAATACGGCTGGCCATCTGGTTTACCGCAGTAAATGACGCCTGTATCTGCTCCCGATAGTAGGGAAAAAAGGTACTGATGATCGCCAGACTGGCTACCAGACCTGCGGCCATTGTCACGTCCCTTGAGCGCGGAATATCGCCTTTTTTACGTGATTTATTCAGCTTACGGGCGCTGGGCTTTTCACTTTTATCACCGCTACTGGCCGACATCAGTGGCTCCTTAACGAATCAAACAGCAGCAGGATCTGGTTGGTCAGCGACAGATAGTGTTGCGGAATACTGCCACTAAGCAGCATCAGGCAGAACAGACCAAACAGCATGCTGATGGGGAATCCAAGGGCAAACAGGTTCAGCGTTGGCGAGATACGGTTTAGCAGGCCGAATACTCCCTGAACCAGCAGCATAATAAACACCGTCGGCAGCGCCAGCAGCACTGCGCTGGTCAGCAGCCATCCCACGCCGGTCGTAACCGTACGCAGGGTCAACGTGTTGATTGCCTGGCCAATCGGCCAATAGGCGAACCCTTTATAGAGAATGGTCAGCAGCAGCAGATGACCATCCACACTGAAAAACAGCAGAATGGTAAAGACGAAGACAATTTGCGAAATCACCATCGTCGAGCTGCCGCTGCCAGGATCGTTCATTACCGCCATGCCCAGCCCCATATTCATTGATAATATTGCTCCGGCCGTTTGCAGCGCGATAAATACCCAGTTAAGCATCTGGCCAAACAGCAAACCCCAGAGGAGCTGTTCTCCGGTCAGCAGTAACGCCTGCACCGACATCAGTTCCTTAAGCACCACATTGTTGTCCAGCATCGGCGTGATAAGAATGCTTAACAGCAGTGCCAGCCCGGCTTTGGCTTTATGCGGAAAAGCCCGATGTTCAAACACCGGGCAGAAATGGAAAAAAGCGGCAATGCGGATAAACGGAAGCCACAGCGCCAGCAGCGGGTCGATCAGCTCATTGATGGAGATGCCCACGGTCAGCCTGCTAAGGCTGCGGCCTGTTCAAAAATCAACAGGGTAAAATCGAGCAGCTGTGTGAGCATCCATTTTCCGGCAAATACCAGAACCAGCATGGTCATCACCAGTCGCGGAAGAAAGCTGAGTGTTTGCTCATTAATCTGCGTTGTGGCCTGAAAGATGCTGACCACCAGGCCGGTCATCAGGCTGGGCAGAATCGCCACCACCGAGATCGTCAGCACCAGCTTCAGACCCTGGGCAATAATGTCGCCCGCAACATCAATGGTCATCATGGCGACAGCCCCTGAACGCTTTTCGTCAGCGTCCCTACAATCAGAGACCAGCCGTCACAGAGAACAAACAGGATTAGCTTAAAGGGCAGTGAAACAATCAGCGGCGACAGCATCATCATGCCCATTGCCATCAAAATACTGGCAACAATCAGGTCAATCACCAGGAAGGGGATATAGATCATAAAGCCGATCTTAAACGCTGTTTTCAGTTCACTCAGCACAAAAGCCGGTGCCACGATGGTCAGATCCTGTTTCTCCGGATCGCCGCTGGCGTTGGCGATGGTCATGATCTGCGCCAGCGATGTTGAGCTGGTTTGCGACAGCATAAATTTTTTCAGCGGTACTTCACCGGTGGCCAGCGCCTGAGTCAGGGTGATCTCTTCGGCCTGATAGGGCAGCACCGCTTCCTGATATATCTGTGTCCAGACCGGGCGCATCACCAGAATGGTCAGCACCAGTGCAATACCGGTCAAAATTTTATTAGGCGGGCTCTGTTGCAGACCTATCGCCTGACGCAGCAGCGCCAGAACGATGATAAAGCGGGTAAAGCAGGTCATCATTAATAGCATGATCGGCAGCAGCCCGAGCAGAGTCATCAGGATCAGGATCTCAACTTTTACGCTGTAATCCTGGCTGCCGTCGGGCTGGGTTGTAGAGCTGAACAGCGCCAGCCCGCTATCTGCGGCCAGCGCCAGCAGCGGAGTGAACAGCAGGGCGCATGCCAGTGCGACTTGCGCTAACTTGCTCAACAGGGGTCGCTTCATAGCGCCAGTTCACCCAGCTCTTTATTGTTGAACTCAATGATCCGTAGTCCGTACTTATCGTTAAGCACTACCACTTCGGCCTTACCAAGCAGGATGCCGTTAACTTTGACGTCCAGCGGCTCGCCTGCCATTTTGTCCAGTTCCAGCACCGAGTCATTATTCACGTTGATCAGTTCAGCCAGTGAGATCTCAACGGAAGCAACTTCCAGCGTCAGGGTGACCGGGATACGGCTGAACAGCGACAAATGGCGCTGCTTTTCACGCATTACCGCGTTTTGCCCGGCGTCATCAACGATGCCGGTATCTTCTGCTACGGTTTCATCCAGAGAAAAATCAAAATCAAGTTTACTGTCCGTCTGGTTATTTACTTCAGTCATAAGATTTCTCGGTGTTTAACTCTCTAAATTCTGAAAAGAATAATTTTCCGTGGTCTTCAGCAATGACCGCGATGAATAACGGCTGTTTACCAATAAACAGCGGAATGCGGTCGCAGGGCGTCATTGGCAGGATGTCGCCCGTTTTAATCTCAAGCAGTTCAGCTACCGTTAGAGGAATGCTGACCAGCCTGCCGGTCAGATGGACTGGCAGCGTCATAAAGGAGGTTTGCAAACCTGCTACCGGTTTTTCCGGATGGCTTATCGCAGAACTCTCGGTCTGCTGGCGTAAGTTCACCAGCAGACGATCGACATGCGCGTTATCCAGCAACAGTGAAAACCCACCTTCATACCCCTCAAGGGTGAAGTTAATACGGTATGACCATTGCGTAATCAGCGAAGCCGGGTCGGATTTAATCTGCAACTCTTTGCCAAAAAGCCCTTCACCGGTAATCAACGCAACCAGTTCCTGAGCCAGCTTATTCTTCAGCCGCTCTTCCGTTTTGGTGACAGGGGCATTTTCTGAAGAAATATTTTCCTGGCGTTCTTTGTTTAGCCCGTAATAATCATGCAAAACATTCAGTAACAGACCTCTTTCAATATCAAAAGCCAGGCTGCCAATATCGCTGGACAGGATTTTTGTCTGCTTCTGCCATGCATCCATTTCAAAACTCATCGTCTTTAGTGCGGCGTTGACACGATATTTTTTCAAAAAATACGTATTCAATTTCGCATCCAGACTGTCGTGCATATCGTTAAAAATCTTTGGGATTTTATGATACGGCCGACCGAGCTTATTGACCTCTAATTTCATCATTTCTGGATGATGACCAGAATGATAAATTTTTACCTGGCTACAGGAGTGTCGCATGATGTTATTCCAATAGATTATGACCCCATCTTTCCTCCAGCCTCTTAAACGGGTAAGTTCCTGGGGGCGCTGCATGCAACTCGAATTATTTATGGTGAGGTGATAAAAGTGTTTAATTCTTCTATGTTTCTGTCGCTTTAGTAAGTTATGAGCGCGTTTCTCTTTTAGTTCTGTATCTGTTACAGGTGTGTAATTAGAGCAATTACCGATGCTTATAGCAATATGAGAGTGATTATTAATCCTTTAAGATCCTTATTTTTATTATTTAAGTGGGGTGTTGATAATCAAAAAATAAAAAATAACCTTTTGATTTTAGTTGGTTATGTATTTTTAATGTCAATTGAAGTGATTCTGGCTGTTATTGACCGTATACTCGCCATGAAGTTTATTTGTGGTGAGGTTTTTCGACGCTCATTTTATCTATCTCCCGGCTTTTAGGCATTCTGCTTTCCGGATTTTTAACTCTGACAATAAGAAGTAACTTAACCACTTTGTTTTAGCTGTAGTGGTAATAAAGGGAGGGTCTTGTTGTGAAAATTTCAAAAAAAGATTCTAAAATGGAAAGTTTGGGTTTTATCGCTCACGCGGATGTCAGCATTAAACTACTTGCTCTTGCTCGCCGTGTTGCCAAACATGATGTCCCTGTTTTAATTACCGGTGAAACCGGAACCGGGAAGGAGTGCGTGGCAAAATATATTCATCACCATGCCTTTGAACACTCCGCGCCCTATATCGGGGTGAACTGTGCCGCAATTCCGGAAAGTATGCTGGAAGCAATGCTCTTTGGCTATGAAAAGGGGGCGTTCACCGGTGCGGTAACCAGTCAGCCGGGTAAATTTGAGCAGGCGAATGGCGGAACCTTATTGTTAGATGAAATTGGCGATATGCCGCTGGCCCTGCAGGCCAAATTACTGCGCGTATTACAGGAGCAGGAAGTTGAGCGTTTAGGTAGCCATCAGCGCATAAAACTGGATATCCGTTTGATTGCCTCTACCAATAAAAATCTGGAAGATGAAATTGCTGAAGGGCGCTTCCGTCAGGATCTCTTTTATCGTTTATCCGTGGTGCCTGTTCATATTTCCCCGCTCAGAGAACGTCAGCAGGACATTATTCCTCTGGCGGAACTCTTTTTACGTAAATATCGATCGTTCTCACTGACGCGGCCCACGCTGACCGCTGAAGCACGCAGCTGGCTGCAACGCTACCCGTGGCCGGGCAACGTGCGCGAGCTGGAAAATGCCATACAGCGTGGTTTGATTATGTGTAGTGAAGGGGTGCTGGACGCCGGATGCTTCGGTATCGGAGCGCCGCTGCCTGCTGCTACTTCTGCACCGGCCATCAAAACAGCCAGTACCGCTAACGAAGCGCTGCTGCCGCTGCCGTCAGGCGAGCGTCCGATTAAACAGCACGGGCGTCTGGCTGAATTCCAGTACATCGTCGATCTACTGAAATGCCATCAGGGCAACAAGTCTAAAACTGCGGCCTCTCTCGGCATTACGCCGCGCGCGTTACGCTACCGACTGGCTTCTATGCGCCAGCAGGGATTTGACTCCGGCTTTATGTCTTAATCCTTTGACCAGGAATACTATTTTATGATCGAAAAAATCCCCGCTAACGCATTTTCTGCCGGACATGCGCAGATAATGGCTGAAATGGAGCAGATGCGCGCCCGGGCAACCGGCAGCCAGATTGCAGCAGCAGCCCATCAGCCGCAGATGGGCTCAGTGTCCGCACCATCCTTTGGTTCTGTGCTTCAGCAGGCTATCCGGCACGTAGATAGCCAGCAACACGTGGCCGCTGAGAAACAGCGTGCGGTAGATATGGGAACCAGTGATGACCTGATGGGAGCAATGCTGGAGAGCCAGAAAGCTACCGTCGCGTTTTCCGCTTTGATGCAGGTGCGTAACAAGCTCAACGCCGCCTTCGATGAAGTCATGAATATCTCAATGTAAGGTTGTTCCGTGGGCGAAAAACTAAAATCACTGCTGGCGGGTCTGCCGGTAGAAAAAATGAAAAAGGGCTGGCTACCTGTAGCGGGTGCGCTGGCTGCCACGGCGATCATTGTCGCCTTGCTTTGGCAGAACAATAGCCATTACACCATGCTGTTCGGTGCTCAACAGAACATACCGGTAGCACAGGTGGTAGAAGTGTTGGGCGGGGAGCAGATTCCCTATCGTGTGGAGCCGCAGAGCGGCAGTCTGATGGTGCGTGAAAGCGATCTGCCGAAGGCCCGCATGGCGCTGGCAGCTAAGGGGATTCGTGCTCAATCACCTGCGGGTTACGAGCTGATGGATAAAGAAGAGGCGCTGGGCATCAGCCAGTTTCTTCAGAACGTCCGTTTTAAACGCAGCCTGGAGGGTGAACTGGCCCAGAGCATTATGGCGCTGAATGCGGTGGAATTTGCCCGCGTACATTTGGGGATCAGTGAAACCAGCTCTTTCGTACTCAGTAATAAACCGGACAGCAGCGCCTCAGTGGTGTTGCGGTTGCGCTACGGCCAGGAGCTGGCTGACGAACAGGTGTCTGCCATCGTTCATCTGGTTGCCGGCAGTATGCCGGGGTTGAAACCACAGCAGGTGCGGGTAGTTGACCAGAACGGCACTCTGCTCTCCTCCGATCAATATGATCTGAGTCGCCGCCAGGGCGGTAAAGCCGGCAGCGAAGCCATTCAGCGCATGCGCCAGGATACCGAGCGCAGCCTGGCCAATGTACTGATGCCGGTTATCGGCAGTGAAAACTTCCGCGTCAGCGTCGTGCCGCAGCTTAACTTCAGCCAGATCGAGGAGACTCAGGAGCGCTTTATTGGTCAGCCGCGTCCGGCCAGTGAAAGCATGACCCAGGAAAATACCACCGAGCTGCTGGCCATTGGTATTCCAGGTTCACTGAGCAACCGCCCGGTCAATCCGCCTGCAAGTAAAGAAGAGGATGAGAGCGCCAAACCGCAGGCTACGCGTAACCAGGCACAGCGTAAATTCCATTATGACCGCGACGTCCGCCATATCCGTCATCCAGGCTTCCAGCTGGAGAAAATGTCTGTCGCCGTGGTGCTGAATCAGAACTCCCCTGTCGTGAAAGCGTGGACGGCAAAGCAGCGGGAGCAGGTTGAAGTGATGCTGGTGCAGGCGGCAGGAATAGATGCCGAACGTGGTGACATATTAACCATGACCATGCTCAGTTTCAGTGAAGTTGAGCCGCATGTTGAGCCGGATGTTCCATGGTGGGAGCGGCAGACAGTGATTGACTGGAGCAAACGCGGTGGTATCGCACTGCTGGTTACGGTGATTACGTTATTCGGGCTGCTACCGATGCTGCGCCGCATTGGTCGCCGTACGGAAAAGCCCGCAACGGCAAAGATGCAGGCATCGGTACCGGCGCCGAGCGGCAGCGATGAGGATGGCGAATCCGACGGTCAGGCAACTTCTCTGCCTGTCGGGTCGTTCCAGGGGGAGGAAAACCTGCCTCCGTCCAGCTCAGGTCTGGAAACCAAGATCGCCTTCCTACAAACCCTGGCCCAGAGCGAGACCGATCGCGTGGCTGAAGTGATTAAACAGTGGATTAGCAGCAATGAGCGAAGCAGCAGCAGAAAATAAAAGCAGTAAAGGCGGCCCTCCAGCGCAGCCACCGCGTCTGGAACAGGCGGCCATTGTATTACTGAGCATTGGCGAAGAGGCTGCGGCCACGGTAATGCGTAAGTTCTCTCGTGAGGAGGTGCTGCGGCTGAGTGAAACCATGGCGCGTCTGCACGGGATAAAACTGTCGCAGGCACGGGAGGCGATGAACAATTTTTTCCAGGACTATCGCGAGCAGAGCGGCATCAACGGTGCTTCGCGGAGCTATCTGCGCAACATCCTGGAGCGGGCGCTCGGCGGCGAAATCGCCCGCAGCGTTATTAATGGCATCTACGGTGACGAGATCCGCTATCGCATGGCGCGCCTGCAATGGGTTGATACCCCGCAGCTGGCCGCCCTGATCGACCAGGAGCATTTACAGTTGCAGGCGGTGTTTCTCGCCTTCCTGCCGCCAGATGTGGCTGCCACGGTGCTGACCCATCTTGATGAGACGCGACAGGATGAAATTCTCTACCGCATTGCCAGGCTGGATGACGTCAACCGCGACGTGGTGGATGAGCTGGATCGGCTGATCGAACGTGGCGTGGCGGTTCTGTCCGAACACGGCTCCAAAGTCCAGGGTATCAAACAGGCGGCTAACATCGTTAACCGTAT
Organism: Erwinia sorbitola; assembly: GCF_009738185.1. Taxonomy (NCBI): domain Bacteria; kingdom Pseudomonadati; phylum Pseudomonadota; class Gammaproteobacteria; order Enterobacterales; family Erwiniaceae; genus Erwinia; species Erwinia sorbitola. The sequence goes on along the minus strand of NZ_CP046509.1, from coordinate 3,416,237 downwards.
TCCGGGCAGTCAGCAAACATTGCTGGAGCAGCTGCACGCCCGTGACGAAAATGTGGTGGATGAGCTGAAAACCGAAATGTACGAGTTCTACATTCTCAGCCGCCAGAACGAAGCCACGATGCAGCGCCTGCTGGAGGAGATCCCGATGGAGCAGTGGGCAATTGCCCTGAAGGGAACCGAAGCGGTGTTGAGCCAGACGATTTACGCCGTGATGCCTAAACGTCAGGTACAGCTGCTGCAAAGTACCATCTCGCGATTGGGATCGCTGCCGGTCAGCCGCGTAGAGCAGGTGCGCAAAGATATCATGGTGCGTGTACGGGAACTGGCGGAAGAGGGCGAGATCCAGGTACAGCTGTTCAGTGAACAGACCATGGAGTAAATGAATGAGTGAGAAAAAACAGAATTCAGATAGCAACCGCCTGCGTCGTCACCAGTTTCCTCCGCTGCGTAAGCAGTGGACGCCGGGAATGAGTCAGGGTGGATCTCATGATACGGGGGAATATCAGCAGCAGCTGATGAGTGGTTTTCAGCAGGGCGTGAGCGACGGTTTCGAACAGGGAATAACCCAGGGTAAAGATCAGGGCTATCAGGATGGCCTTGCCCGGGGCATCGAAGAGGGCATGCGTCAGGGGCGTGAAGATGGCAAGCGCATTGCCCATACCGAATTTATGCTGGCAGCGAAGCCGCTGGAAAACCTGGTCACCAGCATGCAGCAGGCGCTCGATGAGCACGAACAGAGCCGCCGCAGTGAACTGTTACAGCTGGTGGAAAAGGTCACTCGTCAGGTGATCCGCTGTGAGCTGGCGCTCCAGCCCGGCCAGCTACTGGCGCTGGTGGAAGAGGCGCTGGGAACCCTGCCGGAACCCCCCAAACGGCTGCGCGTACTGCTGAATCCGGAAGAGTTTGCCCGGATTAGCGAAGCAGAACCTGAAAAAGTTCGAGAGTGGGGGCTGGCGGCCGACCCGGATATGGCGGCGGGCGAGTGCCGGATTATTACCGAATCAGCGGAAATGGATGTCGGCTGTGCGCATCGACTTGAGCAGTGTATGGACGTGCTCTCGCAGAGTCTGTCGCAGCCGCAGGATGAGTCAGATGAGCCATGATAAAACCCACAGCTTTTGATAAGGCTTTAAAATCTATAGAAAATATAAGCCTTGCCCGGGTTGCAGGCAGGTTGGTGCGGGCTAACGGCCTGCTGCTGGAGTCGCTGGGCTGTCAGCTGGTGATAGGACAACGCTGCCAGATTGAGGGCAGCGGTGGTGAGCTGATTGACGCGCAGGCCGTCGGTTTTGATCGCGATATCACTTATCTGATGCCGTTCAAACAGCCACAGGGGCTGATGGCGGGGGCACGGGTCTTTCCGGCAGAGAAAAACAGCGAAATGTTGATAGGCGACGGCTGGCTTGGTCGGGTGATCAACGGCGTTGGTGAGCCGATTGACGGGCGCGGCAAGCTGGAAGGCGACACGGTGCTGCAACAGCAGCTGCCGCAGATCCATCCGCTGACCCGTAAGGCCGTTGATAGTCCGCTGGACGTCGGTGTTAAGACGATCAACGGCCTGCTGACGATCGGCAAAGGACAGCGTGTTGGTCTGATGGCGGGATCCGGCGTTGGGAAAAGTGTGCTGCTGGGGATGATCACCCGCAGCACCAGCGCCGATGTGGTGGTGGTCGGTCTGATTGGCGAGCGCGGTCGTGAAGTTAAAGAGTTTATTGAAAACTCGTTACAGGCGGCAGGAATGGCGAAATCCGTCGTCGTCGCGGCCCCGGCCGATGAATCACCGCTGATGCGCATCAAAGCAACAGAGCTCTGCCATGCGATTGCCAGCTACTACCGCGATCGCGGCAAAGACGTACTGCTGCTGGTGGATTCCCTGACACGCTATGCCATGGCCCAGCGTGAAATCGCGCTCTCTCTGGGTGAACCCCCGGCAACCAAAGGCTATCCCCCGTCGGCGTTTGGCATTATCCCCACGCTGGTGGAAACAGCGGGAAACGCGCAGGGAGAAGGAACCATGACCGCCATCTATACCGTGCTGGCTGAGGGGGACGATCAGCAGGATCCGATCGTTGACTGTGCCAGAGCGGTGCTGGACGGGCATATCGTCCTGTCGCGCCATCTGGCGGAGTCCGGCCACTATCCGGCAATCGATATCGGCCAGAGTATCAGTCGCTGTATGAGCCAGGTGACGGACAAATCTCACCAGCAGGCGGCGCGCGGGCTGAAACAGATGTACGCCGACTATATGGCGATTAAACCGCTGCTGCCTCTTGGCGGCTATGTGGCTGGCGTGGATGCCGGAGCGGATCGGGCCGTGCGTCTGTTCCCGGCGGTAGAAAGTTTTTTACGTCAGCAGGTAGATGAGTGCTGCACCCTGGAAAGCTGCATCAGCGATCTTGCCACGCTGGCAAAAGCCTGATGCCGCAGAAAGAAATGGAGCGTAAGGATATTGCCCTATGAGCCACAGACCTGAAAGCCTTCGCGTACTCGAGACGCTGCATCAGATGCGTCAGCGTGCCGTGGAAGAGACCAGCGGCAAGCTTTCCCGGCAGAAACAGCTCTGTCAGCGCTATCACAACAATATTGAGGCGCTGAATGCGTTAAGTGACAGCAGCCGGGAGATAAGCGCCGGAGCTGCTCAGATGAATAACCAGGCGAATTTCAAAGCCAATATTCAGCGGGTTATCGACTGGCAAAAGCAGGAGCAGGCGCTGGCGGCGATCGAACAGGCGGCGATCCAGCGTGAGCTGGCAGAACAGGCCAGCCGTGAGATGACGATCAACGTGGTGATCAACCAGCAAAAAGCCCTGCTCAGAGAGGCGCTGGATCGCGCACAACAAAAAATAACCGATGCTCAGGCGATGCAGAGCTGGATGCGTAAACATCGTTCCGGCCGGATGGATTAATACAATGAAAAACAGATCGGCATTAGCTGAAAAGAGAGCCGTGGTGAAAAGTCAGTCATTACCTTTTGTCAGCGTGGTCACGCCAACGTGGAACCGCCGTACTTTTCTGCCCTATCTGCTCTATATGTTCCAGTACCAGGACTATCCTGCGGATCGCCGTGAACTGGTGATTCTGGATGACTCCGAGTGCAGCAATGCTGACCTTGTCGAGGGAATGAAAAAGTATGCTGCCTGCCCTGAGCTGATTCGCTACTACCATCTGCCGAAGCGGCTGGCCATTGGGGCGAAGCGCAATCAACTTAACGCGCTGGCGAAGGGGGAGTACATCATCTGTATGGATGATGATGACTACTATCCGGCCGATAAGATCAGCTACACCATTGCTGAAATGAAGCGCCACAAGGCGCGCTTTGCTGGCTGCGATAGCATCCCTATCTGGTACAGCCATATTGACCGTGTCTATCTGAGTAAGAATTTGGGGCCGCGTCATGCCCTGAATGGCACTTTTGCCTATCACCGCTCGCACCTTAAACGTCATCGCTACGACGATAGTGCAAAACTGGCGGAAGAGGGGCATTTTCTAAAAGATTTTACTACGCCGGTTCTGCAACTGGCGCCTGAGCGCAGCATCCTGTGTATTTCACATAACGCGAACACCTTTGATAAGGATTTCGTGATGGGCAGCAGCGAGCGCGATAACAGAGAACTGACAGACTATGTTACTGATGCACATCTGCAACGCTTTTATCAGCGGCTGCGGCAGGCACCGGTCAATACACAAATCGATTGGGCTTTTTTCGACCGGGTGATAGTTAACGCCTGCTCTGCGGATGAGGCGCTGCTGGCGGGGTATATCGACAATCTGCTGGCACAGGGTGTCCGGCCTGAACAGCTGGAAATTATCCCGTCGCAGCCAGATGAACCGCTGGCGTCCAGCCATTTACTGGCGCTGGAAAAAGCACGGGATGCGGGATGGCACAACTACCTGCTGCTCGACGACCGTACCCGTTTTGTACGGCAGGAAAAGACCGTAAAGAACCTTAACCAGCTGTTATCAGCCTGCCGTGCGCTGCAATGGGACGTGCTGTTGCTGGGCTGCGAGCTGGAAAAAGGGCAACAGCTGAAGACGTTACCCGCAGCGTTGCGCGCAACCCAGGCGAGCCGGCCGGTGGCCTATGCGGTACATCAGGATCGTTACGCTGACTTTATGGCCATGCTGAAAAGTACCCGGTTGCAGCAGCTGGCGGCACCAGACGATCTGCACTGCCAGCAAAACTTACAGTGGCAGGCGCTGTGCGAAGCGGGGCGCTGGTTTGCCCTTTATCCCAGTTATATCTACCAGGACAGCGATGAGGCGGGCCAGCCGCTGGCTCATCACTTCTTTAACAAACTGAGCACTCCACCAGATTAAGTCGAGTCTTCAATAAATTCAATACTAAACCCCGAAGTTACACGGGACTTATTACGTCATGGAGCGATTGTGAAGTCGATTGAAAGCTACACCCCTGAATTCGTTGTGCGCCTGCAACAGGATGTTGGAGAGTGCCACTGTCCTGGCTGCCAGCATCAGCCTTCACTGGTAACCCTCCGCTGGCAGGAGCAGATCCGCCAGAGTGCACTGCTGGAGTGCGATCGCGCGGCAGGTGAAATTTTGTGCCGCGAGGATGCATTTATGCTGCATGAGTCTCTGGCAGAACAGCCGGATGCCAGCCCCCTCGACCCCCGTGTAATGGCGATGAATCAGGCGGCGATTAACCTGGCGATAGCCAGCGATGCTCCGGCTGAACAGGTGCTCTACACGCTGGGCGTGCTGCTGAGTAAAAGTCGTGAGCAGAGCGAACCACAGCAAATTGAGACGCTCGGTGAAGAGCTGGCGGGGCTGTTACAGCAGGGGGCGATGGCACAGGCCTTTGAGCAGCTTCCGGTTATTGACACCTGGAAGCTGGAGGCGCTGCGCATGTTGAGCCGCTGTGAACTGGACGCCAGCCTCGATCCGCTAACCGGCATGACGCTGGTACTCAAACTTAACGAGATTAATGTACTTACCCCGCGCTACTTGCAGGACATGCTGCAAGAGCTGGAGCAGGATACCCGCCTGGCTGCATTTTTACAGTCGCATCACAGCGTGTTCCGTAACCTGATGCTGTATGAGTTTTATCATCATCTGTTCCCGGGTGAGGATGTGGCAGAGTGGGAGCAGCAGTATCACCATCTGTGCCAGCGCTATTTCAGTTTAAAAATGCTCTGTGCCCTCTTTATTCAGAGCGAACTGACGCTGGATAATGAAAATATCGCCGCGCTGTTTGCTGCCAGGCAACGCAATACCGCAATTGTTGTCAGTGATAACCCGCTGCTGACCGGCATCAGCCTGCTGAGATAAGTGCAAATGAAAACGGTCATTACTTTTGGCACCTTCGATATTTTTCATATCGGACATCTGAATATTCTGCGGCGTGCCAGTGAGATGGGTGACAGGCTGGTGGTGGGTATTTCATCCGATCGGCTTAATTTTAATAAAAAGCAGCGCCACCCGGTCTATCCGCAGCAGCAGCGGATGGCGATTGTCAGCCAGATAAAAGGCGTGGATGAGGTGTTTCTGGAAGAGTCACTGGAGAAGAAAGCGGAGTATATACGGCAGTTTTCCGCCAGCGTTCTGGTGATGGGTGATGACTGGGCCGGGCGTTTCGACCATCTGCAAACGCTGTGCAAGGTGTGCTACCTGCCACGTACGCCGTCGATCTCAACAACCTCAATTATTGAAGTCACCCGCAGCCAGATTATTTAGTAAAGAGCTGTTCCCGCAGGCTTTGCAGATAAAAATTCTTCGCCCCGTCCTGGGGCGTTTTCATCAGCTGTGTAATCGCTGTCGCTGCACGTAAACCCGCCTGACCATCCTGATAGCTATCACAATAGTGCTGTCGAAACGCGTCCAGTTCTGCCGGATCTGACGATTTTACGCTGCCACTCAGCAACATTTGCAGCTCCTCCAGCGTACTGGCAGTGTCAATATGCTGGCGTGCCGTCTGCTCTGCACTGCTGCTATCGCTATAGGTTTCCGTACCCTGAAGAATGTCTTTTAAACCCGGCCACTCCAGCAGCACCGTGCGTTTACCGGCGTGTATGGCATCGAAAATAAAACCGCTGTTATCGGTCAGCACCAGGTCGGCTGCTTCAAGCAGGGCAAAAGAAGAGAGGCTGTTAACAATATTTTTGCGGAAGTATTTTTCCATCGTTTGCAGCGAGGCAGCTTCAGACGATTTCAGCCGGGTGCCGTGATGCAGCCTGACCAGCAGCGTGCATGACTGCTGCAACGCGTTCAGCCGTTCTGCCCAGTATGGAATCGAACAGAGCTCGCCAAATGTCGGCGCATACAGCACCAGCGGTTTGGATTTATTGCGCATCAGCGCCCTGACCAGCTGCCGATCATATTGCCGGTTGTGCCAGTCATCGAAACGTGGATTACCGACGGTTAGCGCGCAGCCTGCAATATTTAATTTGTCCCGCGTATGGTTGCCATAGCAGAGAATCAGATCATAAAACGCATTCCACCAGGCATGGCCCCAGCGATCTTTCGCCAGACCATACATCGCCCGCACATGCTGACGGGCAGTACCGTTAAGCACCGGGGTGTAGTAAGGACTGACCATGGTTGCCAGCACGATTTTCTGGGAAAGTATTTTGGAAAGCAGCATCACCTCAAGGCCATCATGCTTCAGTGTCTTAATCAGCGCCGCCATTTCGCCTACAAACTCTGCCTCACAGAGGTCAGCAATCACCAGAGTACAGGGATGCCCCTGCTGCTGGAGAGCGACAATGATATTTTTATACACCTCATAATGAAAAGCAGTTTCCATATAGAAACCAATGGTGGTGCGGTAGGTCATCACGATTACTCTGGTTTAACGGTCATAAAGAAACGCCTGCGGATCCTGATGCAGCAGCTTGCCCAGCATCTCCTGCTGGCTGTTGAGCAGCTGACCGTTGCGTTGATTCAGCCGCTGGCAGAGATGCGCCTGCTGCTCAAGCTGGTTCCACCAGGCGGTGGCCCGCTGGCACAGGGCCGCAGGCAGACGAGAAAGTAGCGCGAGCAGCCCCTCTCCGTCAGGAGAGAGGGTAAAACCGTTAAGCGTCTCCGCCCGGCGGCGTGCGCTGGCTTGCAGCAGGGGGTAGAGCAACATCAGCTCGCCGCCGATTTCTGTTGTGCGCCCCGCGTGGCAGGCGAGCATGGCATCACGCTGCTGTTCCAGCAGCTGTGCCAGTCGCTCATAGTGCTGCGCATCCTGTTGCAGGTCGCGTAGCAGAGCCTTGACGCGCTCGGTCGGGCTACTCATCGACGGAAATAGTCCATCATCGAACGCGAGAGTGACTGAGGATCAAGATCCAGCTCGCCCTGGCTGATGGCGGTTTTCAGCTCGGCAATTCGCTGATTGTCGACATCGGGCATCTCACGCAGCGTCTGCTGGGCCTGGCTGATTGGGCCTGCCGCTGCTGAAGCTGCAACAGTAGCGGTTTTCATACTCTCTGCGGCAGAGCTTTTTGGCGCACTCTGAAGTGGGCCGCCTGCTACTAAAGGATTAGAGGTAATTTTCATCGCGGATTCACCACCTGAATTCTGTATTAAACATCGTCTGCTTTCTTATAGCGACGCCGACAGGAAAAACTTAAATCAGGAGCAAAAAAGTTACCTCTGAAAAGCGGAACTGCCATTTGTAGCGTATCGCCCCGCAGGACGGAACAGGTTACTGCCCGGCTGCCAGCTGCATATGTACCAGACCCTGGCCCTCGACAACGGCGCTGACAGTTCGCTCGCTGGTGAGATTTTTGACTTTGATAATGTCGCCTTTGCGCCCTTTTTTCATCGCAACACCAATCATTCTGGCCTGTACACCATCCTGCATTGCCAGCATCACCACCTGCTGTCCCCGCTCTACCATCAAAGGCTGATCCAGCATTGAAGGGGAGATTGGCTGCATATCGCGAATACGTTTTTTCACCGTCAGGCCGATGGCATCGTCAGGATTAACGATAATCCCATCGCGCAGTCCGGTAATATTTTTCTTTTTTATCGTCACATCGCTGGCAGCCAGCAATTTACCGCGCGCCAGCGTACTCCTCGCCACCAGAATCGGCAGATAGATATCGGGTTTTACCGTTACGTTGACTTCCCACCCTTCGGCACCTTCACAGCGAATATCGTAACGTAACCGTGACAAATCGGGGCGATTGCTCACCGGCATTGCCACTGTTAGCGGACGGGCGCAGCGGGTAAAACGGCTGGCTTCGGTGGGAATAAAGACGTTGATTTTGCTGTGGTAGCCTTCCCATTTTTTCAACATTGCTGTGCGTTTGATATCTGCTGCGGCGCTGGCAACTGCCTGCTGATAGATCTGCTTACGGGCCGTTTTTGCCTCAGGCGCAGCGGCGGAAACAAACGCCAGACCCCAGAGAGCCAGCAAGAGGAAGCGTGACTTCCTGTTAGCGATGGGATTGCACATAAAAACCTCCTAAATCAATAATTTGAAAAACTGGCATGGATATTGCTTCATGCGTGTAAATCATTGCTCAACGGAGGTTTAACGTGGGAATAAGTTTTGACAGGTCTCTGGGCGTTCATGCTGCCGCACTACAGCTTCGACTTTCCCGAGCTGAACTGTTGTCGGCAAACCTGGCGAATGTCGATACTCCTAACTTTCAGGCTAAAGATATTGATTTTGCCTCTGAGATGCAACGTTATCAGGATAAAAGTTCGTCAGGTGGGGCTATGTCGGTGAAATATCGCGTGCCATATCAGCCTTCTGCCGATGGCAATACCGTTGCACTTGATGTGGAGCAAGCCGAATTCGCCAAAAACCAGATGGATTACCAAACCAGTCTGCACTTTTTGAATTCGAAACTTATGGGCCTTAAGCAGGCCATTGAAGGGAAATAAGCATGTCATTTAACGACATTTATCGCGTTTCCGGGTCGGCGATGACGGCGCAAACGGTGCGTCTGAACACCATCGCCAGCAACCTGGCGAACGCGGGATCACCGGCTGAGAGCGCAGAAGCGACCTATAAAGCGCGTCGTCCGGTTTTTGCGGCGATATATCAGCCCAGCTCCCTGATGGGTAACGCTGCGATCGCCGGGGCACGCGTACAGGTGCTGGACGTGGTTGAAACCGGAACGGCGATTCGGCGCTATGAACCGCGTCATCCTCTGGCAGATGCACAGGGGCAGGTGTTCTACCCGGATATCAATACGGTACAGGAGATGGCTGACATGATGTCGGCATCACGTAACTTTGAAACCAACGTTGAGGTATTAAACAGCGTAAAAAGCATGCAACAAAGCCTGCTGAGGCTGGGAGAAGCCTGATGAGCGTTAGCAACGTAGAGAGGAATTATCAGAGCGACGATTTAAACGTATCGCGTCCACCGGCTGCGAACGGTGACGACCTGAACAATATGTTTATGAAGCTGCTGGTGGCGCAGATCCAGAACCAGGATCCGCTGAATCCTACCGATGGAACGGAATATGTCGGCCAGCTGGCGCAGATGACCCAGGTGCAGTCAATGCAGGATATGACGGGAATGATGCAGAACGCTGCCACGCTGGTGGACAACATGCAGGTTCTGGCCGTCGGTAACCTGGTTGGACAACAGGTGATGGTGCGCGCTAACAGTATCGAGCTTGATGGTCAGCCAATCGCAGGACGTCTGACCCTTGAGCATCCGTCCGGGAATGTCACCGTGCATATCAAAGATGCCGCTGGCAAGGAAACCACCCTTGAGCTGGGCAGGCAGCAACAGGGCCTGGTGGACTTTACTCTCGATCCTCAGGCGCTGGGGCTACAGAAAGGAAAATATACCCTGTCAGTGGTCACCGAAGAGGGTGAAAACAACGTACCGATTGAAATTGCCGGCACTGTAAATAGCGTACGTATAGGGAAGGATGGCTCACCGCTGCTCACTCTCCCTGGACTGGGCGAAATACCGTTCTTCAACATCAGCCAGTTTGGCGGCCAATTCAACAAGGCATAAAAATAAGGATTTACAGTTATGAGTTTTGACATTGCAACCACCGGGTTGAACGCCATTACTAAGCAGATGAATGCGATCAGTAATAACATCGCCAACAGCGGAACCACCGGTTATAAATCTATGCGTGCTGAATTTTCTGCAATGTACGCCACTCATGCAACGCCGCTGGGCGTGAGCGTCAGTAACACGTCGCAGAGCACCTCGATCAGCGGCAGCATTGCCAGCACCGGCCGTAATCTTGACCTGGCGATCAACGGCAATGGTTTCTTTGTAGTACGCGATAGCGGCGGCACCACCAGCTACACCCGCGCTGGTTACTTTGGCACGGACAACGACGGCTACCTGGTCAACAACCTGGGCGGAAAGTTACAGGGCTATCCAATCAGTGATCGGGGGATCTTACAGAACGGAACCGTTAGCGATCTGCAAATCAACACGGGTGGTCTGCCAGCAAAAAGCTCCTCAACCCTTGATTTTGTTGCCAATCTGGATGCGCGTACTGAAAAACCTCCAAAGGCTGAATTCGATCCGGAAGATCTCGATACCTACAACAATAGCTACACCACGCAGCTGTATGACTCGCTGGGCCGCCAGCACACCCTGACGCAGTATTTTGTTAAAACTGATGAGAGCAAATGGGAAGTTCACTACATCGTGGACGGCGATAAAGATAACGCTACCTCCTCTGCGCTGGAGTTTAATACGCATGGCCTGCTGGTCAAACCTACCGAGCCGGTCAAGATCGCGGCCTCCACGCCCGCGCCTGCCGCCGACAAGCTGGCGATCGAGCTGGATTACAGCGGCACCAGTCAGTATGCCTCTGATTTCTCAGTGACCAAGAACAAAACCGACGGCTATACCTCCGGTGAAAAAACGGGTCAGCAAATTGATGATGACGGCATGGTTTATGCCACTTTCAGTAACGGCCAGCGTCTGTTACAGGGGCAGTTGATACTGGCTAACTTTGTCAACCTGGACGGTTTAGAGGCCACAGATGGCACCAAATGGCTTGAGACTAACAGCTCCGGAGCACCGCTGATGGGGACGCCAAAAGCAGGTATGTACGGCACGATTTCCTCCGCTGCGCTGGAATCATCAAACGTTGATCTAACGGCAGAGCTGGTCGGGCTGATGTCAGCACAGCGTAACTATCAGGCCAACACCAAAGTCATCTCAACCAACGATCAGATGATGAACTCTCTGTTCCAGGCAATTTAACCATGGATCGCCTTATTTTTACTGCCGCAAGCGGTGCAGGCCGCAGCCTCAACCAGCAGCTGATCCACGCCAACAACCTGGCGAATGTCAACACCGAGGGCTTTCGCGCCGATCTGGAACAGGCAAAGACTCTGGCGGTGGAAGGCTATGGTTATAACAGCCGTTTTCAGGCTAACAGTGAGAATGCCGGTATTGATATGGCCAATGCCCCGCTGCGGGAAACCGGCCGCGATCTGGATGTAGGTATCAGAGGGGATGGACTGCTCGCCCTGGGCGAGGGAGGCGGTGAGGTTTACACCCGAAACGGTCATATCCAGATGGATGAGCTGGGGAACCTGACGGTCAACGGCAGGCCGCTGCTGGGTGAAGCCGGGCCGATCCAGCTGGCACCTTTTTCCGAGATCGCCATTGGAGATGACGGCACGATTACCGTGATCCCTGAAAACGGCGATCTGGAAGCGGCAATGGAAGTGGATCGCATCAAGCTGGTGGACATACCGGCTGACCGGCTGACGAAAAATGATGATGGTTTGCTGATCAGCAGCCGTGGAGTGGAGCCGCGCAGCGAAAACGTCCAGCTTGCCAATGAGTATCTGGAAACCAGCAACGTCTCGGCAATCAATGAAATGGTGGCAACCCTCTCGTTAAGCCGTCGGTTCGAAGCTCAAATAAAAATGATGAAGGCCGCAGAAGCCCTGGCGCAGGCGGGCAACCAACTGATCCGTGGCAGCTAACTGACAAAGGAACAACAACGATGAATCCCGCATTATGGATAAGTAAAACCGGGCTGGCGGCACAGGACGCCAAAATGGGCGCTATTTCCAACAACCTCGCTAACGTTAATACCACCGGATTTAAGCGCGACCGCGTGGTTTTTGAGGATCTGTTTTATCAAAGCGTACGTGCACCGGGAATGGCGCTGGATCAGAACAACAATACGCCAGGCGGCATTCAGTTTGGTAGCGGGGTAAAAATCCTCGGCACTGAAAAATCGTTCACCATGGGCTCCATTCAGGTGACCTCAAAAGAGCTGGATGTGGCGATTGCCGGACAGGGTTTTTTCCAGATCGAAACCGCGAGCGGTGATATTGCCTATTCGCGTGCCGGTAACCTGCGGATCAATGCCGACGGCGTATTGACCAACGCTCAGGGACTTCCGCTGATACCAGGAATTGAACTGCCGCAGGGCACTAAAAGCATCGGTATCGCTCGAGACGGCACGGTAACCGCGCAGGTAGGCGGGGAAACTGAACCTGCAGAGCTGGGGCAAATTACCCTGGTGAACTTTATCAACCCTGCAGGCCTGGAGGCGACGGGCGGCAACCTTTATCGCGAGACCACCGCCAGCGGTGAAGCGTTTGAGGGAGTGCCGGGCGAAGAAGCCTTTGGTGAGCTGAAGCAGGGAGCGCTCGAAGGCTCCAACGTGCAGGTGGTTGAAGAGATGGTGGATATGATCACCGTGCAGCGTGCCTATGAGATGAACGCGAAAATGGTCTCGGCCGCTGATGACATGCTGAAGTTCCTCAATCAGCAGCTGTAAATATGAATCGCCCGGAGCGGAAGGGGATCTTCCGCTCCGGGCGGCACAAAACAAGCCTGCGTTGACGGGGAAAAAATGAAAAAGTACCTTCTGCTGGTGGCAGCGTTGCTGCTGTTGAGCGGCTGCGAAAGCTCGCCTTACCTGATAAAGAAAGATGACGCCGAGTTTGCGCCGCCGTCAGATTTCAGCGCACCAGCTGCTGCGGTACGCGGCGGTGGGCTTTATCAAAATAGCTATAACTGGTCGCTGACTCAGGATCGTCGCGCCTATCGCGTTGGCGATATTTTGACGGTAATCCTGGATGAATCAACTCAGTCCAGCAAGCAGGCCAGAACCAACTTCGGTAAAAAGAACGACGTTGAACTTGGTATGCCTACTGTTGCAGGAAAAACCCTGGATAAGTTTAGTGGTTCGGTTTCCGGCAACCGTAATTTCAACGGCAATGCCACCTCGGCACAGCAAAATATGCTGCGCGGATCGATTACCGTCGCGGTGCACAAGGTGCTTTCCAACGGGGTATTAGTCGTACGTGGTGAAAAGTGGCTGACCCTTAATCAGGGGGACGAATATATGCGCGTCTCGGGTCTGGTGCGCTCAGATGATATTGCCCGCGATAACACCATCTCATCGCAGCGTATCGCCAATGCGCGCATCTCCTATGCCGGGCGCGGAGCGTTAAGCGATGCTAACTCCGCAGGATGGCTGACGCGTTTCTTTAACCATCCTCTCTTCCCGATCTAAGGCTTTTATTATGTTTCGTTACTTTATCTCGCTGCTGGCAGCGGGGATCATTATCAGCTCACTGCCGCTGCGGGCGCAGCCGCTCAGTCAGCTGGTGGATGTGCAGGGTATCCGTGGTAACCAGCTGGTAGGTTACAGCCTGGTGGTGGGCCTTGACGGCTCCGGTGACCGTAATCAGGTTAAATTCACCAATCAGTCAGTGACTAATATGCTGCGCCAGTTCGGTGTGCAGATGCCGGAAAAAATCGATCCAAAGGTGAAAAACGTCGCCGCTGTTGCATTAAGCGCCACGCTGCCGCCGATGTATGCGCGCGGACAGACGATTAACGTCACCGTATCGTCAATGGGCGATGCGAAAAGCCTGCGCGGCGGTACGCTGCTGCTGACGCAACTGCGCGGAGCCGATGGCGAGGTATACGCCCTGGCACAGGGAAACGTAGTGGTCGGCGGAATGACCGCCAGCGGCAACAGCGGATCCAGCGTAACCATCAACACCCCCACCGTGGGTATTGTGCCCAATGGAGCAACCGTTGAACGTGAAATCCCCAGTGATTTTATCGACAACAACGAGGTGTATCTCAACCTCAAACGACCGAGCTTTAAAACTGCCAACAATATCGCTAAAGCGTTAAATCAGCAGTTTGGCAGCGGTACTGCACTGGCGAAAAACGCCACCAATGTAGCGGTAAATGCACCAAAAGATCCTGGCGGAAGGGTGGCCTTTATGTCGATGCTGGAAGACGTACAGATCGACGCAGGTAAGCAGCCGCCACGCGTGGTCTTTAACGCACGCACCGGTACGGTCGTGATGGGTGAGGGAATTGTGGTACGCCCGGCGGCGGTTTCCCACGGCTCACTTATCGTCACCATCCGGGAGTCGCAAAACGTCAGCCAGCCAGGGCCATTCAGCGAGGGATCCACCGTGGCTACGCCAGAGAGTGATATCAGCGTCGATCGCGGCAAGGGGCAGATGGTGGTGGTTCCGGCAGGCACCAGCCTGCGCAGCATCGTCGACACCATTAACAGCCTGGGGGCTGCACCTGATGACACCATCGCTATTTTACAGGCGCTTCACGAAGCCGGCGCGCTGGATGCTGAACTGGTGGTGATCTGATGATTAAGTCTGTCAGTGCGCCACTGTCAGCCGGTGCCGCCGATTTTAGCGGACGGGTGCAGCCCAACAGCCTTGAAGAGGCGGCGGGACAGTTCGAAGCGATGTTTTTGCGGCAGATGCTGCAAGAAATGCGTAAAAGCGTGGATGCTCTTGCAGGAGATAATGGCCTGTTTAGCAGCCGTGAAGCACGAACGCTGCGCGATTTTTATGATGATGCACTGGCGAATGAGCTCGCCAGCCAGCGTACAACCGGTATTGCCGCTCTGCTGATCCAGCAGCTTTCCGATAACACCATGACGAGGTAACGATGAACTCTCTTTTTAACATTGGTTACAGCGGGATACGTGCAGCGCAAACGCAACTTAACGTGACTGCGCTCAACACCGCCAACCTCGCCACACCTGGCTACACACGCCAGCGCGTAGAACAGATAGCGACAGGCCCGGCAGGGCCGTTGAAATTTGACAGCGGCAGTGGCGTCGAGGTGACCCACATTCGCCGTATGGCCGATCAGTTTCTCACCGGGCAGCTATGGCGTGCTAACAGTGAGGGAAATTTTTATGCGACCACTCAAAACTACCTTGGTCAGCTGGAAACCATGATGGGTTCGGAAAGTACCGGTGTGAGCGAGGGGCTGGATAATCTGTTTGCCGCATTAAGCGGTGCAACAGAAAGGCCGGAAAGCCAGGCGATGCGCCAGAATGTGCTCTCCAGCGCGCAGATGCTGTCAACACGATTAAACCAGCTGCAATCGTTTATCAGTCAGCAGCACAACGACATCCGCAGCCAGCAGCAGAACAGCATCGGCAGCGTTAACGTACTGAGTAGCAGCCTTGCCGATTACAACAAGAAGATCGTCGAATCTGAGGCTCTCGGCGGTGATACCAGTATTTTACGCGATCAGCGTGATGAGCTGGTGAAACAGCTCAGTGGCTTTATGGATGTCCGTATCAATGAAACTACAGAAGGCAGCTACACGGTAACCCTGAAAAGCGGACAGCCATTAGTCAGCGGAAATACTGCCGGAAAGCTGATGATGGAAGAGAGCGGCAGCAGCATGACGCTTTCGTTCTCAAACAGCTCCTTCCCGGTGGAAATGGCCTGCGGCGGTGCGATAGGTGGCATGTATCACTATCAAACAGACACCCTTAACGGCATGGAAACAGGGCTTCAGGGAGTGGCGAAATCGCTGGCCGGGGCATTTAACGAACAGCAGGCGGCCGGTTTTGATCTCCATGGTCAGCCGGGTAAACCGCTGTTCGAATTCGATGCGGAAAACCCACATGCGGTACTAAAGGTGGCGGATATCAGCTGGGATGAGCTGGCATTTTCCGGCCTTAAAGATGCAAGTGGCAACAGTGACAATCTGAAAAAGCTGGTTGAAATTAGCAGCAAGAAAATGGACATCCCCGGGATGGGCACCACGACGCTATCGAATGCCAGCGCTACGCTGGTAGACACCGTGGCAATACACAGCCGCGATAATCAGGCGGCGCTGTCATCGGCTTCAACCTTGCTAAACCAGGCTGAAAACGATCGCAGTAATTACAGCAGCGTTTCGGAAGACGAAGAGGCAATGAATCTGATCGTTTATACCAAAGCCTATCAGTCAAATATGAAAGTTATCTCCACCGGCGATCGGCTGTTTAGCGACCTGCTGGCACTGTTCTGATTATTACGGGAGTGATTATGCGTATCAGTAACCAGAGTTTTAACAACAATACATTGCTTAATTTCAACCGCAATAACGCGCAGCTTTTTAACGTGCAGAATAAAATCAGCCAGCAAACGCGGTTGCTTAAACCATCTGACGATCCTATTGCCAGCGCACAGCTGACCCGGCTACGTCGGGAAAAGTCAGCTATCGATCAGTATCAGACCAATATACAGCGCCTTTCAGGCAACTTAGCCACGCAGGAAAACAGCATCAAAGGCTGTGAGCAGCAGCTGCTGGCGATAAAAGATAAGCTGTTAGAGGCGATGGGTGGAACGCTTTCTGCGGATGAAATCAGCGGTTATGGCAAACAGCTGGCATCAATGCTTGAAACCACTGTAACCCTGATTAACGCGCGCGATGAGGACGGGCGTTATCTCTTCTCAGGGACTAAAACGGATCAGCAACCGGTGGTATTTGACGCCGCAAGCCAGAGCTGGTCATATCAGGGAAACAGCGACACCGCCAGCGCGCTGGTTGCTGGCGGGACGGAGGTTCAGGTCACCACTGCGCTTATTCCGGCTTTTGGCGATGATCTGAAGATGCTGAGTCAGTTACAGGAGGTGGCGAATAAAATGCAGGACTCAGGTTTAGCCCCTGCGGATTATTATGCTGAGATACAGGCAGCGTTTAACAGCGTTGGAAGTGCGCATAACAGCGTCAGTACGCTCTATACCGAGCTGGGGGCGCGGCAGAACAGCCTGACGCTGTTAAAAGATATCCACGATGACAATAACGTGGTTAACGATACTGTCACCCGCAGCATTACGGCACTGGATATGGCGGAAGCGAGCATCGATTTAGCCAACTTCTATAATGCAGCGCTGGCTTCGCAGAAAAGCTTTACTAAAATTCAGCAGCTTTCGCTGTTTTCACTGATTTAAGATCATTACATGATACAGGTTAATCCTCATGCCGGGGCTGCTGCCCCGGCAACGGCCAGCATACTCGCCAGCAAAGCGCCGATTGCTCACCGTTCAGCGGGGGCGACGAATGCGGTTTTATCCAGCACCCAGGCGGCTCAGAAAGCAACCACCGCCTATCCTGATCGTCCGCTGATCTCCTCTGAGCCAATGCGCTATAACGTGCAGCTCAATCAGCAAATTACGGCGGTTCAGCAGGCGGATGGCTTCCTGCAAGAAACCGAAAAAAAGGTGCTACAGCTGAACCACCTGATTACCCGTCGTGCGGCGGGTAGTGAGGTTGCCAGGCAGGCGGAAAGCCTGCAAAAGCTGCTGACCAGGCGTGAACAGCTTTCCGCAGGAACCGTTGACCGCCAGTTGCAGCTGAGTTTACAGAGCAAGCCGACGGTTAACTTCAGCCTGCAAGATGGTACCGCGCTGCTGCTGAACGAGCAGCCGGAACTGCTGACATTTTCACTGGCCGGCCGTCAGCGAAGCATCAGCGCAGCAGAACTGGATGGCTCCTCGCCGCAGCAAAACCTGCTGCGCCTGAATCAGGCGCTGGGAAAGTGGGGAATACACGGGCAGATCAACGGCAGCCAGCTCAATTTCCAGGTCAGCGAACAGCAGTGGCCTGAAGTCAGCCAGCATCTCAGCGTTCAGGGTGGTGGCGAACGTTACCCTCAGGGGCAGTTTTATCCGCTGAAACCGCAGAGAGAAAGTGCGCTGGAAGAGACGTTACAACAGCTGGTGCAGTCACCGGCAAGCGCCGGTTCGCTGCTCGGCACTCTGGAACAATCGCTGGAGACAGTAACGCGTCAGCGGCGTAATTTGCAGGGAACCCGTACCCGGGTTCAGCAGCGAATTGACAGTATGGCCACCTTCAAAGATGGCCCTGCCACGGCGATACGTGCATCTGAGGATCTGTCGAACCTGCTGCGTAAAGGCGATTTTAGCACTGTGTCGCAGGCGCTGGCAGGTCAGGCTAATGTCCGGGGCGCGCGGGTACGTAACGTACTGGCAGGCAGTTAGCGTAGGGCACCCCGGGAGCTTAACGGAGAAAATTCCCGGGGGGTTTTCTTGAGTTATTGGGAAAATATCGCGTAGCTGTTTTCTTTTTTTGTTTTTTTTCTGTTTTATTTCCAAATCCATTTAATTTTCTCCCATTCCCTGTCGCTTATCTCTGGCATAGGAAATGGAATCGTGGTGATTCCTCAAGGAGAAACAAATCATGGCATTAACTCTGTTCACAAACTCAGCATCAATGAGCTCCAACAACGCGATGAACAAATCAATCGCGAGTATGACTACCGCGATGCAGCGTTTAGGTACCGGTAAGCGTATTAACAGCGCTGCTGATGATGCTGCTGGCCTGCAAATCGCTACACGTCTGCAAGCGCAAACCAATGGTATGGGTGTGGCTCATGATAACATCGAGAAAGCGACCTCAATGCTGCAAACCGCTGAAGGTGCTTTTGATGAAGTGAACAACATCCTGTATCGCATGAAGGATCTGGCAACGCAGGCTGCGGATGATACCAACAGCGCCGACGACCGCACAGCTATCAACCAGGAGTTTGGCGAACTGAACGCAGAGCTGGCAAACATCATGGGTAACACCTCGTACGGTACGGAAAAACTGCTGATCTCCCTCAGCGCCAGCGCCAGCGGCGGTGGTTCCACCGGAGCTTCGGGCAAAAGCGTCGGTAAGGCCGCCGGAGTTTCCGGCAAACTGGCCGGTAAATTGCAGTTCCAGATTGGTGCCAGCACCGATGAAACACTGAAAGTTGACTTTAGCGAAAACATGAAAGCAGTCGGCGAAAAACTGGGCAGCTTGCAGACTATAAAAATGGACTCAGCTGAGGCGGGTAACGCTGCGATTGACACCCTGAATGGCGCGATTAAAGAAGTAGGTTCTATGCGTTCATCCCTGGGTGCCAACATTAACCGTCTGGGCCACACCAAGGCTAACCTGGCAAACATGAAAGATAACACCAACGTCAGCCTGGGTATTATCCGCGATGCTAACTACGCGACCGAAGCGACCAGCATGATGCGTCAGCAGATGCTGTCGCAGTCAAGCCAGTCCATGCTGAAGCAGGCTAACGGCATGAGTCAGATGGTTCTGGGTATGCTGGGCTAACTCCCTCACCTGGAATAAAAAACACCGCTCCTGTAGCGGTGTTTTTGTTTCCGCATACGGGTAAGACATTTCCGCATCAGGCGGAAGTGTATATTCCGTTCTCATTCTAACGTAATGAAAAGTAATAAATTTAAAAGTTGGCATGAAGTTTGCTAATAAGACCGTAAGTATTCCACTGCCGCCATGCCGCGCAGTCGTGAACAGGAGACAATCATGAGTTGGTTAGACAGTTTCGATCCGCAAACCATGTCCCAGCAGATGGCAACCGCCAGTATTGAAACCCAGCAGATTCAGCTGAGAAGCCAAAAGAACCGGATTTCAGGCCAGCAGAAAGCGCTGACCACGCTGAAAAACGCGCTAACGGAATTCAGAACTTCGGTCAGAAAACTGAGCGTGAGCGGCACCAACGGCGGTATCGTAAAAAACAGTGCAACCGCCAGCTCGGAAGGGCACGTCACGTTAAAAGCCAGCAGCAGCGCAAAAAAAGGCCTGTACAACATCAACGTAAAAGAGACGGCCAGCGCCGATCAGCTGGCGTTTCAAAAGTTGGGCGATGCGGATATTGCCGCTGCCAGCGGCAATATGAAAATCAGCATCGGCGATAAAGCGGTAGATATTGATATGTCCGCCGTCAGCAATCTGGCGGAACTGCGCGACAAAATCAACGCTGAGAGCGGCAATTCTGGTGCCACCGCCTCCCTGGTGAAGCAAAACGGCCAGAATATTCTGATGCTTAGTAGCGATAAAACCGGCGCGGCGAACGCGATCGCCCTCTCCGCTGACGATGCCGCGTTGAACAGTCAGTTGACGACCCAGGCCACTCAAATTTCAACAGCGAAAGATGCAGTGATCACCATGGGTGACAATGATGCCATGACTTTTACCAACAGCAGCAACACCTTTAAGGACACCATCCCCGGCGTGGAATTAACGGTAATTCGTAAAACTGCCGATGATGAACCGCTGGTTATCAACGTTGAAAACGACTCAACGGCCACGCGCGAACAGGCGGATAACTTTGTGTCTTCCTATAACCAGCTGCGTCAGAAGCTCGACGAACTGACGAAAAGTGGCAGCGGCGACGGTTCGGTAGCGCGCGGTGCATTGGCGGGTGACTCCGGAATTAATACGCTGGAAAGCAAGCTTAACAGTCTGCTGCGCAGTGAGTTTAACGGTGTGAAACTTTCCAGATTCGGTATCGGCGCTGAAAAAGATGGCCAGCTGAAACTTGACGGGAAAATCTTTGATGAAGCAGTGAAGGAAAAATCTGATGCGCTTAACTCATTATTTGACGGTGCCGAAGGTTTGCTTAAGCGTGTAGAAAAAGAGGGGCTGGATATTTTCCTCAGCGGGACAAAAGGAACGCTGAAACAGCGTCAGGAGAGCCTGGATCAGAAGAGCCAGCAGCTGGTTCGCAAAGAGAAAATGATTCAGACGCGTTATGAAACGAACTTCAATCGTTATGTGAAAGAGTTCAGCAATATGCAGGGCATTCTCTCGCAGATGAACCAAACGATGGGGCAGTTCTGGTAGGGAATTAACAGACCATTATGTACGGAAACTCTAACAATTTTAAGCAATACCAGGATGCCGATCTGGCGATCCGCACGGCTGCTGCCACACCGCACCAGCTGGTGATCATGTTATTAAACGGCCTGCTGGATGAGCTTATTCGTGCCAAAGGCCATATTCAGGCACGACGTTTTGAACGCAAAACAGAGAGCATCACCAAGTGCATTGATATTCTCAATGCCCTGACCAGCGCCCTGGATTATGAGCGCGGAGGTGAACTGGCGCTGCGGCTAGCCGGGCTTTATGACTACTGCGTGTATCGCCTGTATGACGCCAGCCATCAGCTCTCCGTAGAGCAGATCGGTGAAGTGGAAGAAATCCTGCGCAATATTCAGGAAGGCTGGGAAGGGATGGGTGCGTGACAAGTAAACGCATTCTCCAACTGAACCAGGCTCTGGAACAGGCAGCATTCGATGAAAACTGGAATGAGATCCGCCGCGTTGATGCACAGATAAGCGACCTGCTGCGGGCGATCCGTGAGCAGGGATTGTATGAAAATTTGCATCACGAGCTGGATCAGCTGCGCCGCAGCCACGCACGGGTAGCAAAAATGTGTCGCGAACAACATGACTTACTGCGCATAAAGCTTCAGCAGTACCAGCAAAATCGCGAGGGGCTGCAAGCCTATGAAATGTTTTCAGCGAGTGATGAGGAGAATGAATAATGCCGACGATGTTATCAGGGACGGGTGCACCAGGGATGGCTGCAACCCTGTTACCTGGCCTCAGGCCGCCTGCTGCCGCATCGTCTTTGCCGGGTGATACGCTGGAAGAGAGCCGTTTAGCGATGGTCATCGGCATGTCGTCTCAGCCTGAGCGGGAGAGTACTGATCTTCCCGCTCACCGCGACATTGAGCAGCAAGCGGACGAAAGTGACCCGGAGCAGCTGCTCGAACTGCTGTTGGCTGCGCCGATCGCTACCCTGCCAGAAGCCATGGGTACGCTGCATACTCCTGCGGTGATTCTGCCTGAGGCTCAAACTCAGTATTTGCTGATGGATCAGGGGGCGGTTCCCTCTGAGGCTCCGTTGCAAACTCAGCGGCAGGCTCTGGTTGATACTCAGCCAGCGGCTGCGGTACAAACCGTAGATGCGCCACGGGTTCAGGCTCAGATTCAGCCAGCGGCTGCGGTACAAACCGAAGATGCGCCACGGGTTCAGGCTCAGATTCAGCCAGCGGCTGCGGTACAAACCGAAGATGCGCCACGGATTCAGGCTCAGATTCAGCCAGCGGCTGCGGTACAAACC
Organism: Erwinia sorbitola; assembly: GCF_009738185.1. NCBI lineage: Bacteria > Pseudomonadati > Pseudomonadota > Gammaproteobacteria > Enterobacterales > Erwiniaceae > Erwinia > Erwinia sorbitola. The sequence continues at coordinate 3,394,120 of NZ_CP046509.1, read as the reverse complement.
GGGGATGCGGCGCAGATTCAGGCTCAGGTTCAGCCAGCGGCTGCGGTACAAACCGGGGATGCGGCGCAGATTCAGGCTCAGGTTCAGCCAGCGGCTGCGGTACAAACCGGGGAGCTGGCGCGGGTTCAGGCTCAGGTTCAGCCAGCGGCTGCGGTACAAACCGGGGATGCGGCGCAGATTCAGGCTCAGGTTCAGCCAGCGGCTGCGGTACAAACCGGGGATGCGGTGCGGGTTCAGGCTCAGATTCAGCCAGCGGCTGCGGTGCAAACCGGGGATGCGGCGCAGATTCAGGCTCAGGTTCAGCCAGCGGCTGCGGTACAAACCGAAGATCCGGCGCGAGCTCAGGTTCAGCCCCAGGCACAGCCTCAGGTTGGTATCGTGGCTGACAACCTGATAAAGAGTGCAGCGCGTGATGAAGTGGCGACAGAAAACGCCAGCCTGCTGAGAAATAGCATACTGGCCACAGGTAGTTCTCCGGCAGCCCTGCGGCTACAGGAAACAGCGTCAGCAGGCGTGAAGACACCGGAACAGCTGCCAGCTGGTAAAGCGAATCAGCTATCCAACGAACCTGTACCGCTGCCTGCCATACTGCAAAATGCGCCGACAAAGCTGGCGACTCCGGCGGATGCGTTACTGGTCAGCCGGTCGGTACAGCAGGTACTGCGTGCCGATCGTGAAGCGATCGCTGCCGACAGCGTCCTGCAGCATCCGGCCCCGGCGCTGTTTAATGCCCTGTTGAGAGGAGAGGCGGCGGGCAAAACATTACCGGCGATTGTGCTTCCTGCCGCTCCTGAGCAGCAGGCCGAAGCGCTTCATAAAGCGCTGGCTGAACGGCTGGAAATGCAAATCGATCGAGGTGTGCAAAAGGCCACCATCCGACTCGACCCGCCCAATATGGGGAAAGTGGATATCTCAATTCATTTTGAGTCGGGCAAACTCCAGGTTCAGATTCAGGCCGCACAGCCGGAAGTCGCCCGTTTATTGCAGCAAATCAGCAATGAAATGCGTGCCAGCCTGAGTGAACAAAACAACGTTCAGGTGAACGTTCAGGTATCGACTCACAATGGCGATAGTCGGCAGCAGCAGCGACATCATAAACCACCTGAACTGGCTATCGCAGAGAATAACGAAGAGGTAACCACAGCACAGCGTGGCACCGACGGCACAATATTGACCATGGCTTAATGACATTTATGAAGACGATATTAATCAATTTTATTCTGGTTCTGGTAACGGCACTTGTAACTGCTGTGCTGGTCTTATTTGGTTCACAGCACCTGAATAAAAAAGACGATGAAGGTTCGTCCATTTCTCTTTTCTCATCATCGCCAGCGGAAAAAGAAGAGAAGAATTTACAGTTTGTTGAAATTAAAAACCTGATGATCACGCTGAAAAGCGACTCGGCAAAAGAGCGTTATCTGCTGCTCGATCTGGCACTGACTACCAATGATGAATCTCAGTCGGAACGCGCTGAAAGCCTGCTGCCTAAAATCAAGGGTATTGCTGTGGATATACTGACCTCAATGGAATACGGCGAAGTCCGCGGCATGTCAGCGACGGAGCTGCGCAGCATGATGATGGAACGCTATAAAAGCGCATTCAAAAGCATCGATGTCACCATTCCTTTTGAAGATGTGACCATTTCTAAAATGGTCTTCCAGTGATCTATTAGCATGAGTATCTTTACGGATATTACGGCGCTGTCACCCGTCGAAGAGAGCCGCTTTATGATGCAGTGGCTTCCCCTGGTGAAAAAAGTAGTTCGCCAGCTCTCTCCTCAGGCGAACGGCATGATGGACTGCGATGACATCGAACAGATAGCGCTGATGGGGCTGCTGGAATCGCTGCGCCGCTATGGCAAGCCCGATGAACAGTTTGCGGGCTATGCCATGCAGCGCGTGCGCGGTGCGGTGCTGGATCAGTTCCGGCTGCACGACTGGCGTCCACGTACGTTGCGGCAGAAAACGCACAAAATTAATGATGCCCTGCGTGAGATGGCGCGCAGCCTTGGCCGTGAGCCAACGGATGAAGAGGCCCGTCAGCAGCTGGGGTTAAGCAGTGAGGAGTGGCAGGAATATCTGCTGCTGGATTCAGCCGGAGCCATGGAGAGTCTGGACGAGATCCTCTCCGTTGAAGGGCGGGATCACCGCGGCGCTTTTGTCGGGCGCGAGCTGGAAGAGGAAGTCGATACTCAGCGTACGCTGGCGCTGGCGCTCAACAGCCTGAATGAACGAGAGCGTATTATTATTAATCTTTATTACCAGCAGGGAATCAGCCTGAAAGAGATCGCTTTAGTCCTGGATATAACTGAGGCTCGGGTATGTCAACTGAATAAAAAGATTAGCGAAAAAATTAAGGCCTTTTTTTAAACGGATAGAAAATGCAGAAACTTATTGGATTAATCATGGTGCTGGGCTGTGTGGTTGGCGGATATTTAATGTCCGGCGGTAACCTTGCTTCTTTCTGGCAGCCGGGCGAGCTGATCATTATTCTCGGAGCCGGTGCGGGGGCAATGGTTATTGCCAATCCAAAACATGTATTAAAATCGATGTGGTCACAGACAAAAGCCGCCGTCAGTAAAGACGAACAAAACGCTGAATTTCAACGTCAGTTATTAATGCTGATGTATGAACTGCTGGAACTGGTACAGGACGGTGGTTTAAAGGCGCTGGACGAGCATATTGATGTTCCTGATAACAGTGTGTTGTTTAAAAAATACCCGTTAATACTTAAAGATAAAGGTTTTATCACCTTTATTTCCGATAACTTCCGCCTGATGGCGATGGGTAAAATTAACGAGCACGAAATGGAAGGGCTGCTTGAGGCAGAAATAGAAGCGGTGGAAGACGAGCTGCTGGTGCCTTCGCGCTCGCTGCAACGTACGGCAGAAGCCATGCCAGGGTTTGGCATCTGTGCGGCGGTACTGGGGATTATTATCACCATGCAGTCTATCGATGGATCCATTGCGTTGATTGGCCTGAAAGTAGCGGCTGCACTGGTCGGCACATTCCTCGGGGTATTCTTCTGCTACTGCCTGATGGATCCGTTAGCTAACGCCATGGAGCAGTGCATGCGTAAACGTATGACTATTTTCTTCTGCATCCGTACCGTGCTGGTTAACCATATTGCCGGAAAACCCACTCTGCTGGCCGTCGATGCAGGCCGTAAGATGTTATCGCTGGAATCCAAACCGACGTTTGCCACGCTGGACAGCTGGGTGAACGCCATGGGTGAGAATCCAGAATGAAGAAGGGTGCTCATACCACCATCATCAAACGAGGTGGTAAAAAAGCTAACCATGGCGTGCATACCGGCGCCTGGAAGGTGGCCTTTGCTGACTTTACGCTGGCAATGATGGCGCTGTTTATGGTGCTGTGGATTGTCAGCTCAGTATCGAAAGATGAGCGGCGGGAAATCGTTGCCCAGTTGAACGGAGTCTCACTGTTTGGCGGAGGGGCATTTAGCCCGCTTAACGATCCCTCCTCGGGCAGCAATTCTCTGCCGATTGCCCCCCCGGTCCCCGCGATCGTCGATACGAAAGAGGCGACTGAGACGGAGGAATCTCAGCAGACTGAGTCACTGAAGGATGTGCTGTCGCGTTCTGATCGGGAGCTGAATGAACTGAGCGAGGCGATTACAAAAATTATTGCCGAACTTAACGCGCAGGGAAATCTGTCGCTGGAAAAGGTGCCACAAGGGCTGCGTATTCTGCTCCAGGATGATAATGACCGGCTGATGTTTCCACGCGGTAGTGCGCGGATGACACATTTCTTTACCCGGCTGCTGAGTGAACTGGCCCCGGTATTTAACCGTATTGATAACCAGGTGGTGATCAACGGCCATACTGACTCAGCCAACTATCGCAACAATGCAGGCTATAACAACTGGAACCTTTCCGGCGATCGCGCGCTGGCCGCCAGAAGCGTGCTGGAGAAAGGCGGGCTGGAAGCCAGGCGGGTGATTCAGGTGAATGCCATGGCCGATCGCATGCTGCTGGATCCAGACAATCCTCTTGCTGCCCGCAATCGCCGCATTGAGATTATGGTTCTCACCCAGGCAGCATCGGACTCGCTCTATCAATTTTACGGCCGGGATGGCGTTAAGGTGGTGAAGCCGATTATTGACCGCCTGCAATAGTTTTCATAACGTCAAGCACCTTGTTTTGCTTGCCCGGCGGCCCGCAACCGCCGGTTTTTTTTACTCCTCTTCCCCTTACTTCCCATAAAATATACCCTTACATCATTCTAATCCCCCTTCCGGATGTCTGGTTTTGGTGTCAGAAAGCTCCTGGGCCTTGTTTGCCACTACAAACAAGGGGATCATCAGGCATCCTGTATTTGATCAGAGTTCACTTAATGTTAATCACTATTGATGAAGCAAGGACGTTCAACACGGATAGCCGCCTGGCTTGTACTCTGGCAGCGGTGGCTGGGGCTCTGAATACTGCCGCATTTAAAAGCGTGGGTTTTTTCGCGGCAAATATGACGGGCAACGTCTCGGTACTTTCAGAGCGTATGGCAACGCTCGATCTGCAAACGGGTTTATTCTTTCTTGGTATTGTGATGCTGTTTATTGCCGGTTCCACCTTTTCCACCCTGATTATTAGTGCAGGAAGAAGAAGGGAAATCAGCAGCATTTATGCCGTGAATATCTTTATTGAGGGGCTGGCGCTGATTGCTCTGGGCATAATTGAAAGCCTCTTTATTCTCTCGCACCCGGTAGCGTTGCTGATCCTCACTCTGAGTTTTCTGATGGGGCTACAGAATGCAGTGGTCACCCGTATTTCTAATGCGCGGGTCAGAACCACACATGTCTCCGGTACCGCGACGGATATTGGCATTGAGCTTGCGCTGTTGATTGATGTGCTGCGCCGTAAAGAATCGCCAAAAGTGGCACACCTCTATCTTGAACGGTTGCAGCTGCACGCTTATACCGTGCTGGCATTTCTCGCCGGAGGCGTGGCCGGTATCTGGCTGTTCCACTGGCTGAATTATGGTTTTCTTATTCTGGTGGGCGTCGGTCTGCTGATGCTGGCGATGAACACCATGTTTAATCACAGAAAGCCTGTCTGAACATGCCTGTAAAATAAAATGCAGGGCGCTGCATGCGGAGCGCCCTGGCTGGTTCAGCTCGCCTGGCGCTGCTTTAATCCTTTTCCTGCCAGATACGCCAGCGCGCTGCATAACAGATAATAGATAACGCCAACAAACAGGAAGATCTCGGCGGGGTAAATTTGTACCCGGTTATTGACCTGTCCGGCGACCGTGGTTAACTCCGGGACGTTAACAATAAACGCCAGAGACGTGTCTTTAAGCAGGGAAATAAGTAACCCCAGATACGACGGCAGTAAGTTGGGCCACGCCTGCGGCAGCAGAATAAACACCAGGATCTGCGTTTTACTGAAGCCCGACGCAATCCCCGCTTCGGTCTGTCCGCCAGGCAGAGACTCCAGCCCCGCCAGCGTTGAGTGCATGACGGCCGCAGAGGTAAACCACGCCAGCGCAATAATCACCGTCAGCGGCCCGGGGATAGATCCGCCAAATACCACCGGCAGCAGGAAATAGAGCCAGAAAATCACAAAAATCAGCGGGATCCCACGAATAAAGGATGCCCAGATAAACAGTACTTTGCGTGTCCAGCCGCCGTAGCGCCAGGCCAGAGCGGCCATCACCACACCAAAAACCAGCGCGAGAAAACCGGCTGACACCGCCATAATCAGCGTCAGTAACACCCCGCCCGGCTCGCCGTCTGCCACTCTTCCCCACAGCATGTAGGTAAAATTATCGTGCAGTACTGAATAATCAAATTCCATCTTCTGAACGCTCCGTCAGGGGGGAGTCTGCCTGTCTGGGCTGATGGCGACGCGGTCGTTTTGGGCCGAACGCCGTCAGAAGCCCGCCCAAAACCACGCCCAGCAGCAGATACAGCGCGGTGCCCACGGCGAAGCCCTCAAAAGCGTGGGCGTTATAACTCTCAATCCGGCTGACCTGATAGGTCAGCTCGGAAAAGCCGATGCCGGTTGCCAGCGAGGAGAGCTTCATCAGGTTAAGATACTGTCCGGCGATAGGCTGCCAGGCATTGGTCAGCGCCTGTGGCAGCAGAATTGACCGCAGCAGCGTCCAGCGGCTGAACCCCTGTGAAACTGCCGCTTCGCGCTGGCCTTTCGGTACCGAATTCAGCCCCGCCTGAACCTCTTCCACTAAAAATGCCGCAGTAAATAATCCCAGCCCCCAGACTACACAGAGGAACTCGGGCGTCAGCCAGGATATATCGCCGGGAAAGGTAGCCCAGGGATGAATATCCCCGATATAAAAACGCCACGTCTGCGGCAGCGCACCCCATGCGGCGAAGTACCAGAACAGCAGCTGCACCAGCAGTGGCGTATTGCGAAACAGGGAGACAAAGGCCGCAACTGCCCCCTGAGCCACACGTGACGGACTGAGACGCAGCACCAGCAGCAGCACAACCAGCAGCGTAGCGAACAGGCTGGCAATCACACTGACGTATAGCGTGGTGAGAAATCCGGAGATAATCCATTGCAGGGGTTGCCCGGTCACTACTCCTGCCCAGTCGGGATGCCAGTTCACAGGCCCACCTGTGATTCAGGATGCAGTGGAAACAGGACTTTTTGCAGAAAGCGCTGGGCGCGCGGATGGGCAGGGCGAGTAAAGAACGCCTCTGGCGCGGCCTGTTCGAGGATTTCTCCGCCGTCCATAAAGATCACCCGGTCAGATATTTCACGAGCAAAGCTCATTTCATGAGTCACCACGATCATGGTGATACCGCTGCGCGCCAGCTCCTGCATGACCAGCAGTACTTCGCCGATCATCTCCGGATCCAGGGCGGACGTCGGCTCATCAAACAGGATAATACTGGGGTCAGTCGCCAGCGCCCGGGCAATGGCCACACGCTGCTGCTGCCCCCCGGAGAGCTGATCAGGATAGTGCTGTGCTTTATCTGCCAGCCCGACGCGCGTCAGCAGTGCCAGCGCTTTAGCCCGGGCTTCATTTCTCTTCCAGCCATGCACCTTGACTAACGCCAGGCTGACATTGTCCTGCGCAGTCAGATGGGCGTACAGGTTAAACTGCTGAAACACAAAGCCAATATGCGTTCGCAGCTGCTGAAGCTCCGCTCCTTTCAGACCGCGGGTAGGCTGGCCGTCGATCAGAATCTCACCGTCGCTCACGGTTTCCAGCTGGTTGATCAGACGGATCAGCGTGGATTTACCCGAACCTGACGGCCCGCAGACGGCGACAACTTCACCGCTCGCCACGCTCAGATTAACCGTTTTAATCACCTGATGATGGCCAAAAGACTTACTCACCTGGCGGAACTCGACGGCAGGGGATGGGGCCACAGATGAATGTGAAAAAACCGCAGACGCCGCTGCGGTTGATAAATTTTCCTGCTGCATGTGTGTTACCTGGCTGATTATTTTGCTTCGATTTTGAATAACCGTGGCTGCGGCGATTTGGTCTGCGGGCCAAACCAGCTGTTATAAATACTCACCGCCTGACCATTTTTTTCCAGATTCAGCAGCTCGTCGTTCACCACTTTCAGCAGGCTGGTTTCGCCCTTTTTCACCCCAACGCCAATCTCTTCTTTACTCAGAAGTTCAGGCAACACTTTGTATTTCGCTTTATCAGGCGCACCGTCGAGCAGGCCGGCAAGAATGGTGCTGTCCTGAGTAATCGCCTGCACATTGCCGTTGCGCAGGGCAGAGAGCGCCAGCGGAATATCGTCATACGACAGGACGCGCGACTGCGGGAAGCGGTTATGTAATTCCTGCTCACCGGTGGTGCCTTTAACCGCACCAATACGCGCAGTGGCATAGCCATCAAGCTTATCCGGGGAGCCGACAGGCACCAGGAACTGCTGACCGGTAACAAAATAAGGCACGGAGAAATCGATAACTTTGGCGCGCTCAGGCGTGATGGTGATATCTGCCACAATCAAATCGGCCTTGCCGGACTGCAACAGAGGAATACGGTTGGCTGGATTTGTTGGCACCAGCTGCAATTTTACCCCCAGAGTTTTAGCGATAGCTTTCGCAAAATCCACGTCATAACCGACGATCTCATGGGTTTTGGCATCCACAGAGCCAAACGGCGGGTTGGCATCAAAGGTGGCAATTTTGACCACACCGGCTTTTTTAATGTCGGCCAGCTGGTCAGCGTGGGCGGCGAAAGTGGTGAGAGTGCTGAACGCCAGCAGCAGGGCGGCAGAAATCCGGGTTTTACTGAACGGGCTGTTATTACGCGTTGCTGTAAGCATAGTTTTTCCTTATGTATCGTTTGAAAGGGGAGCAATCCCATTTTCCTGAAAACAGGTGATAGTTATTATTTTCTTTTAGGATTGATAGCGTTACATAAAGAGAAAAAAGCGGCTACAAACAAAAAGATATATCACCCGCTAAATAATGCATAAGTAAAATGTTTGTATGAAGGGAGTTAAACAGGTGTATTAAGGAGTAGCTGGCTGCAAGCGCATACTCAGGATTTTTCCTGATACGTACAGAAGCCTGTGAGAGTCTCTAAAGGAAGTTTTACTGCAAAGGAAGCGGCGAGTCAGAGCAGATGCTGGAGCGGCCAACGGGAATCGAACCCGTGTCATCAGCTTGGGAAGCTGAGGTAATACCATTATACGATGGCCGCCTGATAGGGTGTGCCGGATGCGATAAGCGCTAACTCAACGTCCGTGCCGCAGGATGTTAACACAACGATAAGTGGAAAAGTTGAGTAATATCAAAAAACTTCTTCCGACATCACCTCATCGTCAGCGTCTGCCACACAATGACGCTGGTCTGATTGCCCCGGGTTAATTTTTGCAGCGGGCAGGAACTGTGCCAGAATGGGCGAAAACCACAGCGGTGCCGGGAAGGTATGTTTAAAACGATAGTGATAGTGTTGTGTCTGATGCTGGTGAGCTGTACCGCCTCGGTGGGAAATAATTTTGATGACAGCGAGCTGGCGAAAATCAAATATGACGTAACCACCAGACAGGATCTGATCGCCATGTTTGGTCAGCCCTCCTCAGAAACACCCTTTCCGGAGGGGCAAAGCATCCTGATGTGGACATGGAGTCAGGCAAAGGCCATGAGCACCACCGAGGGACGCACCCTGACCATCCGGCTGATGAATGGCAAAGTCAAAAGTTACACCGTGAATAAGACCTGAAACCATGCATTCTCTCGACGATCTCTTTCTGCGGCTCTCTCGTTCACCCTTTCGCCAGCGTTTTCATCTCGGTCTGGCCGAGTATCGCTATTGCCGCGATAAAGGCGAAGAGATTATCCGGCAGCACGCCGCAGAGTTTATCCGCGAACGGCTGGCACCTGCCGAACCAGTCAACGACGGTAAGCAGACGCCGATGCGCGGTCATCCGGTGTTTATTGCCCAGCACGCAACGGGTACCTGCTGCCGTGGCTGCCTGAGTAAATGGCACGCTATCCCCCCGCACCAGGCAATAAGCAGCCAGCAGCAGCAGTGGATCAATCAGGTGATTTTGAGATGGCTTCAGCATGAAATGCAGCGTCCGCAGCCGCTGCCTGTACCCGCCAAAAAACCACCTGAGGATAAGAGCGGGCAGCTGGAGTTACTCTGACTCTTTCCGGCCAGCTTTACCCTGCCGCTCTTGCGGGAAAAAAAAGCCGACTCACATTCGTCGGCTAAATTTTGCAGATACTCAAGGATTATGCCATCAGGTTTACCTGGGTGCGGAACACGGCATGGCTGCCTTTTTCTGCTCCCCCCAACATTCACTACATCGGCCAGGGGGAAAAATACTTTAGCAAAAACATTGGTATTACGGTCTGTGCCTCATCCCATGAGGGCTAGAACCATAAATAGGTCGCCAGGCAGTATGCCAGGGTTATTGACAGCAAAATCAGCTCTGAGGGTTTAATCAGGTACATGATAAGTCCGGTAGAGTTCAGGATGAGTGCTACTTACATCGGTCTCATTTACTGAAACTTTAGGGATCTGCGCCAGGAAAAGTGCCTCTTGTGGCGTAACGGCCTGCAATGGAAAAGCTTAGATAAATATCTTAGATATGTCTTTACAGGAAATCCTGTATCAATACTCCTTCGGTGAGAATATTCAGGAGCAAGCTGTGTTGCAGGCGACATCATTGTTAACCAGCGCCGCTGCGCTGCCGCAGATGTGGCAATCGGCCATTATCAGTAAGACAGGTCAGGCCAACATCAAGCTGATACGGATGGGCGGCGACGGGATACCAGAGGAAGTGCATAAGGGTTTTTCTGAGCTGTTGGTCGTTATAGCAGGGCAGATGGAGCTGGAGATTGCCGGGGAAATTGTGGCGTTGAAAAGCGGTGAATATATTGTAATACCACCGGGCAGCCCTCATCGGGTATTGCCCGGCAGCAGTGGGACATTACTGCTGGTTGATGCCGACGAAGCATTACCAGGCCAGTAGTTCTCCGTCATATCCTACAAAGTGGTGGCCGCCTTTACCGCGCCATGCGGCCAGCTGATCGGCAATACCGCTGGCACTCTGTGCCACCGTCAGCGGGGCATCTTTACCGCCCATATCGGTTTGCACCCAGCCCGGATGGACGCAAAGCAGCGTCTGGCCCTGGGCGTTGGTCTGTGCAGACAATCCGCGAGCCAGCATATTCAGCGCTCCCTTACTTGCTGCATAAAGCGGGTAGGTGGCATCACTGTTTTCATTCAGACTGGCCAGCTGCGAGGACATCAGCGCCACGATACCGGTTTGCGGTTTGACGTTCGGCAGCAGCTCTTCAGCGCAGCGCAGCGGCGAAAATGTGTTGGTCATAAACAGCGCCATCAGTTCGTCATCGCTGGAAGCTGACAGCTTCTGATGGCCCGGCCCATAAACACCGGCGTTAATAAAAATCACATCAAACTGCTGGCCAGCCAGCTGCTCTTTCAGCGCTTTACGCTCATCTGGCATATTAATATCCAGCGTTAACCAGCGGATGCCGGAGGCCGCAGAGGGGATCTGCTTACGCATGGTAGCAGTGACCTGCCAGCCGCGTTCAGCCAGGATATTTGCCAGCCCTAATCCGATGCCGCGCGATGCGCCGATAATTAATGCCTGTGAGGTTGTCATAGAGGATGTCCTTATTTTGTGAGTAAGAGTGGCAGGTGTTTTTTATTCTTTGACGGATAATAGCAATAACCTGACGGCACGGGCAAACGGTTAGCCATGTTTCGGAGAAGTGAGGCCGCTACCTGACTCTGAAGGCAATGATTAATAGCCGAACCGCTCTATAGTAAGAGTCTGTGTCTCTTTATTTCTGGAGATATTAAAATGGGGTAGCGCTTTATCATTTTTAGTCCATTTCTCATGGTCACGCTGATGAAGTGATAAGTTGAATCCCTTCCGGGTAAACGGAGTCATTACTCCAGATGATGCTACTGAAGTTTGCCTGAGCACCATCCTGATCTCTGAGTTTAAAATAATACGCATAGTTGCCTGCTGGTGCCTGACGAATATCTTTATCTGTATGGAGATAATATAAAAATATATTTGACGTGGTAGATCATTCACTCCTCTATGCCACACGCTGCATAGCACAGGCACCTGCAGGGAAAAAGATGAGTATAATTATACTGTAAGTGATGTATTTCATTTTTCATCACGCGCAATAGAGTTGAGCTACCTTTCCCGATAGAATGTGAATAAATTGCAAACAAGATTTTTAATTTAAATTTACTGTTTTCTGATTGTCAGAACATTATCCAGAGGTCTATGAGTTACTGCAAACCTCAGGACTGTCGATTATCCCTGTAGTAACGGGTCGTGAAGGGTGCAAATATGCCTGACCACCGCCAGAACGGTCTGATCCAGCGCCGCCTGATCCGGATTGAAAAGAGATAAATCTACCGCCTGCATATCCGGCTGCGGCGTCACAGAGAGTGCATCGCCGTAGAAATCCCGCAGCCGCTGCGCCAGCGCGGCGTGTGACGGCGGACAGACAATGGCCTGCGTGGCATCCCATGGCGCGGCATGCCAGGCTGAGGCGGGATAACGCTGGCTGAAAGTGGCCGCACTGCGCGCCGACCGCATCCGCTGTAACAGCTGAAAATTATTCTGATAATGGGGATTGGCCGCAATGTGCTCTCCGTGGCGACAATAGCCGGAAGAGAGCGGATGATAGAGATGGAAAAGGGCGCGCTGCCGGTCGGCGGTGTAATCGATTTTTCCCAGCACGCTGACCTTATGGAACCATGCGTTATCTTCGCCACCCCAGCCCTGAAACTGCACAGGCATTCCACCGTGTTGCAGAATAAAATCTGTGCGCACCAGCACCGCTCCCCCCTGAGCACCTCTGCGGCTCTGGAACTGATGCACCGGCTGGACGTCTTCGGGCTGGCGAACTCCCTGCTGGATCTGCTCACTCTCATCCTGGCCCAGGTAATACACGGTATCCCAGGGGATCAGACAATCCAGCCCGCGGTGTTCACATTCGTCGCGCGCCTGCTGAATAAACCCTTCCGGAAGCAGCAGATCGCTGTCCAGCCAGAGTAGGTACTGTGTGGTGACAAACGGCAGCGCGATATTCAGTGCGCGTGATTTACTAAACGGCTGCTGCGTGTAAGCAAACAGATAATCATCTGCCAGCCCGGTGGCAATCTCCCGGGCGTTGGCACTGCGGTCAAGCTCCACAACGATAATACGCTGAACCTCAGGCTGTTTTTTTAGCCCCAGCAGGACGCAGCGCAACTGCTCTGTCCGTTGATTCCCGGCGAAAGGAATAATCACACTGACGCCCGCCGTTAACGGTGTCTGGATGCAGAGTGTTTGCGGAGGTGCGGAGGCAGACACCCTCGCCGGTAGCTTGACCGCCTGTACGGCGTTGGGTGCGGGGGGCATCTTTTCGCGCGCATTAGCCAGTTGGGGCAGCCAGAACTGCTGCCACTGCGCTGAAAAATCCCAGTGTTGCAGCAGCCACTGGCGGTTACGGATGCCCTGTTCTGTCAGGCGCTGCGGGCCTGACGCGATCAGATCGGTCAGCACCATTTCCAGCGTAGCGAGACTGGCGCAGACAAACGGCGAGGGTGCGGCAGAAACCGTGCGTTGAAAAACATCACTGATGGCGCTCTCCAGGCCCAGCCCGTTGATCACCACCGCACCGGCAGCCAGGCCTTCCAGGCTGTTGCGGTGATAGCTGCCGGTTACGCACTCATCGATAACAATATGGGCCCGCCTTTTTATCTCCATCGACTCGCTGAAACTCACCTGCCCTGACTGCGTCGTGAGCAGCTGTAGCGGATAGCGCTGTGCCAGACGTTGCAGCACCGCAATGGTGCTGATGTACCCTTTGGAATGCCAGTAGAGACGGTGGCCGGGGGGATATTTTTCATGTTTACCGCTCGGAGTGTAGGCAATAGTAATTCGCTGCTCTTTTTCACCCAGGGCAAACAGCGGATCCCAAAGTGGCACCGGATTGGGCACCGCTTGCCATCCGGCAAATTCGGGCAGTGAGGCTTGATATTGAGCCACCACCATTCCTGGCAGGCCACGTTTTACAAACTGCTGATCGACATTCCACATATAGTTGTGCGCCAGGGTAATCACCGGTTTGTGGCGCAATATCTCATTGTGCTGCGCAGCCGTATGTCCGTTATGCACAATGACCAGATCCGCCGCTTCCAGCAGTGCGCGGGCCATATCGGGCTGATGCTGCCACTCCACATCGCCAGCAAACTCAACGCCGTTGCCGTAGCGATGAGTGGCCCAGACCGTGCGGCAGCGGTGCGGCGTGCAGCGTTCGATGCACTCGCTTAACAGCTTAGGAACTCCGGCCACTGGCGTGGTGGCATAGGAGACAATATTCAGTGATTTTGCGCTCTTGGCTCGGGCGGAAAACGCAGCCAGTGGTTCATAAGGCAGAGTATCCACGGCGCTTTGCGCGCTAAGATTGACCAGCTCAACGCCCAGCCGGGTACAGGCTTCCGCCAGTCGGGCATACTCCTGGCGAATGCGTGCCAGTTCTGCGCTTAACGAATGTCGCCCGGTTTGAGCAAAAAAGTGGTGGTCGGTGAAATCCACACCGATCAGCCCGATGCGTTTTGCCCCCATAAATATGGCCAGGCAGGCGGCTACATAGGTTGAGTTACGCGTATAGGGCAGCGAATCCAGCGTGTTAACCTCCACCCCGCCGCGCTGGCCCAGCAGAAAGCGCACCACGTTAGGATGGTCTATCTCCAGCGACAGATGGGTAAAAATCGCCTGCGCCTGTGAGGCGGCAATCGGAGCAAAGCGCTCTGCGCTAAACTGATGCCGGCCGTTCAGCACCACCAGATAGTCAGGGTGAAATTTGCGCCCGACATCGTTAACCCCAATGGTCACGTAGTGCTCCGCTTCCTGGAGCTGGTTGAGAGAGCTGCCGCAGCCGCAGACCAGAATACTTTCGCCTGCATGGCGCTGATGAAAATCCGCAAAGCGGGTTGGAACCGTGAGCGTCGGGCGCATGGTGACCATTACACATCCCCCTGAAGGTGACTAAACAGTACGGGAATCCGATTTATCTGCACCAGCGGCAGCTGCTGGCCGTTGACTGAACCGAACAGCGTAAAGGCAAACTGCATCTGCGATTGTAAAACCGGGGGGTTATTCGCCAGATACCACTGCCAGATCTCCTCAGCCACTTCGTCAGCGAGGGTAGTTGGTGAGGCGTTGTCCAGCTGCAAGGCGTTGATCAACAGTACCGGTGACTCCACCAGCAGATCGGCACCCGGCACCAGCCCCCAGGCGTGACTGACCTGAAGATTGATTGTTGGGTTAATGCCCGGTTCATTAACCGCCGTCAGCGGCGTCATGATCTCCTGCAAGATCTGTTGCAGAACGCTAAGGCTGATAGCCGGAACCTGAACTTCAGGCAGGCTGTCGCGTTCAATCAGCGGGATCATCGGGGCAGGGAAGCGGATGCTGTCCGTTTGATAGACGAACAGTGGATTAGTCGCCAGCTGCGGCACCAGTTCGGCATTGCGTACCGTCCAGGCGCTAAACTGCGCACTTTGATAATCAAGGATCGCCAGCGGTTCCCATGTGAACGTTGTCGACGTAAACAGCGGGGCCTGTTTGATTTTACAGGTGATGTACCACCAGCCGTCCTGTAACCGCGCCGTGTTACGGTCGGGTGTCCACTGGCTGTTATCGCCCAGCAGAATGGAAGGCCAGAAGGCGGGGTTCTGCTCCCCCTGTTCAGTCTGGCCCCGCAGTTGCAGGATGTTGCCGCTAAAGCTGAGGCAGAAGTGGTCGATTTCATACAGCGTGGCTGCCAGCAGCATCCGACGGTTCCAGTTTATCGGCCAGCTGCTCGCGACATTGTTCACCAGAGTATAGAACTGCCCGACCACGGCAGAGGCTCCGCCGGGCTGGTTGGTGTAGGCCTGCTGTTCGATGCTGCCCAGCTGTAAAGAGAGTTCAGGCCAGTCGTAAGTAAAGCGGGCCAGCGCGGTGAACAGTTCATCCAGCAGATGCGCATTTTGCTGGTGGTCGTTGAGCAGCATCGCCTGATTTGCCAGCACATTGCGGGTAAAATCGAAATAGAACTGATCCTGATCTTTCAGATCCAGCGAGACCTGAACCCGATAACGCCATTGCAGCGCCTGGGCAATTTCATCGGCCAGCGAACCGGGGCTGGATGAGGGGGATGTCATCTCCACGCCCAGCGCCTGTTGCGAAACCAGCATCGGCAGTGGCGGTTCAAACGGCAGCGGAATGGGGATTGTTGCCCTGTCCGACGGTGAACCTGTGGCGGTAACGGGCATCACCAGCGGCTCGCTATCCGGCAGAACAAACTTCAGCCAGGAGCTGGGTACGTAACCATCCTGCGATTGGTCAGGGGTAAAATCGTGTTGCAGATAGCTGGCCTGATACTCTAACGGCAGGGTGATGCTCGACTGATCCCCGGGTTTTGCCACCGTCAGCAGGCTGGTGGCCCACTGTGTCCCGCCAGCCAGATCCAGCGTAACGGGCGTGAACTGATACAGATTACTGCTGTTTTCACCCGGAGGTGAACCCTGCGGCGGCTGTTGCAGGCTGCCGTAAAGCTGGGGGGCCTGCTGCGGGCTGGTATCGTCAGCAATGCCCTGTACGTTGACGCTCACCGGCAGCTGCACAATGGTGGATACGGTGTAAGCGCTGGAGAGATTTTCCAGCAATGCCTGCTGTAAACGCTGCTGCGCCGCAGCGCTGTCCCCCTCACCGCTATCTGCATCTTTCTGCAAAACTGGCACCAGTCCATATGGGATCGCCTTTGCCAGTTTTTGTTTACTCTGCATCAGCAGATCGTAGTAGTTGGTTTGGTTTTGCTGGTCGAGCAGGGCCACGGCAACGCCCATCTGCGGCGACAGGAAGGTATCAAAGGCGCTGAAGAAACTGCTGGCCCAGGCATCCATATCCACATCGTTATACTGCCTGTTATCGACCATCCCGCTGCGCGGAATAATATTCAGCGGGCGCAACGCAAAATAGAGAGGCTCGGGGGCAAAGGTCACGCTAAACCCCTGGCTGGCGCTGAAACGTACCGCCCACAAATCCTGTTGCTGACTGCTGCCGCTGCCGATCTGCTCTCCCGCACGCTGCGCCAGTTTCAGGCAGCCATCTTTTCCATCGAAACAGCTGAAAGCATGCTCAAAATTCAGAGCAAAAGCGTTCAGGCTGAGATCGTCACTCTGCGGGCTGGCGGGCGACCCCGCACTATCCGTCAATGCCAGTCGGGCCAGCAGCGGGTAACTGACCTGGCCGACCTGCGGTATTTTTTCCACCACCTCGCTGTCCACCAGATTACTGTCGCGTCGGGTGTTGAGACTAACGCCAATATCGACAATATCGTGCACCTGCTGCGTCAGCAGGGCATAGGGCAGATCAAATAAAAGGGGCTGCTTCAGCACGGTATCCGGCGCGCCGATCAACGCAGAGTGACTGCCGAGAATATGCTGGTTAATCTCACCGAGAATCAGAGTCGCGAACGCCAGCAGATCCGGCGTGGGATCGTCAGGCAGCGGGCCGTTTATCAGGCTACAGCTTAGTGAAAAGTGGCAGTGTGCATCGTTCAGCTGATCGATAATGCGCTGGAATTTGTCACGCATGCTGATCCACTGTGCGCGGGTGTCATTGCCCGGGGACGTCAGCGGCTCAACGATATTGGGGCTGAACTCCAGCTCCACCAGCAGCAGTGCCTTATCCGGCGAGGCTGCGCTGTCAGCCAGGAAAGCGTAAGTGCTCTTTAATCCCGGCCACTCTCCCAGTGCGATCAGCGGGTCGCTGTATAGCGGTATAAAACTGTCATTGTGCGTGCTGGCCAGCGGGTTGCCGTACATATCGCACAGGCGGAATGAGAGCGTGGCGGGGTGGCCGATAACCGCATAAGGGTTGCTGCCGGCGCTACAGAACGGCACCAGCGGCACCAGCTGTTGCAGCTGCCAAAGCGCATCGGGCGAGGATGCTGCGCTACTCTCCGTCGGCCCCACCGGCAGGCTCCAAACCGAGTCGCGGTACTCCGTGCCGTCGGCGACAATGCGGTACTGCATCAGATGATACAGGTGGCTGACCGCAATCGATGGTGCAGGGGAAGGAGCGCTGGCCGGCGTCCAGCTGGCGGCAAAGCCGATATTGCCCGCAGCGTACGCCGATTGCCAGGCGTAGAGCGGCTCTCCGCTGGCATCGTACAGCTGGCCGATCAGCGCGGCGATCTGACTGTCAGCGTCAATCCACAGGCTGTTATGGCAGGGTGAGAGAGTCAGCTGGCTGGCGGGCTGGTCGCCAAACTCAACAATAATCATCAGGTCGGCGGTGCCGGCATGGCTGCCCTGTACCGTTTTCTGGGTGGGATCATCAGGCGAGCCGTTGGAGCTGGCGGTATCGGCAAACAGCGTGTCCGGCAGCCCCTGCCCGTCGCGGGAACGATAATGCAGATAATAACCCGGCGCACGAACCACGCTCAGTTCCCACACCAGCCGCAGGAAACGCTGTGCATCACTGACCAGTGCTGCATCGCTGTCGGCTGGCAGGGCAGCCAGCATCATACTGTGCATACGGCTGACCTGCTCAACCTGATTCAGCGTCGACAGGTTGAGTTTGGCTAACAGCACCAGCGGATCCAGATCATCGGATACCCATTCAGTGCTGCCCTGCGGCAGATAGAGCAGGCGCAGCGTAGCGCCTGAGAGATCCCCCTGCAGTGCCTGATAGATCAGTTCCCGGGTCGCTTCGTCCGTGCCGTTCAGCTGGTAGATATTGGGCTGCACTTTTGGCTGCGGTGAGGCCGGGGAGCCGTCGCGATGGAGAGCGGCTGTACTGACCTGAGTCAGCGAAAGGCGAATCTGTAGCGTGGCAACTGCGCCGATGGGGCTGTTGGCTATGTCCTGATCCTGCTCGCTGCCCTCAAGGCTGAGTTGCAGGTGCGCTTGCTCTGGCGGTTGAGTGAGCAGTGCCTGTAGCCGGTTCAGCAGCGGTTGCGGGAAGATATACAGCGTGCGGGCATCCTGCACGTTACGCCATGCAAGGCTGTTTTTCAGCTGATAGCCCAGGGGGGCTGACAGCGCCGCAGGCAGCGGATTAACCAGCAGGGTATCGGCGGTAAGCGGTGCCGGAGAGGCGGAAGTGGTATGGAATATCCACTGCGGATCCGGATTCTCTGGCAGAGCGGCGGGAATATCAAATCCGGCGCTGGCGCTGCCGGGGCTGGCCGCAGCAAACTGGATCCAGTCAACCTCGAGACCAGGGGTAAATCGCAATGTGGCAGCGGCATCCGGCGGGCTGCCGCTGACTGCATACTGCTGGCCCGACAGCAGATATAACGCAGAGGTCGGGATGGCGGTAATATTTTGCGGCGTTACCTGCGGCGGCACCTGCGCCGGATCCGGCAGTTGCAGTCCGGACATCAGATAGCGCGAACCAAAACCGGCAATGCTCCAGTAAGCCAGGTTATCCAGCAGAGTGTTGAGCTCCTGAGTCGGGTTTGCGGTCAGGAGTTCCGGGCCGATGGCGGCAAGAAAAGCGAGCGGATTATTGGCATCAATATGGTTAGCGGCAGCCTGTTTCGCCCGGCGTCTTAGCTGGGTTTCCTGCTGTTTTTCGTACTGCTGCGCATCCTGGATCAGCGTTTCCAGCGCGTAGCGGGCAATCATCAGGAAGTAGTCAGCAAACAGATAGCTGGCCATTGCAGGCCCTTCCGGCGGCGAGACTTCCGCCTGTAAGATGCTGCTGTTTACTTGCTCCGTGCGCTCGCTGCCGACCAGCCCGACGTTATCAAAATAGATGTTAAGTGCGCTGGCGTAGTTAGCAGGCGTGGGATTAAAGCGAGAAAAGTCCACGCTGTCGGCACCTGTCTCCATGCGCAAATAGTCGAACATCGGCAGCACAGCGGCGGTAGCAAAGGGGATCTCTCCGCTACTGACACCGCGTAGCGTAAAGCACAATGTACTGGCGAAGAACGCCTCCAGCAGCGTGCGGAAACCATCTTTGCCACCAAAGGCCGGGCCGGGTTCGGCGCTGCCGCTGCCGAGCCGGGCAGATAAAGCCTGTAAGGTCACGGAGAGCGGCTGGTCAATATGCGGCTCTGGAATAAAAGTCATTAACCATTTCAGCAGCTTAATGATGACAACTTCGTATCCGGTGGCCGCATCGGGGGAGGCCAGCGCTGGCGCGTTGGGGGCCGGGCACTCCATCACCAGCGAGGCGATCAGATTAACGCAGGGCTGCTGCTGATTATCCCAGACCACGGTCGGTTGCAGCACAAACACCACGTCGAGGGTAGTCAGCGCCGATTGCAGCCTGTTTATGCCTGGCTGCCGGGCGCTGCTGGCACGAAAACGTAACGGCTCATGCACATCATGCAGCGGGCGCAGGGCGTCTGCCAGCTGCGTGCGTTGCAGCGTGGCATACTCTCTGGCACTGGTGACTATCTTCTGCCAGGCCTGCGGCGCCGACGACATTACGTTTAGTCCGGGTGCCAGCGGGCCATTAAGCGAAGCCGGGGTGCCATCACCAATATAGAAAGTATGATTTACCGTAGTGTGGAAGGAGAGATGAATGGTAAAGAAAACCACCTTCAGTGAGACGCTGACGCTGACCGATGCTGAGATGGGGATGACCGTCTGATAACCGGTTTCAAACGCCACCCCGGCGCTGACGCTGAAGCTCACCATCACCGAGGCTTTAATAATTGCCAGATCGACGCTGCCCTGGAGTAGCACGGATATCGAGGCGCTGCCGGCAAACCAGTAGTGGTCTGGCGGGTTGGCAATAGAGCTGCCGCTGGCCTCCCATGCCAGCAATCCCTGGAAGCTGGCCGACAGGCTGACGGCCAGGCTGGCACTGAGCGGGCCGGCGCTGATACTGATGCCTGCCGTCACCGCTACGCCAATACCGAACTCCAGAATCGGATTGTAATTAACGCTGGGCAGGGCTCCGGGGTTATCACCGCTGCGTAATTTAGCGAAATAAAATCCGGCCCAGCCGGTGAGAATATCGAAAGAGATGCCGATGGCGTTATCCGGGGTGACCGGCCAGCCAACGTTGATGCGAAAATCGCCGTTGGTATAGATCCACGCGGAAAAGCCTGGCAGAATCAGGATAAAACCTTCCAGCGGGATGCGCCGCATACCGTAAGGCAGCGTCAGAGCGCCGTAGTAAACCCCAAGATTTGGCCCGAGCTTCTGATAGAGAATTTCAAACAGCAGACCGCTAAAAAATGAGGGCGGGCTGGTCATCGGAATACTGACTTCAAGGCCGTACATCGCCGGATCGTTAAACAGCACACGCAGGCGCAGTTCGCGCAACTCAACGTCTGCGGCGATAAACCAGTCGCGATCCGGCTGGTAAAAATCATGTGCCAGCCGGGTGATAATAGTTTCCGGATCGTTGCCTGTCAGCTGGGTTTCCAGCTGATTAAAAATGAGATCCATCGGGTTGCCGCTGCCGGGCACCTGAGGAGTCGGGCCAACGCGCTGGCCGATGCCAAGATAATTCAGTTTGAAAGAGGAGACGGAGTTCTGTGCCGGAAGCGGGAACGGGAAGTTAACCAGCTGCTCTTTGCTGTTTGCCGGGCTGGCGTTCAGGCTGCGGCTATTACCGCTGCTCACCGGGGTTTTAATACGGGCTTTCACCGTCAGGCCATCGCCTGCACCGTCATAACCAATCACCAGTCCGGTAATAATAATGTTCGGTTCAATGGTGATGTCGAATCCGGCAGCATGGTAATTCACCCCAAGCGACAGCTCTTCTTCCAGCGTCAGCAGCAGAAACGCGCTGGTGTTGCCGGTACCGCCATCAGGGGTGATCCATAAAGAGGGAAAAATCCTCACGTCCATTATCTTCTGCCATGGGCCGGGCGGAATGGTGGGCAATGCCACGCCGGTCACTGATGCAAGCTGCTCGCTGAACAAATCCCAGATATCGTTGATAGAAATGGACTGTTCCGTTTTCAGTGAAAATGAGAAGGGGCCACCGGCCACCTGCATATCCACATTCATCGGCACACCAAACGCGCTACCTGCAATTTTCAGAATGATATCAGTCATAGTCAGCCAGTCGGTTAGGGGAAGTGAGGATTTCGCCGCAGTGCTTCAGCTCAGGATTTCAGCGTTCAGCCCGCCGGACTGCCCGCTGGCGTTTCTGATGAACCGATCTCCACGCCGATGGTTTCCAGACTCAGCACATTCAGAATGCTGATTGGCTCCAGCGGTGTCATGGTGACGCCGAAACGGTACTCGCCGGTGGCAGTATTGACCGAGAGCACCGTAATAGTGATCACCGCCGATAAAATCCCGTTGAGGGCATCCTTGATATTTTTCACCACCAGCGGCGAGTCCGGCAGTTTGCCGATCATGTCGCCCAGCTCTTTTGCCGTTAACGGCACACTAAAGGTTTCGTTCAGCCAGTCGAGAAAATCATTGATGCTGCCGAGCGCCACGGGCTGCGCCAGCTGGAAGTTGATCCCTTTTTTGATATTGTCGATATCCTGGCTACTAATCGCCACGGACTGTCCATTGATCAGAAATGAGCTGCTGATTGCCACTGTCACCGCGTTCCCGGCGGGGGAACCTGCGGGAGAAGCTGTTACCGCCAATTTGGTCATCATGCCTTCCTCTTGTGGACTAACGGTTTACTGCCGGTTTTATCGGAATCACGAATCTCGATCCGAATATGGGTGACGGTAAAACGGCTCCCGGCCAGCGGCTGCCATTCACCTTCGATCTCGATGCTTTGCGGCAGCGGGCCTGGTTCCGGCGCACCGTTGACCAGTTTTTGCCACAGTGCCACTACCGTTTTTGCCCAGCCTTTTAACGGTAAAACCGGCAGAGAGAGGCCATAGTTCTGGTTAAGCCACAGCATCACATCGTTGACCGTCTTTTCTGTTGCTTTCATCGCGCCCCCTGAGGAGTGGCATTTTGCGGTTGAGCCGAGAGGAACCACGCCAGATTATTGCCATTGGTGGCTTCTTTTTTACCGGGGGTTGTTGCTCCGGCAAACACCATAAAATCAATCAGCATGCCAGGCGGGAAGCGGTAGCCGAAGACACTGAGCTGAATGTTGTTGAACAAAAAGGCATAGACCGTTTGACGGCCATCATCGAGATCCACCTTCAGCAGATTGGCATCACCAAAGGTGGTTTTCAGAATCCCCTCCAGCTCAAAGCCGCCTGCCCCGGCCGACAGCTGCGGCAGCTGGACGAACAGCGCTGCGGCGTCGTTATCCGGTACGGTGGCAGACGGCCCCCAGGCGAGGATCACTTTGGCATTCAGCCTGGCATTGGCACCTAGCGCCCCCAAAGAGCCAAGCAACATGTCGAACTCCAGCGCATAGCGTGCCGAACTGGTGACATATGAAACGGGTACTGCCGGGGTCACTTTCGGTGAAACAGGTGCATCCGGTGAGGAGAGGATCGTGGGTACGGAGAGGGCGGGAGGGGTATGCCCCTCCAGCTGTAAAATATTGACGCTGGTGGCGCTGAGTTTTGCCGCATTAAGCGGTGAACCGCCTTCGGCGCTGAGAAAGCGTGAGAACTTTAGAGGAATGCTGTACATCAGGCTATCGGGGCGGATGGCCTCATTTTTTGGCTGTGCGCTGAGTTTACTGATATCCAGCATCACCGTTTTACTGCCCGGTTCGCTGGATCCTGTCTCGTCCAGGGTGAACTGAATATTGACCGCCAGCCCTGACAGCGCCAGTCCTTCGCTGTCGTTACCGTAGGAGAACAGATCCAGACCGTCACTATTGGGGAAGGGATCGGCGTTAAACCACAGCTGTCCGGAGAGGATAAACTGCGCCACCACGATGCTGCTGTTATCGCCACTGCCCGGCGTACTGCTGACCGGAACCAGCGAGGCTCTGTCGAGCCTGATATGGTCAATAACCTGGGTGGCACTCACGGTGGCAGGCTTAATGCGATAGGTAAAGCCGCTGTCGCTGATAAAGATCACCTGCCCGACGCCATCGCTATTGGCCTGATATTTACCTTTAATGCTTAACGTATTCGGATTGATATTTGGGCTGGCAGTGCCACCATCCTGTTTGATAACCGCCCGGCCAAACAGCTGATTCAGCGTCAGCCCCACCGTGGTATTGAACTGGGCGATAGCCGAGTTACTGAAGACCACGATCAGTTTTTCCACCTCATAATCCACCGGCTGTTCCTGCACCGCAGGGCTGGCCATATGGCTGGCACCATCATAGAAAATCACGCCAAACAGCGATGTTTTTTTAATTCTGAGCTGCTCAGGTGATGCGCTGTGGCCAAAGAGATTGCCCTGAATACCAATATGGTGCGCGCGCAGCCCGCCGTTGATCCCACCCAGCAGCATTTGCAGGTCGGCTGGCATCCCGTTACCGTTGATTCTGGCATTGAAAAACAGCACGCCCGTCCACTCTTTATCGTTGACGATACGGTTGAAGTTTTCAAAAGGATCGTTTGGTGCCAGCGACTCAGCCTGCGCAAAGGCGATAGCACTTTGTAACGAGCCGGATACGGCGGCGGGGTTGCGATTATACCGTTTTGCCGCCGTCCATAAGCCGTGGCGCTGGCTCAGTTCATTGAGTGTGGCGGTTGTGTTGAACTTAAATACCATAATCGTCTGCCCGTCCAGCAGCGACATATCGAACTTAAAGCCACCCACCCACGTTATGCTGTGAAACAGCCAGTCGGCACCGGGGAGTGTGACCACATAAAACAGCTGATTCTGCGTCAGGGTCAGCGCCAGATCTCTGGGAAAACCCGTGGGAGAGTCGTTCGACAGAAACTGTAAAAAACTCTGCGGTTCCGGTGGGCTGGCATCCTCATGCGCCTCTTCCATCGCCAGCGTCAGGCTGTTCCAGCGACCATCGCTGTTCACGTCAATCAACACCCCCTGAGGGTTGGTGACGCTGATCAGGTTCGCTGAGGGAAGCGTGGCATTCTGCGGTATAAATACCGGGCCGTCGGAATTAATCGTCAGTGCACTGTGGCGTGCGGCACCAAGAATTGAGGCCTCAAAGCGGGAGAAGTCGGCGCTGCTGGCGGCCGGGTTAAGCATGCCGTTGCCTGCACTGCCGCCATAGGGTACCCACGGAAAGAGGGCACTGGTGGTGAAGGTTTCCAGCAGCACATCAATAGCGATGGGAAACGGCTGTCCGGGCATGTCGCCAAAAAAGCTGGCGGAGGCAGGCTGGCCAAAATAGCATCCGGGAGCGGCCAGCTCCTGCCACTGCGCCCAGGAGGTGGTGCAGGCTGCTGTGAGGATCTCATCTTGATCTTCATCCGGCGCGGGTTCACCGGGGGATGCTGCCAGGCTAAAAGCCTGCGCCCGGCCGGGCTGATGATTAATAAAGCGCAGGGTATCGCCGCTATTGATGCGAAAAAATTCGCGGGTAAATAGCCCTGGCATCACCTGAAGTAGCGCCGGCTGTTCAGGTGAACTGGCAGCGGTCAGGTGATAATCACCCACCGGAGAGAGATAGAGTTCGCAGCCTGACGGCGAAGCAGCGGCCGGTCGCAGGGAAAAGGCAAATCCAGCCCCCGTTGCCATTGGAGCAGGCGAAATGCCGCTCATCGGGTCAACCGGCTGTAATTGCAGCGCCGCGCCGTTGTTAGTGAAAAAATAATCTGTCAGCAGACTGGTGGCCTGGTTTTTCCAGCTGATTTTGCCAATCAATCCGGTGGTATCGAACTGAAAACGGCTGGAGCCAGCCCGCAGCGGCAGCAGAGGATTGAGCCAGACAGCGAAAGCGCAGTACTCCCCTGACTGGAACGGTATTGCCGGGTAGAGAGGATATTGCAGCAGATCCGTGCGGGACTGGCCAACGGTATAGCTGAAGTTACAGCCGAAACTCGCGGTCAGCAGATTCAGATCCAGCCCGACGCCGAAGCTGAGGCTGCCTGCGGCAGGGCCATCCAGATAGAGATTTATCAGCCAGCCGTCACTGCGATAGCCCAGCGTTTGCTGTACCTGATAGTAACTCAGGGTGACCAGATCGAGATCGGCGCTTTTAGTGCTGAACTGGATCACCGGATAACCGTTAACCTGCGTCAGATCGGCGCGGATCCCACTCTGTAAACTGAGAGATAAACCATCCCAGTCCAGCGTCATTGCTGCCGCAATGGTATTAAAGCGCCCGACCTGCTGCGTGCTGATGCTGCCGACCGCCGTCAGAATCTTTGGATCGGGTAGCCATAAAATAGTATGTGCACGGCTGGTAGAGGCTGGTAGCGGCGGAAATGCCTGACGGGCATCGATGACAAACTGCAACGCCTGCTGTGGGTTTATTTCGCTTTGGGTAAAAAAGTACCAGCCAGAAAGTGTGCTCCAGCTGCCCGTCAGCGTTATCTCTGCTGCATCTTTATTTAACGTCTGCGAGAGAATAGCTGTTTTTTTCTTACCGGGTTTTTTTAATAGTTTGCTGGTTTCACTCACAAGAAAATAGACCCATAGCGGGCTGGTATCGGCATCAGGCAACGCCGGTGCGGCAATTAAATAGAGTCCGGGGCAGATCTCTTCTAATGACGTGGCTGGGCTGGACATTGGAAACGGACTCCCAAAATAGATTAAATTTATCTAGGGTAATGAGATGGCCTGAATAAATTGCCCACCATTACACACCACCGCACCAAGATTTTTTGCATCTTTCCAGTAGAGATAAATCTGCACCGAGCTGACACTGGTCGCTTCAGGGATAATCACGGCTAACGTTGCGGATGCTGCCGCTCCGCTGCTGGCCGGATAAAGTGTAAGCTGATTGCAGCCCAGCCCAAGAACGCCCTGCGGCGGGGTGCTCTGGTTAATAAAGGTGGGATTGATCCCTGGCGGTAATGGCACCCAGTCAAAAGTATCACTGGTGCTGGCTATCGGGATATAAGTGCCATTATTAATGCTGAACATTAATTTAACGCTGCTGGCATTAAAAAAGTTAACACTCGCCATCGCCAACTCCCCGTCGAAATATTTTCATCTGGAGCGTTTAAATACAATATTTACCCGGCCTGAATAAAATAATAATCAGGCCGGATAAAAGCCCACGATAGATAATCGGGAGCTGTTTAAGGTATATACACCAGTGTTGTTATCAGGAAGTCTTTTCGCTTGATACCTGAATAAACTGGCCACCGTTCAATGCGGCCCAGGCGACGTTCTGTGCATCTTTCCAGAACAGGTAAAGCTGAAGTGAACTGACGGTCACTTCGGTAGGAATTTCGAGTACGAAATTAACGCTGGAACCCGGTCCGCTGGTAGAGGGATACAGTGTGATCATGTTTGCGCCCAGCCCCAGCTGGCCACTGCCAGGATTGGTATTATTGACAAAGGTGGGGGCTGTGGCGGGGGCACTGGGTACCCAGCTGGTACCGTCTGCCGGGGGGAGACTAAAAAAATCGCCGTTATTGACACTCACTGAAATCTTTACAGCAGATGCGTTGAAAATATATGCGTTTGGCATGATCTTTTCTTCCTGTTATCGCGCTGCGGCGCTTAACGATGGCTCATTAAGCGGATATGTTTTCAAAATCAGTTTTGGTGAGAGGTGACAGGCTGTTATTTCATTAAGAATGTTCTGAATACTCCGGCCCGCGAGATTGAGTATACGTTAGGGCTTATCATTCGCAATAAAATCATAAATTATTTTTACATGTTGATTTGTACCTGATGCCCCGTCTGAAGCAGAACAGCGCTGCGAGCCGCGCCGGATAAAGCCGGACTGGTGCTGGTGGTCACACTGGTGATGTCATGGGTAACGATCGAGGCCTGAAAAGGCTGGCCATCCTGCAACGCCACCAGGGCCACGCTGGTAGCACTTTTCCAGAACAGATAAAGTTGCAGCGAATTGATCGGAATTTCTGTGGAGATTTTGAGCGTACACACCCCTGAGTCCGCAGGGCCACTGGTATCAGGATAAATAGTAATGCTGTTGTCTCCCAGATGAAGCTGCCCAGGCCCCGCCACTGTTTTGTTAATAAAATCAGGTTCCGCCTGCGGCTGGGCCGGGATCCATGACGGCTGACTTGCGGCCGGGACAATAAAATAATCCCCCTGATTGACGCTGATATGGATAGCTGACTTGCTGGCATTGAAAATTACAAACTGGCTCATAGACTGTTGATTCTCCTGAAGGCAACGGGCGGGAGGGTTGTTTTAGATTAGTACTGGTAATGTTATTGCTCACACTTTGCACAGATTTATTTCCCCCCGTCAATATAGCGAGACGGGCGACAATATATCCGCCCGCCTCCTGCGATCAGCGCCAGCCTGCCCACCACAGCCGCAGTTTTATGCCCCAGCTGCTGGTAAAGCCTGAGGTGGAACTTACCACCCTGCCTTTATCAATGATCACCAGCGTTGGCGTGACGCTTACCTGCCAGCTGGCTGAAAGCCTGCCGTCCTGGTCGTTAATCAGCGGCATTCGATACTCTTTTGCCTGTAAGTAGCGCTCAACTTTGGCATCCTCGCCGGAGCGCAATACGATGCCAATTACGTTGCTGCCATCCTCCGCCATCGCCGCTACCGCTGGCGTGGTAAAACGGCAGATATTGCACCAGCTGGCCCAAAAATAGACCAAAAGCGGGCGCTCCTGGCTCAGGGTACTCAGCGTGACCTCTCTCCCGTCAACGGTATGCATTGGCTGGTCGGCAAAGGCCAGCGGCACCTGTGGGGCACGCCAGCTGTCCATCACCCAGATCATCACCAGCATCAGCAGCGCCAGCACCAGCAGATCGCGCCCCCAGCGTTTCAGGCGGCTCATGGCGTCTGCGCCAGCTGTTGTTTCACCAGGCTTTCCAGCTCCTCCCACGAGACGGCTCCGGGCAGCAGATGGTTGCCAATCAGCGTGGCAGGAGTGCCTTCAATCCCCAGATGCTGTGCCAGCTTCAGGTTAGTATTGACCGTCTCCAGACTCTGCTTATCCGGCTGCTCAATGGTGATGCCAAGCTTCTGTTCAGCGGCCTGAATACTGGCGTCGTCGTGGTAGCCTTTCTTCGCCATCAGCCGCTGGTGCAGTGCCAGCCAGCGATCCGGCTGTTGCTGCCAGAGTGTCAGCACTTCGCGTGCAGCGGTTAATGAACTCTCGGAACGATACGGCAGCGGCTTGATGATCACTGCGACATCAGGGTTTTTCTGCACAATTTTTTCCAGCAGCAGATCGAACTGTTTGCAGTAAGGGCAGTTGTAATCGGTAAATGAAACCAGCGTCAGTTTGGCGTTCTTTGCACCGATACGCGGCGATCCTGCGTCCTCATACAGCGCGGCTTTATTCTGCTCAATCACCTGCCCGATAACATCGGCCTGCTGTTTCTGCGTCTGTTGTTGGTAAGCATCGGCGGCTTCAGAGAGAATTTGCGGGTTTTCCACCAGTGTTTCACGGATCAGCTGTTTAATACGCGCTTCCTGTTCCGCAGTAAACGGCGCAGCGGCCCACAGGGGAGTGGTCACCAGTAACAGGGCTGTCAGGGATTTTTTCATTGTTCAGTTCCTTTGGCATCATCCAGGATTTTCAGCAGGTCGGCACGGTCAAGCAGCGGAGAGAGCACCACTCCGTGCGGGACGCCCGGGCCATAAATTTGATTAAAGGGGACGGCAGCGCTGCCGCGTTGTTGCAGGAAACGGGCGATCTCAGCCGAAGGACGGCTCCAGTCACCGCGTAGGGTGACGACGTCATCCGCCAGCAGCGCCTGCTGCACATCATCGCGCAGCAGTACGTTATATTTATTGGCTTTACAGGTCACACACCAGTCGGCGGTGACATCGATAAACACCCGCTTTCGGGCATCCAGCGCCTGGCGGATTGCCTGTTCCGATAGCGGCTGCCAGTTGAGCCGATCCTGCAACGCATATTTTGCCGGCGTGTTGCCGCCATAAAAGCCAGCCTGCCACAGGCCGCCCGCAGTGAGTAACAGCACCGCCACTACGCTGCCCGTGCGCCGGATGCCCCACTGTTTTATCAGTGCGGCCAGCAGCAGCAGGGCGATTATTGCTGCCACGAGCAGAGTTGCGGTGAAGCCAATATGATTGACCAGCAGGCTGATTAACCAGAAGCAGGAACCAAGCATCAGCATACCTAACAACGTCTGTAGCCCATTCATCCAGCGCCCCGGACGCGGCATTTTCAGCGCCAGCACAGGCCAGGCGGCAATCAACAGCCAGGGCAGACTCATGCCAATGCCAAGGGCAACAAACATCACCCACAGCAGCGGCAGCGGGGCCGCCAGCGCAAAGGCTACTGCCGTTCCCAAAAAAGGAGCCGAGCAGGGGGTCGCCAGCAGAGTGGCAAACGCCCCCTGGCAGAAATGCCCGCCCAGCCCCCGGCCGGAATGGGTGGCCAGCCGGGTATTGAATGCGGAGGGCAGGCGCAGATGCAGCAGGCCGAACAGGCTGGCACTGAACAGCAGCGTCACCGCTACCATCACGCCAATAAACCACGGGTTCTGGAACTGAATACCCCAACCCAGGGCGTGATTACCCAGGCGCAGCGCTGTCATCAGCAGTGCCAGCGCCAGAAACGAGGCAATAATCCCGGCACTGGAGGCGAGGAACTGCAAGCGAACGCTGCGACGATCGCGCCGTTCAGCATGGATAATCGTACCGAGTTTCATCCCCAGCACCGGCAGCACACAGGGCATCAGATTGAGGATAAATCCCCCCGCCAGCGCTATCAGCAGCATCTGCCAGAACGGTACTGCCGGGGAATTAAACGGCACACCTGCACTGACCGGCAGGGTGATTTGTTGCGCCAGACCACCATCGGCCAGCACCAGTGAGAGGTTTTTCCCGGCGATATCCGGCGCGC
The DNA here is from genome assembly GCF_009738185.1 of Erwinia sorbitola. Lineage (NCBI taxonomy): Bacteria > Pseudomonadati > Pseudomonadota > Gammaproteobacteria > Enterobacterales > Erwiniaceae > Erwinia > Erwinia sorbitola. The sequence goes on along the minus strand of NZ_CP046509.1, from coordinate 3,363,877 downwards.
TGTCACCCCATTCATCACTGACCGGTATATGTGCCACCAGCTGCGATCCGTTAAGGGTGAAACGCGGCTCGCCAAAGCTGGCACCTTCCAGCGTATCAATAAACAGTGCAGGGTGCTGCCAGCCGTCCGGACGACCGGCGATAATCTGTAGCTCACCCTGCTGATAACCCGCTGTAACGCTGTCAGTCAGACCGCTTTCAATCGGCACGCGGCCCATCGCCTGGGCGTAATCATGGGCGAACGACACATCCGCAGAGGCGGCCAGATCGAGGCTGAACGGGTAATCGGTCAGGATACAGACGTTACTACAGGTGGAGAGCGTCAGGACTCCGGCAAGGTTGTCCGGCACCGGGCCGGATAGCGTAATCGGTAGCGTTACCCGCTGATGATAACCCTGGGTGCTGATACCGGCGACGTCAAAACGCTGCGGTAACGGCCAGAACCAGCGGGCATTGATTGCGCTGTTTTGCCAGCGGATCTCTGGGGCAATACCGCCTTCACCCGGCGAGCGCCAGTAGGTTTTCCAGCCGTCCTGCAACTGAATATCCAGCAGGATAAGGGTGCGGTCAGCCTGGGAGTGGTCGGCGCGCAGGCGCACCTGAGCGTGGCTGTTTTGCGGATTTTGCAGCCAGCCGCTGTCAGCCGCCTGAAGCGCAGGTAGCCAGAACAACAGCAGGAGAGCAAAGCTCCTGATAAGCGTAAACATATTATTTCTCCGTAAATGATAAAAAAAGGCCGGGGTAAGCGGCGTATCATTCGCGGAAATTACAGTGCAGAAGGTGGATGCGTAGCAGCGGAGCGCGAGTGCTGCGCGGCGGAGGAAAAATCAGTGGAAGAGTGCAGCGTACTGCCAGCACCAACAGCAGTATTGCTACAGCCGGAAGGGCGCTTTCAAACAGCAGCGGCATCGCCAGCAGCAGAGTTTTTCCACTTAGCTCACAGGGGGAGGTGGCGGGTTCGTCAGCGCTATTTGGCAGGGTATCGCCAGTGCTGGAGGAGGCAGGTGCCAGGGGCATTTGCAGGGCGTGCAGGCTCGCCACGCGCTGTGCCATACAGACCAGTATGACCAGGCACGCGAGTGCCAGAAAACCCCCTGCAATGCGTTGCCGTGTTGCCATTACCCGCCCCAAAAGAAATAAGCGCCTATCTTAACCAGGCGGTCGCGTTTGACAATGGTCGCGCGTGTAAACTTTTGTCTGCTATCCGATCGGATATACCTGTTTCAGGTGCTGTTACCCTGCAAAGATAAAACAGACGGCATGTAAAAAGTGTGTTAACGTCATCTCTCTTAAATTAAATTTCTCTTAAAATAAAAATATGTAGGTCTATTATCCAAAATATTAAATATCAGTGCCCGTCTTGTCACGGATGTCAGTACCGCTTTTCACCTTTCAGTATCACCGCTAAAAATCCCCATGGTGCCAACTGCATTTTCTGTAAAGCACAGATGGTTTGTCTGCCCGCTGCGGCTGTAGCTGCGTAGAGCTAAAACCTTTCAAGCGTTTTCCCCTGGCCTGTTGTTGATGTTAACCTTAGCGGCTTACCACCGTTAAATGTCGACATCTCAGGGCCGTATGATGACCACCTCAACTGCAAAACTTCTCTCCCTCTGTAGTGACAGCCTTGCTGCCGCCCCGCAGGATATGCACTTCACTACCACGGTTAACCCCGCGCTGGTGGAAGAACTGCGTCAAATGCTTATCCAAAAAAACGGCTGCTATGGTTTTGTTTCTGCACTCCATATCTTCCCCTGGCAGGCTACCGACAGTGAACACGGCCTGCAACAGTGGAACCAGCCGGAACTATGGATAGATGCGTTTCAGGATATGGCGCGCGATGCGCTGTTCTTTGCAGAAGATATCTTTGGCGTGCAGTTTTGCCTGCGGCAGGATGGCGTGTTCAGCTTTGAGCCAGAAACGGGCGAGTTTAGCTGGCTGGCAGCAAGTCTGGAGCACTGGAGCGCCCTGATTCTGGAAGAGTATTCCGTGTTGACCGGCTATCCGCTGGCGCAGGACTGGCAGGATCAGCATGGCGCACTGCCTGCTGGCTGCCGTCTGGTGCCCAAAACACCGTTTATTGCCGGCGGTGAGTTTGTGCCGGAAAATCTTCATGCGGTACGCAGCGAAGAGGGCATGCGCAGCCGTGCTCAGTTTGCCGTTCAGATCAGGAATCTGCCTGACGGAACGCGCATTGCTGTCACTCCATCCGATCCGGAAGAGTGATTTCAGCTGCCCGGCATTGCCGCGCCTGAGGCGATAAACCACACCAGAAATGCCATCGCGGCAACAAAAATCAGGGTCGGGGCAATGGCTCTTTTATTCACGGCATAACACCTTTCTGTGGAGTCAAAAGAAGCAGGGAGCCAGGCTCCCGGGCGGCGGCGCTGAGTGTAACATATTCAACGCGCCGCGCGGACGGCAAGATGCTGACTGCTTCTCATCAGCGCTTATGACTCAGAAGAACCTTCTGAATAGTGGCCTTCCGGTTGACCGGCGCTCCCCGGGACAGGTTTACGGGCATGCTGTGCCAGCTCATGGCGCTCCTCTTCATTTAACTGTTGATAAAAGAAACCAGCAGTTATATCCGCCACCCGATGGCGCTCCTGATCGATAGTCACCAGATGGTAACTCTGCTCCAGCCGCACAAAAACGGTTTTGCCGCCGTAATGGCGTTCAACATAGCGCGAGTTGGAGATATCTGAGAGATCGTCTTCTTGTGCATGGATCAGCAACGCGGGGGTCTTAATTTCCGGCATCACCTTTTTTGCTTCCGCAGCGATACGTAAAATCTCCCGCAAAATTACCCCCGGTGTATTGGTGTGTCCGGCGGCGGCACTGTCACCGCTCTGTAATTTAATAAGAACACGTTCACGTAGCTGTGGATTTTTAATCCCATAAGGAAATGACTCCTTAAAGCGAAAGTGGTTGCGAAATAGCGGAATATTTAGCAGCAGCGGCAGCAAGAACGATAACTTTGACACCGCCCAGCCGTTGCATTTCAGGGTGATTGCATACAGCGCCAGCCCGCGCAGCTCCGGGAACTGATGCGCCAGCAAAATACTCAGCGAGGCACCGACCGAAAGTCCGCCAGCAAAAACCACATAGCCAGCCCTGTGCAGACGCTGATATTCCACAGCGATAGCAGCCAGCCACTGTTGTCGATCGCTGTCTAATAATGCACTCATATCACTACAGTGGCCGGGTAACACCGGGATGGAAACAGTGAAACCGTAGCGATGTAAACGCATTGCCACGGAGCCCATCTCTTTGGGCGTTCCCGTCAGGCCATGAATGAGCAACACCGCAATCCGGCTCCCCTTAAAAAAAATGGCATTTGTCATTTTGCAGCACAACTCCACTATGTTTCGGCCTGATAAAATACTCTCAGCTCACCGCTGGCCAGCAGTCGCGATTCGCACTCAATACGAAAGTCCAGCAGGCTTAATTTGGCCACTTCACCGCTAATCGTGACGTAAATCATCAGCGTCTGATTGACCCAGGCATCTTCGCAGACGTTAAAATTGTTCACCCCTCCGAGCAGAGCGATAGCTGCATCTTGTCTGCCTTTGGCACTGGCACCTTTTAAGCCACAGGCCGCCTGAGCGGCCAGTTCAATAAACCCACTACGATCCAACATTCCGCTGGCGGTAAGCAGCAGATGCTGTGGATGTAGCGTGACACAGGCGGTGACCTGCTGAGGGGTGATACTCAGCAGAGAATCAATGCAGCACATACCTGCACGATGCGGGATCACCGTTTCAGCCCGTAGGGGAAATTTCATTGCTGTCCCTCTCCGGAATAATCAGCCGTGTTGTGCTGCAATAATGCGGATAATAAATTCCTGGAGCTCTCCGAGCGTTTTTATCGATACCAGTTCAGTATTTTTCCCTATGTTTATCGCAAATGCTTTTTCAAAACTCACCACCATATCCACCGCGTCCAGGCTGTCCAGACCGAGATCTTCGTAGAGAAGGGCTTCGCTAACCATATCGCCAGGTTCCAGTTCAAATTCCTGTAAAAGAACCTGATTGATTTTTTCTTTCAGAGAACTTTGATCCATTTAACTATTCCTCAAAATGATGCTGTAGATGATGCCACCTAAGGCAATAAGATTTATTTAACACTCGCTTGAACGGGAGGTCTGATTTCTTCCCGAATTTTTGTAACTTACAGATTTAACGACATATTCTGACCCCATCCAGCAAGTTCTGGTGACCAAGCGGATAACCGCAGGCCAGAAAAGCGGAGATCACCGCACCGAGTATGCCAGGGCCGGTTACTGCCTGTCCGGCCAGGTACAGCCCGGGCAGACGAGTGGTGGGCTGAGGATTAAACTGCGTCATATCATGGGCCGCGCCATACATCCCCGCATGGGGGGTGTTCAGGTATTTCTGCAAGGTCAAAGGGGTTGCACCGTCGACCATCCGCAGCGTTGCCAGCTCTGGCAGTGCCCGGTGCATGGATGCGGCCAGCTCGGCCAGTCGACGTTTTTTCTGTTGGCGATAGGCAGCCGGACGTTTACCCACCCCGCTGCCATAAAAGGCGTGATACTCGGTGGCATCACAGGGAATAACGGCGACATAATCCACCGACTCATGCGCACCGCTGTTGCCGAGTACCGAAGGGCCGGGCATAACATAAAATGGCCCCTCATTACCGTTATGCCGGGGCATAAACGCCTGCTCAAGCGGCCGATCGTGACGGCAGTACAGCAGATTTTTTTTGTCCAGCAGAGCAGGGGGATGCCGATCGCCTGTGAGATACAGCAGGTGAGCTGACATTCCGTCATACAGCTGGTGCAGGCGGCGACAGGACGCCGGGCGAAGGGCATTTTCCGGCAGCATATCCGGTAAATAGTGCGGATGGCCGGTATAAATCACCACAGAACCAGGCAGGCATTCACCGTTATCCAGCTCGACGTTTTTCAGGTTGCCATCAGCGTCGCAGTGGATTTTAGTGACGCTGTTTCCACAGGATAACGAAACGTTCTCTTCGCGTAGTCGCTGCTCAAATGAGCGCACCAGTGAAGCTCCTCCCTGTGAGAAAGTACGTACACCATTAAAGTGGCTACCGGCTACACGGGCATGTTGCAGGAATGAAACCTTACAGGGTGATACGCCGTGGTAGAGGCAGGGCACCGCCAGCAGCGTTTGCAGATAAGGGTTGCTGGTAAAGTGCGCAATAACCGCCTGCAATGAGTATTGCCAGCGCTGCTGATTTTCTTGCGGATTGCTTAATGGCCCCTGCAATGAATGGAACGTGGATGCGTTATAAGCGGCTCTGACCTCTGCCATATAGCCGCAGATACCGACTTTTTCCCCCGGAAAATCGGCGCACAGACTGGCTACCATCGCTTCAAACCCCACCGACAGCGCATATTGTCTGCCGTCCGAAAAACGTACGGTTTCAAAGTTATCCTGATCGAAGTCGAGGCACTGCAACGATTCCAAACCGAGATAGCGCAGATAGGCGCTCAGTACACCATGTGGCGACAGCTCTCCGACAAAATGCACGCCGCTATCGAAATAGATACGACTTTTCAAAAAACCGCGCATCGTTACGCCGGTTTTTTTCGCACGCTCAACCAGAGAAACCTCATAGCCATGCATCGCCAGCAATAGCGCAGAAGCCATACCGGAAGCGCCAGCACCGATGACCACAGCGGTAGGTTTATTTTTCATCATTACGCGAAACCCAGGGTCAGGCAGGAGTTGGTGCCGCCAAATCCGGCAGCATTGCACATTGCATATTTGATCGGCTGCTGGCGGGTGGTGGTAATAATATCTAACGGCTCTGAGGCCTCGTCCGGGCCGTCAAAGTTGATGTTGGGTGCCATAAAACCGTGCTTTGCCATCAGGCAGGTATAAACCACCTGCGCGGCACCGCTCATCCAAAGTTCATGTCCGGTCATCGATTTGGTAGAGGATACTGGCACGCCCTGTGGGCCGAAAATATTCGCGATACTGCCCGCCTCCATCCTGTCTCCAATCGGGGTGGCGGTGGCGTGTGCACAGACATAGGAGATATCCTGCGGCCTCAATCTGGCATTATCGAGCGCCTGGCGAATGGCCCGCCTCAGGCCGGTACTGCTGGGTGCGACGATATTTTCACCGTCAGAAGAGAAGCCATAGCTCACCACCTCTCCCCAGATGTGAGCGTTACGCTGCTGTGCAAGGTCATAACGCTCCAGCACCACAACGGCGGCCCCCCCTCCCGGCACCAGACCATCACGGCTGCGAGCAAAAGGGCGGCTGGCGGCCTGTGGAGTATCAATACGGGTGGAGAACGCGCCCAGACCATCAAAACTGCACATCGACGGCCAGTTGATCTCCTGCGCACCTCCGCAGATGATCCGATCCTGACGCCCCAGCCTGATTAAATCCGCAGCCTGACCCACCGCATGTCCGCTGCTGGCACAGGCTCCACTGAGAGTCCAGCTGGCACCCTGAGTTTTCAAAATTGCGTTAAGATTCATCGTAATAGTCGAGTTCATCGCACGAAACACCAGACTGCTGCCGAGAAGAGCGGTATTGTGGGTCTCTCTCAGGCGTTCAGTCTGTTCAACTGCTGCCAGCAGGCTGGAGTCACAGCCAAATATCAAGCCGGTGCGGTCATTGCGAATATCGTCCGGACTCAGTCCGGCATCAGCCAGCGCACACATCGCTGCTTCGGCCGCCCACTCTGCGAAAAGTGGCAGCGTCTTACGCTGTTTTCTGGTCAGAGGATAGCGCCAGGTAAAGTCTTTAATTGCCGCTGTCAGTGGGGAGATAAAACCCATTGAGGTGCGTTCCTCATCGACAACAATGCCGGAACGACCGGTATATAAAGATTCGGTTACTTCATCCAGTGACGTCCCAATACTGGAAATAATACCTAATCCTGTTATTGCAACCCGGTGTAACATAGTGCTCTCCCTGGTCTAATTCTGTTGATGAGCTTAACGTTCAGCTTCATATTAATCATTTTCAATAATTGAGAGTGAACTCTGCGTGTCTTCATTTTCAGAATAATTTATCAGGAGTGTCGGGTGCGGTAATGGAAATCACTTTATTATTTACATGCTGTTTATAATTTTATCTGGTTTTAAGTTAATGGATTGGGTGTTTAACATTTAATGTTATTTCATCGATCTTAAACAGGAAGATAAATATTTCTCTGGAATTGTTTTTATTTTTATTCTTTATGGAGTGTAAGATTTTATCAATTTAACCAACAGTAAAGTTTATTTAGGGTAGTTTAAAAGCGAATTTTTATGACGATTAAGGAGAGCAGAATGGAGACAGTTAAGGCACCGACGGTGCCAGGTGGGAAAATTGCGTTAGTCACCGGGGCGAGCAAAGGCATTGGTGCGGCTATTGCCAGGCGACTGGCCCATGATGGATTCACGCTATGGGTTAATTACCACCGCGATCATACAGCTGCACAAAGTGTGCGTGCAGATATCCTGGCTGCGGGAGGGGAGTGTCAGCTGCTATCGTTTGATGTGTCAGATGCTGAACAGTGCCGCAGTGTGTTGCTCCCGCTGATTGAGCAGTATGGCCCGCCTGAAGTGCTGGTCAACAATGCCGGATTTGCCAGCGACAGCGTTATCGCAATGATGCAGTTGGAGGATTGGAACCGCGTACTGGCGGTACATCTGGGAGGATTCTTCAACGTGACCTCATCGGTGATTGCGGCGATGTTGCGTTGCAAACATGGGCGAATTATCAATATCGCGTCCACCTCCGGGCAGACCGGTGTGGCCGGGCAGGTGAACTATTCTGCGGCGAAAGCTGGATTAATTGGCGCTACCCGCTCTTTAGCGGTGGAGCTTGGACGGCGCAATATTCGGGTAAATGCGGTAGCGCCCGGGTTTATTGCTACAGATATGATCGCCGGGCTGCCGCTGGAGAACATCAGCGCAACCATCCCACTGCGCCGGGTCGGGCAGCCTGAAGAGGTGGCTGCCGTCGTCAGTTTTCTTGCGTCCGATGAGTCGAGCTATATAACCGGGCAGGTAATAGGCGTTAACGGCGGGATATTTACCGGGTGAAGCCGTTAGTCAGTTGTCCCTGCTTCCAGCGCTGACAAAATTCAGCATAAAAGGCGGGCTGTTCAATGAGATAGCCCCCACCTGGCTGGGCGAACATCTGCACGGTGAAGCCGCTGGCGACTTTTTCGCTACGGTTATTAATGATCTGATAGGACATATTCATGCGCGCCGCCTCGCACCAGTGCAGGCGTACAAGGATCCGGCAACGCTCGCCAAACTCCAGTGGTAAATGATAGTTAACATAAAGCTGCTTAATTGGCGCGGGTGTAAGTTCGCGCTTAAGCGTGGAATAGCCAATGCCGAAGTGCTCACCCAGCGCGACGCGGGCATCTTCAAAATAGCTGGCGTAATGTCCGTGCCAGACAATGGCAAGAGCATCAACTTCATCGAAACGAGCAATGCGTTCTACCTCAAACTCCAGCGGGGCAGGAGCGGGCGAGCCATCAAGACAGTATTGTGAATCTCTCCATGGGAAACGTCTCATGATATTAAAGCGCTCGCTGGAGTGAAAAGGAGAGCATGGCACACAGGTTATTATTGGCTGAAATAACAGCCTGATACCTGTTTTCGTTGCCGCGTTGTTCGACGCGCACCGTCACATTATCTTTTGGTCTGATTGACTGGAGGAATTTACAGCGCTTGATACAGTGAACTAACCCGCTACCGCCCTGAGCCGCGGTATAACGCGCCAGCATAATTTGCACAATACCGGGTAAAATTGGGTTACCTGGAAAATGTCCCTGAAAACCAATAAATTCGGCAGGGAAATAAAAGTCTGCCGTTATTACATGAACACCTGATTGAGTTGTTTTCAATGACGGAGGAGAAGTTACTGCATCAATGAGTTCGTCAAATAGTGCCGACATAAAGCCCTCGCTGTAGTAAATGGGATGACGGCCAGCTGGCAATAAAAGCTAAAAAAGAGTGGTGATTGCTTATGGCCTTATGGTCATCAGAGTTAAACAATATTTTTTGACTTTATTACCACAGGTTATTATTTTTCTCTTTAACTTAAAATGGGTTTTAAATCTATCGCCTCTCAGACACAGAGAGCTACTGATGTAAACTTTCCCTGTAATCCGGTTTATTTAGGGGATGATGATGCTTCTCCAGTTTCAGGGTGAGGCGAGTGCGCCATGGATGGTGAGAAACCAGGCATTCAATGGCTTGCCGCCGTCGTTTCCCGGCACAGCGTCTATACTGGTAGCTGATGTTAAATAACCGGAGAATAAAATGACCATTCATAAGAAAGGACAGGCGCACTGGGAAGGCAATATCAAGCAGGGTAAAGGTACCATCTCAACTGAGAGCGGCGCATTAAGTCAGCAGCCGTATGGTTTTAATACCCGTTTCGAAGGCAAAGCGGGTACGAACCCGGAGGAGCTGATTGGTGCCGCGCATGCTGCCTGCTTCTCCATGGCGCTCTCTTTGATGCTGGGCGATGCCGGTCATACCCCGGAAAGTATCGATACCACTGCTGATGTGTCGCTGGACAAAGTTGACGGTGGTTTCGCCATCACCAAAGTTGCCCTGCAAAGTAAAGTGAAGCTGCCGGGCATTGAAAAAGCGGCTTTTGACGAAATTATCCAGCAGGCAAAAGCCGGATGCCCGGTGTCGAAACTGCTCAGTGCTGAGATCACCCTCGACTATCAGCTGGAAAACTAAGCCTCAAACAGATGTTTTAACCATGCAAGAGTAAGGAATCTGTTAAGGCTGTGAAAAAATGGCGCTAATTACCTGCGTTTAGGAGTTCGTGAGATAGGGAAGTGTTGTGGTATCCCCGATATTGATGTTGCGGCAGTTATCAGGCCGTGAGCAACCGAGGATAACAAAATGAAAAACACAGCACTGACATTGATAATTGGCCTTTTTACAGCAGGCAGCCTTTTCTCCAGCTTCTCCTATGCCGATGGCCCGGGTAACGGCCCTGACCAGCCGAGGTATCAGAGTGGTGGTCACAACAGCCGTGGAGATAGCCCGCACGGTCGCGATGATCGTCATGACGATCGCGATCATCGCGACCATGGTAATCCTGGCGGTCGGGGGCACGACGATCGCGGCAGATATGACGATCGCGATCACTTTGCATGGAACGGCCATGACTTCCGCCGTGGTCATCCCGCTCCCGAGCGTTATCGTGGGGATGATTACCGCGTAAACGACTGGCGTGACCGTGGTCTTGACGAACCGCCTCGCGGTGAGCACTGGGCCTACGTTGACGGCAATTATGTGTTGATTGCGGCAGCGACCGGTGTGATCACCTCGATCATACTCGGCAACGTTTTAGGTCATCGTTAAAGTCTCCCTTGCCGGTGGCGCCCGCCGCCGGCAATACTGTTTCTTATTCATGCTGCCTCTAACGTGATTGCGTAACTCATTAATTTAAAATATTTTTTTATCTTCCTCGTTGCATAGCGTTGCATTTCAATTTTACGGCACAGGCCGCAAAAGAGTGCCTCCCACCGGCTTGTTTTCACCTCTCTGCTTCATCTAATATTCTTCTCTCGGGATGAACTATGTTCAATTTTCTGGTCGGCTGGTCGCCATTCAGGCCAGCACGATAATTCACTTTTTAGCTGCAACCTCAGGGAGAAAGAGCCATGGAAACCCGCGTAGGGAAGTTGGAAGGGCACGTCAGTATTTTGCAGAAGGATGTCGGTATCTTGCAGAAGGATGTCGGTATCTTGCAGAAGGATGTCGGTATTTTGCAAAAGGATGTCGGCATCTTAAAGAATGATGTCGGTATTTTGCAGAAAGATGTCGGTATCTTAAAGAATGATGTCGGTATTTTGCAGAAGGATGTGGGGATATTGCAGAAAGATGTCGGCATCCTGCAAAAGGATGTCAGCATACTTAAGGAGGATGTCAGCACCCTGAAAATAGATGTTGCGGTGATCAAATCCAACTATGCCACCAAAGAGGACATTTTTCGGCTGGACAATAAATTGGAGGGATTGCGTACTGAACTGCACCAGTCACTGGTGACGCAAACCAAGTGGTTTGCCTCCTCGCAGCTCGGCCTGCTCGCTCTGGGGCTTGGTCTGGCAAAACTGCTGTTTTAATCGTTTTTCGGCCTGTTCCACGCTGCCGTATATAACTATCCCGAATTTCACCTTATAGACGTCTGGACATGTAGCCATCAATTTATGTAGCATGCAGACATTAGAAAATTCTGAACGGGAACAGGCCGATGACGCAGCATATAAAAATTCTGGATGGTGGCATGGGGCGCGAGCTGGCCAGGATAGGTGCACCTTTCCGTCAGCCAGAGTGGTCAGCACTGGCCCTCTATGAAGCACCCCAACGCGTTCGCGAAGTCCACGACAGCTATGTGGCTGCCGGGGCGGGTACGATAACCACTAACAGCTATGCCGTCGTCCCTTTTCATATCGGTGACGTGCGATTTTCCGCTGACGGTCAGCGTCTGGCCGCACTGGCTGGTGAGTTAGCGCGAGATGCCGCTAATGCTGCCGCACATCCTGTTCAGGTGGCAGGCAGCTTACCGCCAGCGCTCGGGTCATATCGCCCCGACCTGTTTGAAGCATCGCGCGCGCTGGATATCCATCGTGTGCTGGTAGCAGCGCAGTCACCCTATGTTGATATCTGGCTGGGTGAGACCATCAGTTCTATTGCTGAAGCAGAGGCTATTCATCAGGCGCTATCGGGCCATTCACAGCCTTTGTGGCTCTCCTTCAGCCTGCATGACGATCCTGAACAGCCGAAGACAGCCAGCACCTTGCGCTCAGGGGAAAGCGTCTCCGCTGCGGTGACCAGAGCGGTTGAGCTGGGGGCGGAGAATATTCTGTTTAACTGTAGCCACCCTGAGGTAATGCTGTCAGCGGTACAGCAGGCTGTGGCTACGCTACAACGGCTTGGATCTGCTGCTGGCGTTGGCGTATATGCCAACGCTTTTGAGCATGGCAGCAACGGCGGTGGTGCCAATGAAGGCCTGAGCGGTTTACGTAAAGACACCCACCCTGAAGGCTACCTGCACTGGGCGCAGGAGTGGGTTGCTGCCGGAGCAACACTGGTAGGCGGCTGCTGCGGTATTGGCCCGGAACATATCCAGCGCCTGGCCTCTGCATTTAAATAAGCACCAGATTCTCTACCGCTGCGGCGGAAAAATAAAAATATCAGGAAAAAAACAACATCATGAATCGTCGCGACTTTATCAAAACTACCGGCGCACTCTCTGTCGCCGCCGTCTGTTCCGGCCTGCCATTACACTCATTATGGGCGGCAGAAACCGCTCCTGTTACGCCAAAGAAAGGCGGTCATCTGATTGTCGGTATGGATAATGCTTCCAGCACAGACCGTCTTGATCCGGCCTTCTGGTTTGAGTCCTATATGTATTTTGTCGGCTCGCAGCTGTTTAACTGCCTGGCTGAAGTCGATGAGCAGGGTAAAATCACACCGTCACTGGCTGAAAGCTGGGAAAGCAGCGATGGAAGCAAAACCTGGGTACTGAACATTCGTCAAGGTGTGCAGTTTCACGATGGCCGTACTCTGACAGCGAAAGATGTGGTCTATTCACTGAACCACCATCGCGATGAGAAATCGAGCTCATCGGTGAAGGGCTATCTGGAGCCGGTTGTGTCACTTGAAGCGACCTCACCAAACCAGGTAACTATCAAGCTGAAAGAGCCAAATGTAGAGTTTATTGCGCTGCTGAGTGACGTGCATTTTGCTATTACCGCCGAAAACGAAAGTTTCGATAAAGGCATCGGTACCGGGGCATTTATTCTGGAGAGCTTTAAGCCGGGCGTACGCACGTTGGTGAAGCGCAATCCGAATCACTGGAACCCGGCTCGCGGTCATGTAGACTCCGTTGAAACGCTGGCAATGAATGACTCTACTGCCCGTGTGGCAGCCCTCGCCAGCGGTTCTGCGCATATCATTAACCGCGTAAATCCGCGTATTGTTGAACGTCTGAAGAATATTCCAACCATCCAACTGCTGCGCTCACGTGATAGCCAGATTTTCACCTTCCCGGGTCTGGCGACGGCAGCGCCCTTTAATACTCTGGATGGCCGCCTTGCACTTAAATACGCCATCGATCGCCAGCAGATTATTAAAACCGTGCTGGGCGGCTACGGCACGGTCGCCAACGATAACCCGATTTTTCCGTCCAGCCCCTATTTTGCCAAAGATATCCCGCAGCGTCCTTACGACCCGGAAAAGGCTAAATATCACTGGCAGAAAACCGGCTTCAGCGGGCCGCTGGTACTGTCGGTAGCTGAAGCAGGCTTCCCGGGGGCAGTCGATGCAGGGCAGCTGTATCAGAACTCGGCTGAACGCGCCGGTATTCCATTGAAGGTGGAGCGTGTGCCTGATGATGCCTTCTGGGATAACGTCTGGATGAAGAAGCCATTTGTCTCCTCCAACTGGTCGCTGCGCCCGACGGCGGATGCTCTGCTGTCTCTGGTGTTTACCAGCAATGCGCCGTGGAATGAGTCACAGTGGAAAGAACCAGCCTTTGATCAGCTGGTCACAGCGGCGCGTGGCGAACAGGATGAGCAGAAACGTCGTCAGATTTACCACGATATTCAGGTGATGCTGGTGGAGAAGGGCAGTGAAATCATTCCGCTGTACGCCGATGCGCTGGACGCCGCCAGCCGTAAAATCCATGGCTTCGTTGCCATTCCGGGCTTCACCATGAGCGGTAACCGCGCCGCAGAAAAAGTGTGGTTTGCATAACCGCGAATGAGTGATTTTAGTGAACGTCAAAGGAAGGGCAACTTTCCCCTGTTAAAACTGACGGCCCAGCGTCTGCTGGCTGGCGTGGTGATGCTGCTGGTGGTGTCGATACTGATCTTCGCCGGTATTCAACTGCTGCCGGGCAGTGCTGCTACGGCCATCCTCGGGCAGACCGCAACGCCACAGGCGGTGGCGGCGCTAAACCAGCAGCTTGGTCTGGATCAGCCGGCGTTTAGCCGCTATCTGGCCTGGCTGGGCGGCGTGCTCCACGGTGATTTTGGTCACAGCTTTACCAGCCGTGAGGCCATCGCACCGGTGCTGCTGGATCGTCTGGCAAATACCCTCTCGCTGGCATTTTTCACCGCCATTGTTGCGGTGCCGCTGGCGCTGGTCATCGGCTTTATTTCGGCACGTTATCAGGGAAGCTGGATTGACCGCCTGCTTAACCTGTTTACCCGTGCAGCGGTCTCTTTACCGGAGTTTTTCTCAGGCTATCTGCTGATTCTGATCTTCTCTATCACCCTGTTCTGGCTGCCCAGCAACAGCAGTATTGCTGACGATATGCCGCTTACTGACCGGCTGCTTGCTATTGCGCTGCCCTGCCTGACGCTGATTTTTGCCATCCTTGGGCATATGAGCAATATGACGCGTGCGGCGCTGGTCAGCGCGCAGAATGCTGCCTATGTCGATACTGCGCTAATGAAAGGGCTGTCGCCATCAGCCATTCTGTTTCGTCATGTATTGCCAAACGCCTGGGGGCCAATCATTAACGTAATTGTGCTTAACCTTGCCTGGCTGATGGTCGGCGTGGTGATAGTTGAAAATGTCTTTGTCTACCCGGGGCTGGGGCAGTATATGGTGGACAGTATCAGCAAACGCGATATCCCGGTGATTCAGGACTGTGCGCTGCTGCTGGCGGGAATTTATATCCTGCTCAATCTGCTGGCAGATATCGTTGCCCTGCTGGCAAACCCGCGCCTGCGCCACAGCCGCTAACCGATAGCCATGCTTTATATCCTGACGGTGCCCGATGGGGCTGGCAGGGGTTTACAAGGAACTGATGTGGATGTTTAGGCTGAAACTTGCTGTGCTTCCCGGTGCTACCGGGCTGCTGCTGTTCATTTTTGTGGCACTATTTGCCCCGTGGCTGGCCCCTTATGCACCCGGTGAGGTGGTAGGCAGCGCCTGGAGTGGCGTCACGCCAGAAAACTGGCTGGGTACTGACAATCTCGGGCGCGATCTCTTTTCGCGTTTGATCTGGGGTACCCGTACCTCACTGAGCGTTAGCGCGGTAGCTACGCTGCTGGCCTTTGCCATCGGCACCTTCCTCGGTTTTCTCGCTGGTTATTATCGCGGCTGGGTAGATCAGCTCATCTCTCGTATTAACGATATTCTGATGGCCATCCCGACGCTGATCTTAGCTCTCGTAGTGCTGGCGATGCTGCCGAAAACCATTCCGGTGATTGTGGCGGTGCTGGGGATCCTCGAATCAACCCGTGTGCTGCGCGTGGCACGTTCACTGGCGCTGGATATTGCCTCCCAGGAGTTTATCGAAGTGGCGCGCCTGCGCGGCGAGCGATTAGGGTGGGTGCTGTGGCGTGAGATTTTGCCGAACGCATTTACTACCCTGGTGGCAGAGTTTGCTCTGCGCTTTATCTTTATTCTGCTGTTCCTGTCGGCGCTCTCTTTCCTTGGGTTGGGCATTCAGCCACCAACCGCCGACTGGGGCGGTCTGGCGCGTGATAATAAAGACGGTATTCTGTTCGGTGTTTGGGCTGCCCTGATCCCCGGCGCCGCAATCGCTCTGCTGGCACTGGCATTAAACAGCGTAGCTGACTGGCTGTTAAGTCAGCATAGCCGAAGCTGGCAGGAGTAGAAGATGAGTGAACAAGCGTTGTTAAGCGTTAAGAAATTGCGGGTCACCGCCGGTGATGCGGTGCTGGTTGAGAACATCTCATTCAACCTGCATAAAGGCGAGGTACTGGGGCTGATTGGCGAGTCTGGCGCTGGAAAATCGACTATCGGCCAGGCCGTCCTGGGCCATTTTCGCCACGGAATGACACTGAGCGGCGGACAGATCCATTTTTCCGGACAGGAACTTACCGCGCTGTCGGAGCGTCAGTGGCGTAAAGTGCGCGGGGCAAAAATAGCCTATGTAGCGCAGTCGGCCAGCGCCGCTTTCAACCCGGCGAGGAAGATCGGTGAACAGGTAATAGAGAGTGCCATTCGCCACCGTGTATTTAACCGGCAGGAGGCAATCCGCCGCGCTGTTGAAATCTTCGCCCAGCTGCAACTGCCGCAGCCGGAGGAGTTTTTTCACCGTTTTCCACACCAGGTCTCTGGTGGTCAGCTGCAACGAGCGATGATTGCGATGGCAATCTGCGCCGGACCGGAGCTGATTGTTTTTGATGAACCCACCACCGCGCTGGATGTAACAACCCAGCTGGAAGTGCTTAAAGCCATTCAGCAAATAATCCGCCTGACCGGCGTTGCCGCACTTTATATCAGTCACGATCTGGCCGTGGTGGCACAGCTTAGTCAACGCATTATGGTGCTGCGCCAGGGGCGCGAGGTAGAAAGCGGCGAGACGGCGGAGCTGCTGGCTCAACCTGCCCAGGCGTACACCCGTGAGCTGTTGCACAGCCACGGTGAACCTCACCAACCGCGTAGCGTAACGCTACCGCTGTTAAGCCTGCGCGAAGTGAATATTGGCTATCACGGCGCGCCAGTGCTGCATGGGGTTTCGCTGACGGTGGGGCGCGGACGTACGCTGGCGCTGATCGGCGAATCAGGTGCGGGAAAATCGACCCTTGGCCGGGCAGTGTGTGGTCTGGTGGCTCCATCAGCAGGGGATATTACGTTCAATGGTCAGCAGCTGCCGCCACAGCTGCGCCAGCGTTCGCGTCAGCAGATGCAGACCATTCAGATGATTCACCAGCATCCCGATACCGCACTTAACCCGCGCCTGACAATCGGTCTGCAAATTGAGCGGGCGATGGTATGTCTGACGGCACTGTCGGCGCAGCAGCGCCAGGCCCGGGTGGCAGAGCTGCTGGAGAAGGTGGGGCTGTCACCTCTGCTGGCCGGGCGCTATCCACATGCACTTTCCGGCGGCCAGAAGCAGCGCGTATGCATCGCGCGGGCGCTGGCGGTGGAGCCTGAACTGATTGTCTGCGATGAACCTACCTCAGCACTCGATCCGCTGGTCGGGCGTGAAGTGCTGGCGCTGCTTAAAAAGTTGCAGCAGGAAACCGGCGTTTCGCTACTGTTCATCACCCATGATCTGCACGTGGTCAGAGCGGTAGCTGACGAAGTCATGGTTTTACGTTATGGCCGTGTGGTGCGGCAGGGGCGCCTGGAACAGGTATTTACTGCGCCGCTGGATGACTATACGGAGCGTCTGCTGCGGGCTGTGCCGGAAATGCGCGCCGGCTGGCTTGAGGAAGCGAGTGCATCCGTCGCGTCCAGTTAAAATAAAGTGAAAAGAGCGGCGTAATGAATAAAGTTACGCTGCTGAATTACCGATAACCCTGTGTGAGGGCCAGCCAGGACTGGCCTACAAAACTCACTCTTCTTCAGCTGCGATCAACGTCAGGCAGCGAGGATCATTTATGAGTGCATCTGCAAACACATCGGGGATTCCGCATGACCATCACGAAAAGGCTGTTCTTGATTTTCTCCTTACTGGCGCTGTCGTTGATCGCGCTGTCGGCGTATTCCCTCTCAGCAATAAGCGGGTTCCAGTCTCGTTTCGAGTTCGTTCAGGTGAATGCGATCCCCAGTATCAAAGATCTGGATAAAGCCATTAACGCTGCCAGCGAACTGAACCTGGCGCTATATGAACATCAGAGCGAAAATAACAGCAGCAAACAGCCTGCCGTTGAAGCGAAAATTGAGCAGATTATTGGCCAGCTTAAGACGCTGATCGACTACTACCAGACGAATGATATTTCCAGCGATCTGGATCGTAAGATGACCCAGGATGCACTGGACTCCATTTCGGTTATTCAGGCAGCGTTACCGGAGTTTGTTAGTGCTTCCCGCACTCATGATGATGCCAAATCACTGCCATTATTGCAGGGTGAGAACGGGATCGGTTCAGTGGTTCGTAAGCTTTCCGCAGGCCTGAAGGAGCAGATCCAGCTCAATATTGATATCAGCAACGATCTGCGCCGTGAGAATACACAAATCTACAGCAAGGTTTTCTGGGGAATGCTGAGTTTTGCCAGTGCGGCGATTATTGTTCTGGGGCTGCTGGCGATCAAAACCATCTTCAGCGTGCGTAACAGCCTGAACGGTATGCAAAGCTTAATGGTATCGGTAAGCGAGTCTCTGGATCTGACTCAGCAGGCCGATGCATCGCGCAGTGATGAGATTGGTAAAACTGCCGCCGCATTTAACAGTCTGATGGCGCGCGTTTCTGGTGTTCTCGGCTCGGTCACTTCCTCTGCCCAGTCGGTCAGTTCTGCCTCGACTCAGATTGCAGCCGGTAACGAAGATCTCTCCGCTCGAACAGAGGAGCAGGCAGCCTCACTTGAGCAGACATCTGCCAGCATCAGTACGCTGAACGATACGGTAAAACAGAGCGCTGAGAATGCCCGTCAGGCGAGTTCTCTTGCCAGCACTGCTAACGAGCTTTCGGTAAATAGTGGAAATGCCGTGGCTGCGATGGTCGGCACAATGGAAAAAATCAGAACCAGCTCCAGTAAAATTTCTGATATCACCGGGCTGATCGAAGGTATTGCCTTCCAGACCAATATCCTGGCGTTAAACGCGGCGGTAGAAGCCGCCCGCGCCGGGGAGCAGGGGCGTGGCTTTGCTGTTGTTGCCAGCGAAGTGCGTAATCTGGCCCAGCGTTCATCCACTGCCGCCCGTGAGATTAAAGATCTGATCGTGACTTCGGCACAGCTGGTAGAAAGCGGTTCCGTGCAGGCAGCGGACGTGGGGGAAAATATGGCGAAAGTGCAGGGTTCTATTCGTCAGGTGGCCGATATCGTGGGTGAAATGGCGGCAGCCACCTCCGAACAGAGTCAGGGTATCGAGCAGGTGCACCTGGCAATTGGTCAGATGGATACCGTCACTCAGCAGAACGCCGCGCTGGTTGAAGAAGCATCAGCCGCGTCGCAGTCGTTGCAGGAGCAGGCATCCACTCTGAGCCAGCTGGTGTCAGCATTCCGTCTTCAGGCTGACCGCCATCTTCCGGGGGAAACTAACAGAAATAAAGTTCCTGCTATTGCTCCTGCCGCACGTTTAGCGAAGCCTGCGATGGCATCCGTGGATGATAACTGGAGTTCTTTTTAAGTATCAGGCGTGAGGGCCGGGGATGGAAAAAACCGGCCCTGAGGCTATCTGATTCAATCCACAGCTGCCCTTACGGGTGAGCAATCACTGATGCGATCACCCCGGTGGCAACCGCGATCAATACATAATTGCCGTCAACGTTCATCCAGCGATGACCGGATGGCGGCGATTTCAAACCATGTTTTTTCCAGTCATTAACCTGATAACCCTCACCCCGATACTGTTGCGGCAGCGCGTGCCCGCGACGGAACTCAGGCTTCTGCTGATGTTCTGTACGCTGTGCATCACCTGGCTGATGCTGCGAAGTATGCTGTGGCTGCGCGCTGTGACCCTGCGGCTGAGAATTGTGCTGCTGTTTTTGCTGTGAATGTTTTACCGGCTGCTGCGGGCGTTGATCCGGGCCGTTGCCCGGGCCTTCAGCAAAGGCACTCAGACTGCTGCTGGCGAAAATCATGGCCGAAAGGGCAATTGTGGCGATCTTGTTCATCTTGTTATTCCTTGCGATTGAATCAGTGTTCAGACAGGAGGAATGTGGCGTCTGACGAGGGGATCAACAAGGGTAAAAGTCTGAAGTTATTCGGTTTAACGAAATCTTTAACATTGCCTTACGGGATCCTGCGTCACCAGCAGATACGGTGACGCAGCGTGCAAGCCGGACGATCTTTAACTGTGAGTAGCAGCAGTGCTTACCCGCCAGGATTATGGACAGGTAAAGTTAATTACCTGGTCTTTGGGGGCGTTAATAATGGTAAATCGGTGATCGGAAATTCGCTGTGCCAGCCAGCCATCAGGCGTGGTTGCCGAAGGGATATAGAGCTGATGGTCGTTAGAGTGTAATGGCCCGCTGTCGAGCTTGAGGTCGGGCAAGGCAATGGAGAAAGAACTGAAGCGGTCGATAACCATTCCATTAATATTCCCCCTTGGCTCCCCGGTCAGGGTTTGTATCTCTGCGCTGCACTGCTGACCTTCATAGTCGGAAGAACAGGCCGCAAGCAGCAATATCATGGACGCAAGCAGCGCACGGCTCATTGTCTGCGGAGAAGGAAAATATGGCATCAGCCTGAGTCCTGACTTCGGCATAGTACATCCTGTTCGTGAAGTTTTCACATGAGGTGGGATGCGTTTGATTATAGTCCGGCGCGGCAGCGACGTCATTGTGTAGTAATGCCAGTTTTGATAGTTAGTGTTTACTATCTCTATAGATAGCCGGATTCAATAACCCTTCACTTTGTAACGTTAAACTGAATCAATTCAGCTAAATCGTTAACAATAGTTCGCAAGCGAATTAATGAGTGCTACAATCGCCACCGTTTTGTGACATACGTCACACAAGTGCATGCGGGAACGCGTAACTGCCGCACGGAAAAAAGACGTCAGCGCGTAACAGGGAAGAGTTCTTTGGCGAGAAACTGAGCAAATTACTCCGGGGGTTATATACTTCTGGCGGGGTTGCCTGGCGATGCCAAAGCCACTGCACGTCAGGGAATGTCGGGCACTTACCGGGCGGAGCCGGGTAAGACGATTAGCATTTTTTTACTTGTCGAATAATTCCAGTGAATAATAAAACCTCTGCTTACTTTCTGACGCCTCTGTTTTTGATGACGCCAGTGGCCATCAGCTACGCACAAACTTCCTCTGCTACTGCTCAGGGGCAGGAACCCTCCCTGATGGTAATCAAACAACGTAGCGGCCTCTCCGAACTGGATACGCCAGCGGCGGTCAGCGTGGTCGGGGGTGACGATCTGCGACGCTCCAGCCCACAGGTTAATCTTTCAGAAAACCTTGGCAGCGTTCCGGGGCTGCAAATCCAGAACCGTCAGAACTACGCTCAGGATCTGCAACTCTCCGTGCGCGGCTTCGGCAGCCGTTCCATGTACGGCGTGCGCGGCGTCCGGCTCTATGTTGACGGCATTCCCGCCACCATGCCGGATGGGCAGGGCCAGACCTCAAATATTGATATTAACTCTGTGGGCAAAGTAGAAGTGCTGCGCGGTCCTTATTCTGCACTGTATGGCAATGCCTCCGGTGGTGTAGTGAATATTGATACCACCACCGGTAGTCAGCCGACCACGCTGGAAGCGGGTACTTACTTTGGTAGCTATGGCACCTGGCGCAATAGCGTAAAAGCGAGCGGTGCCACCGGCGACGGCACCCGGCAGGGTGATGTGAATTACACTATTTCCGGTTCACGCTTTACCACTCACGGCTTCCGCGACCACAGCGGTACGCAAAAAAGCCTCGGTAACGGCAAGCTGGGCGTGCGCCTTGATGACGTGAGCACTCTGACGCTGATGTTTAACAGCGTGTCCGTAGATGCTAACGATCCCGGTGGTCTGGATGCCTCCGAGTACGAAGCCAACCCGCGACAGTCCCCGCGAGGCGATCAGTACAATACGCGCAAAAGCCTTGATCAGACCCAGGTCGGCCTGCGCTATCAGCGGGAGATGAGTGAGAACGACCAGCTGACGCTGACGACCTGGCACGGCGAACGCCACACCACGCAGT
The DNA here is from genome assembly GCF_009738185.1 of Erwinia sorbitola. Lineage (NCBI taxonomy): Bacteria > Pseudomonadati > Pseudomonadota > Gammaproteobacteria > Enterobacterales > Erwiniaceae > Erwinia > Erwinia sorbitola. The sequence continues at coordinate 3,342,343 of NZ_CP046509.1, read as the reverse complement.
ATCAGTCAATTCCCTATGGCCCGCAGCAGCTTGCCACTTATCCTGGCGGTGTGATTGTGCTGGAGCGTAAATATCAGGGGGTAGATACCCGCTGGAAACACGATGGCCAGCTTGGATCCATGCCGGTAACGCTGATCGGCGGCCTTGATTATGAAACCATGACCGAGCGCCGTCAGGGGTTCCAGAACTACAACACCGTGAACGGCGTTAATCAGTTTGGTGAGAAGGGCGATCAGCGGCGCAACGAGAAGAACACGATGTGGAATCTCGATCCCTATCTGCAAACCAGCTGGCAGCTGACGCCAAAGTGGACGCTGGATGCCGGGCTGCGCTACAGCACGGTGAGTTTCGATTCCACCGACTACTATATAACCAGCAGTAATGGCGATGACAGCGGCAGTGCGCGCTATCACAAGCTGTTGCCGATGGGGTCAGTGAACTATGCCGTTACCGATGCATGGAATGTTTACGCTTCTGCCGGGCGCGGTTTTGAAACACCGACCATTAACGAACTCTCCTACCGTTCGACTTCCGGCAGCCAGACTGGCCTGAACCTCGGACTGAAACCCGCCACCAGCGATACCGTTGAGCTGGGCAGTAAAACCCGTATCGGCTATGGCCTGTTGACCGCCGCAGTGTTCCAGACCAATACCGATAATGAGCTGGTTGTTGATAGCAGTACCGGCGGCCGTGCGGTGTATAAAAACGCTGGCGAGACGCGCCGTCGTGGTCTGGAACTGGGCTTCGACCAGCAGTTTGCCATGGACTGGCAGCTGAAGCTGGCCTGGACGCTGCTGGATGCGACATACCGTAATGAAACCTGCAATGCCTCGGGCAGCAGCTGTACTCCTGCGGGCAACCGTCTGCCGGGCATTGCACGAAATATGGGCTACGCTTCACTGGCATGGGCACCGGAAAGCGGCTGGCATGCGGGGGCAGATATTCGCTATATGAGCAATATTCAGGCTAACGATGCCAACGATGCGCAGGCACCGTCTTATGCCGTGACCAGCCTGAATACCGGCTACCGTTTCAACTGGAGCCAGTGGTCGCTGGATCTGTTTGGCCGCGTCGATAATCTGTTTGACCGCCAGTATGTTGGCTCAGTAATCGTCAACGAAGGCAATAACCGCTACTACGAACCGGCCCCGGGCCGTAACTGGGGTGGCGGTGCCACTATGATCTATCAGTTTTAAGTTTTCGCTGCCTTAAATGGCGGCAATGAATCCAGTATTGGCCTGCCGCTGCGCGAGTAAACGCAGGCCAACAACACCGTATGGATAGGCAAGTTCAAAACTAAAAGATTGGGTTAATACTCAATCGACGACTTTAAATTTTGTAAGGTTCAAACTATGCAAAGTAAAGCATCAAGAATACTGATCCTGTTAACAGCAATTTTCGCCACACTGAGTGGCCTTTATCTGTTAATTGGCGGTATCTGGTTGGCTAAACTGGGTGGCTCGCTCTACTACATCATCGCTGGTGTGGTTCTGCTGATTACCGCTTTTCTGCTCTATCGCCGCCGTGGCGCAGCGTTGCTGCTCTACGCGTTATTCCTGCTGGCGACCACTGTCTGGTCGCTATGGGAAGTGGGTTCTGACTTCTGGGCGCTGACTCCGCGTCTGGATGTTACCTTCTTCCTCGGCCTGTGGATGGTGCTGCCATTTATCTGGCGTGGCCTCGGATCAAGCGGCGCCTTCCCACGTGTGGCACTCTCAGCGGTGCTGGCGTTTGTGGTGGTGGTGCTGGCTTACTCGGTGTTTAACGACCCGCAGGAGATCAACGGCACGCTCAGTGCAGATCAGGCAGCTCCGGCACCTGCTGACGACGGTATCCCGGCAGGCGACTGGCCGGCCTATGGTCGTACTCAGGGTGGTACACGCTACTCCCCGCTGAAGCAGGTTAACGACAGCAACGTGGATAAGTTGCAGGAAGCCTGGACTTTCCAGACCGGCGACCTGAAAACGCCTAACGATCCAGGCGAGATCACTAACGAAGTGACCCCGATTAAGATCGGCGATGCTCTGTATCTGTGTACGGCACACCAGAAACTGTTTGCGCTGGACGCAGCTACCGGTAAGCAGAAGTGGATGTTTGATCCGAAAATGAAGACGGATCCGACCTTCCAGCATGTGACCTGCCGTGGTGTTTCTTACTATCAGACGCCGGAAGCCGCAGCTACCCCAGCCGGGACTCAGCCTGCGCTCTGCTCACGTCGCATATTGCTGCCGGTTAACGACGGCAACCTGTATGCGCTGGATGCAGAAACCGGTGCACTGTGCCCGGAATTCGGTGAGAACGGTAAGCTGAACCTGCAAAGCAACCTGCCTTACAACAAAGTGGGTTCTTACGAGCCAACTTCACCGCCAATCGTTACTAACACCACCATTGTAATGGCTGGTGCGGTCACCGATAACTACTCGACTAAAGAGCCGTCCGGTGTGATCCGTGGTTTCGATGTCAACACAGGTAAACTGCTGTGGGCCTTCGATACCGGCGCGAAAGATCCAAATGTGATTGCGGAAGGGGATCAGCACTACACGCCGAACTCGCCGAACTCATGGGCACCAGCTGCTTATGATGCCAAACTGGATCTGGTTTACCTGCCAATTGGTGTTTCAACGCCGGATATCTGGGGTGGTCACCGTACCCCTGAGATGGAGCGTTTCGCCACTGGTATGCTGGCCCTGAACGCCACTACCGGTAAACTGGCCTGGTTCTATCAGACGGTTCACCACGATCTGTGGGATATGGACGTTCCGGCACAGCCAACCCTGGCTGATATCAACGACAAAGACGGTAACAAGGTTCCGGTCATCTATATTCCGACCAAAACCGGTGACATCTTTGTGCTGAACCGTACCAACGGTAAGCCGGTTGTTCCTGCTCCTGAAATGAAAGTTCCGGGTGGTGCAGCGAAGGGCGATCACGTGTCGCCAACGCAGCCGTACTCTGAACTGAGCTTCCGTCCGAAAGCGCAGCTGGCCGGGAAAGATATGTGGGGCGCCACCATCTACGATCAGCTGATCTGTCGGGTGATGTTCCATCAGTTACGTTATGAAGGCCCGTTCACCCCGCCGTCTGAGCAGGGTACTCTGGTGTTCCCGGGTAACCTGGGGATGTTCGAGTGGGGCGGTATTGCCGTGGATACTGACCGTCAGGTTGCGGTAACTAACCCAATGGCGCTGCCGTTTGTTTCCCGTCTGATCCCTCGTGGCCCGGGTAACCCGATTGAGCCGGATGAAAATGATAAAGGCGGCACCGGTACTGAGTCTGGCGTACAGCCACAGTACGGCCTGCCGTACGGCGTAACGCTGAATCCGTTCCTTTCTCCGCTGGGCTTCCCGTGCAAGCAGCCTTCATGGGGCTATATCTCTGCGGTTGATCTGAAGACTAACGATATCGTGTGGAAAAAACGTATCGGCACCGTGCGCGACAGCTCACCGGTTCCGCTGCCGTTCAAAATGGGTATGCCAATGCTGGGCGCACCTATTACCACTGCCGGTAACGTGTTCTTTATTGCGGCAACTGCCGATAACTATCTGCGTGCGTTCAACGTTTCTAACGGCAAACAGCTGTGGGAAGCGCGTCTGCCAGCAGGTGGTCAGGCAACGCCAATGACGTATGAAGTGAATGGCAAACAGTACGTTCTGATTGTAGCCGGTGGTCACGGTTCGTTTGGTACCAGGCTGGGCGATTACGTGAAAGCGTATGCGCTGCCAGACAGCAAATAAGCAGTGCCGGGGCATAGTTGCTCAGGTAATACTGTTGCGGTCAGGTTAGCCTGATCAGGAAGCAAAAGGGCGACTTCACAGTCGCCCTTTTTTTATGCCAGCGCTTTCAGCGCCATGATTTGCTGGCGCCAGCGTGCCAGCGCTGCTGTTTCATCTTTCAGAGTGAAGGTTAAGCCGCTGGTGACCGTGGCATAAGGTGCGCGATGAGCGATCACCTGCTTCACCTCCGCATGGAATACTGCCAGCGACAGATCCGTCAGGGTCTCTTCACGGGGAGTTGCCTGCGCCTGAATCTCCATAACCGCACCATCCAGAACCAGCGCGAGGGTGATTTTACCGTTACGGCGCAGATTACCCGTGGTGGTTGACTGCGGCCAGATGGCAAACAGCAGCTCATTCGCTGAACGGGCAATAATCTCACCTAAACTAAGCTGTGCCGCATAGGGCCAGCCGTTTTCCCCAATGCTTGCAAGGCGAATAGCCTGATGCAGATGGCTGGCAGGCAGCGAACCGTCAAGCAGTGCCAGCAGATTGTCAGGCAGGGTGGTTTGGCTCATATCAGATTCCTTCTGGCTAAAAAAGGTCAGTTTAACCCGTGATGAGACTAACTCACACCATCACTTTCCCGCCTGCTGGCTTTCAGCATCATCTGTTGCATTAAACATGTTTTGCTACAAAACAGTGAAGTTTATTTTATATTTACGGTTTTTCTTAATACGAATTTTTGGCAACAACTTTTATAGCTAAACCTTTCTTCAACCGTCCTGATTTAATCTGCCCCCAACTAATATTTCTTAATCTTCCCCTAAGTATTTTCATCTATGCTTCGTGTATGAGGTGCTTTTAACTTCTTTTTGCATGTTTTTAGCGCAACACTTAATTGTTTTTGTCTGTTTTTTATCCTGTGACGGGAAGCGGAGGTATATCACCTGAAGGGCAATATGTGGCAGTTCGCAGTTCGCATTTCAAGTTCAGAGGTCAGAATACCAGCGTCCACCGTTCTGATTATCCATCTGTGGTGTTAATTGTTTAATGGAATTTATTAATGTCTGAATTTTTGCCTTTCTCACGTCCGGCAATGGGAGCGGACGAGCTGGATGCAGTGGCTGAAGTGCTGCGCTCAGGTTGGATCACCACCGGCCCCAAAAGTCAGCAGCTTGAACAGGCTTTTTGCCAGCTAACCGGAAACCGTTACGGGATTGCCGTCTGTTCGGCAACGGCGGGGATGCATGTCACCCTGATGGCGCTGGGCATTCAGCCCGGCGATGAGGTGATCACCCCGTCGCTGACCTGGGTTTCAACGCTGAATATGATTGTTCTGCTGGGAGCAACCCCGGTGATGATCGATGTTGACCGCGATACGCTGATGGTGACGCCTGAACTGATTGAAGCGGCCATCACCCCGCGAACCAAAGCCATTATTCCAGTGCATTACGCCGGTGCGCCCGCTGATATTGATGCTATTCGCGCAGTGGGCGAGCGGCGGGGTATTGCGGTCATTGAAGATGCCGCTCATGCGGCGGGTACTTACTATCGCGGGCACCATATTGGCAATCGTGGTACGGCGATCTTCTCTTTCCACGCGATTAAAAATATGAGCTGTGCCGAGGGCGGGCTGGTGGTTACCGATGATGCCGGGCTGGCCGAACGCATACAGCGCCTGAAATTTCACGGCCTCGGTGTGGATGCGTTCGATCGCCATACTCAGGGGCGGGCACCGCAGGCGGAAGTTATCTCCCCCGGTTTTAAATACAATCTGGCCGATATTAATGCGGCGATCGCACTGGTGCAGCTGGATAAGCTGGCGGCGAACAACGCCCGGCGTGAGCAGATCGCGCTGCGTTACCTTAACGAACTGGCTGATACTCCGTTACGGCCTCTCGCGCTGCCAGCCTGGCCCCATCAGCACGCCTGGCATCTGTTTATCCTGCGCGTAGATGCCGCGCGCTGCGGCCTGAGCCGTAACGAACTGATGCAGGCGCTGAAAGAGCAGGGGATCGGCAGCGGGCTGCACTTCCGTGCGGCACACACGCAGAAGTATTACCGCGAATGCTTCCCGCATCTCTCTTTACCGCATACCGAATGGAACTCAGATCGTATCTGCTCAATTCCGCTGTTCCCGGGGATGACCGATGACGATTGCGACCGCGTGATTACCGCTCTGCGCACGCTGGTGGGTAAATAATATGACAGATCAACCACTCAACAAAATCTCAGTAGTGATCCCGGTGTACAACGAGCAGGAAAGCCTGCCGGAGCTGATGCGCCGCACCGATGCCGCCTGCGCACAGCTGGGCATCGACTATGAAATTCTGCTGGTAGATGACGGCAGCAGCGACGCCTCCGCTGAAATAATGACTGCCGCCGCAGAAGCCCCGGACAGCCATATTGTCGCGGTGCTGTTGAATCGAAATTACGGTCAGCATTCAGCGATTATGGCCGGTTTCAGCCATATCAGCGGCGATCTGGTGATCACTCTTGATGCCGATTTGCAAAACCCTCCGGAAGAGATCGTCAATCTGGTTGAAACCGCCCGGCAGGGCTATGACGTGGTAGGGACTGTGCGTCAGAACCGCCAGGATAGCTGGTTCCGCAAGCGCGCCTCGCGCCTGATCAATCATCTGATTCAGCGCACCACGGGCAAAGCGATGGGTGACTACGGCTGCATGCTGCGTGCCTATCGCCGTCATATTGTCGATGCGATGCTCAACTGTCATGAGCGCAGCACTTTTATCCCTATTCTGGCAAACACCTTTGCCCGTCGGGCGACGGAGATCCCGGTGCTGCACGCCGAGCGTGAATTTGGCGACTCTAAATACAGCCTGATGCGTCTGATCAACCTGATGTATGACCTGATTACCTGCCTGACTACCACGCCGCTGCGTCTGTTAAGCGTCTTTGGCAGCGTGATTGCGCTGGCCGGTTTTGCTATTTCCCTGCTGTTGATTGCGCTGCGTCTCTTCCTCGGCCCGCAGTGGGCAGCGGAAGGGGTATTTATGCTGTTTGCCGTGCTGTTTATTTTTATCGGCGCGCAGTTCGTTGGTATGGGGCTGCTTGGCGAGTATATCGGGCGCATTTATAACGATGTGCGCGCCCGTCCCCGTTATTTTATTCAGCGCGTTGTCAGCCACGACGCCAACACCACACAGGATAAATCATCATGAAAGCCGTCGTTTTTGCCTACCATGATATGGGCTGCACCGGGATCCGTGCTCTGGCTGAAGCAGGTTTTGATATCTGCGCGATATTCACTCATGCGGATAATCCGGCTGAGAATCACTTCTTTGGATCGGTGGCGCGGGTGGCCGCGCAGCTTGGGGTGCCGGTTTACGCTCCTGAAGATGTTAACCATCCGCTGTGGGTTGATCGCATCCGTGATATGAAGCCGGAGATGATCTTCTCCTTCCACTATCGTCAGATGCTGAATGACGAGATCCTCGCCTGCGCATCGGCGGGGGCCTTTAATCTGCATGCCTCGTTGCTGCCGAAATATCGCGGCCGCGCACCGTTAAACTGGGTGCTGGTGAACGGTGAGGAGGAGACCGGCGTAACGCTGCACCGTATGGTGAAACGTGCCGATGCCGGAGCAATTATTGCCCGCCAGTCGGTAGCTATAGCGGCAGATGATAATGCGCTGACCCTCCATTACAAAGTTTGTGAAAGTGCGCAACAGCTGCTGGCGCAGAGTTTGCCGCAGCTGAAAAGTGGAGATTTTTCTGAACAGCCGCAGGATGAAAGCCAGGCAAGCTATGTCGGGCGGCGCACGCCGGAAGATGGACGTATTAACTGGCAGCAGCCGGTACAGCGCATCCATAACCTGGTTCGTGCGGTCACCGATCCGTGGCCGGGGGCATTTAGCTATGCCGGTGGCGCACGCTTTATTATCTGGCAGTCGCGGATGCATTACGACCTTCAGCCAGCGAAGCCGGGTACGGTGCTCTCTGTTGCGCCCTTTATCGTTGCCTGCGTTGACGGCGCGCTGGAAGTGGTGACCGGGCAAAGCGACAGCGGCGTATATATGCAGGGCAGCCAGCTGGCACAAACGCTGGGTCTGGTGGCCGGAGCATTGCTGCACAGTCTGCCAGCGGTAGCGGCAAAACGCCGTACCCGCGTGCTGATTCTTGGCGTAAACGGTTTTATTGGTAATCATCTGACCGAGCGCCTGCTGGCCGACGATAATTTCGAGATTTATGGCCTGGATATTGGCTCCGATGCCATCAGCCGCTTTGTCGGTCATCAGCGCTTTCATTTTGTCGAAGGGGATATCAGCATTCACTCAGAGTGGATCGAATATCACATTAAAAAGTGTGATGTCGTGCTGCCGCTGGTGGCGATTGCCACGCCGATTGAATATACCCGCAATCCGCTGCGCGTATTTGAGCTGGATTTCGAAGAGAACCTGAAGATTATCCGCGACTGCGTAAAGTACAAAAAACGCATTATCTTCCCTTCCACTTCCGAAGTGTATGGCATGAGCACCGACGCTACGTTCGACGAAGATCACTCAAACCTGGTGGTCGGGCCGATTAATAAACAGCGCTGGATCTACTCGGTATCAAAACAGCTGCTGGATCGGGTTATCTGGGCCTATGGCGAAAAAGAGGGGCTGCATTTTACCCTGTTCCGGCCATTTAACTGGATGGGGCCGCGGCTGGATAATCTTAATGCGGCACGTATCGGCAGTTCACGCGCTATCACGCAGCTGATCCTTAATCTGGTAGAGGGATCGCCGATCAAACTGATCGACGGTGGGCGACAGAAACGCTGCTTTACCGATATCAGTGACGGCATTGAAGCGCTGTTCCTGATTATCGAAAACAAGCAGCAGAACTGCGATGGCCAGATTATTAATATCGGTAACCCGGATAACGAAGCCAGTATTAAAGAGCTGGCTGAACAGCTGCTGGCGAGCTTTGAACGCCATCCGCTGCGCCACCGCTTCCCGCCGTTTGCCGGGTTCCGTGAGGTGGAAAGCAGCAGCTATTACGGCAAGGGATATCAGGATGTGGAGCATCGTAAACCGTCGATACGCAATGCTAAACGCCTGTTGAACTGGCAGCCGGAAGTGGCAATGAACTACACCATTGACGCGACGCTGGACTTCTTTCTGCAAACCGTCGAGCCAGGCGAGAACGCCGAATGATTAATGCGGGTTTGCGTATCGATGTTGATACCTGGCGCGGCACCCGTGACGGGGTGCCGCGCCTGCTCTCCATTCTGGAACGCCATCACATCCGCGCCAGTTTTTTCTTCAGCGTCGGGCCGGACAATATGGGCCGACATTTATGGCGTCTGCTGAAACCGCGTTTCCTCTGGAAAATGCTGCGCTCCAATGCTGCTTCGCTGTATGGCTGGGACATTCTGCTGGCGGGTACGGCCTGGCCTGGACGGCGTATCAGTGAAGGGCTGGCGGATGTGATCCGTGCGGCTGGTCAGCAGCATGAAATCGGCCTGCATGCCTGGGATCATTTCGCCTGGCAAACCTGGGCGGGAGTGTGGCCCGCAGAGAAGCTAAGTGAACAGATTAGTCTTGGCCTGGAGGCGTTAACTGAGATCACCGGCCAGCCGGTGGCCTGTTCTGCGGTAGCGGGCTGGCGTGCGGATGGTCGGGTGATTGCCGCCAAACAACCTTATGATTTTCGCTATAACAGCGACTGCCGTGGCCATACCCCATTCCGGCCCCTGCTTCCGGACGGACAGCCGGGTACCGTACAGATCCCGGTCACACTGCCGACATGGGATGAGGTGGTCGGGACTCAGGTCACCCGCGCCAGCTATAACGCGTTTATTCTCGATGAGATCCTGCGTCAGCAGGGGGTTCCGGTTTACACCATTCATGCGGAAGCGGAAGGGATTGTGCTGGCAGAGATGTTTGATGCGTTACTGACGGAGGCGCGTCAGCGCGGTATCCATTTTTGTCCGCTAAGTGAGCTGCTGCCGCAGGATGTTACGCAGCTGCCGACGGGCAAAGTCATTCGGGGTAGTCTCCCCGGCAGAGAAGGCTGGCTGGGATGCCAGCAGTCAACAGAGTGATACGGATGAAATACAGCCGTTATATATGGTTACTGCCCCTGTTGTATACGCTCTATTACCTGATCCCGCTTGAGTTCCGTGCGCTGTGGCAGCCGGATGAAGTGCGCTATGCGGAGATCAGCCGTGAAATGCTCGGCAGTGGAAACTGGGTGGTGCCGCATTTTCTTGGCCTGCGCTATTTTGAGAAGCCGATAGCAGGGTACTGGATTAATAACATCAGCCAGTGGATCTTTGGCGGCACAAATTTCGCCGTGCGATTTGGTTCGGTGTTCTCTGTCACGCTCAGTGCGCTGCTGATTTACTGGCTGGCGCTGCGGCTGTGGCATCAGCGAGCTACCGCTTTGCACTCTGCGGTGATCTTCCTCACCTGTCTGCTGGTTTACAGCATCGGCACCTATGCGGTACTGGATCCGATGATTACGCTGTGGTTAACGGCGGCGATGTGCAGTTTCTGGCTGGTGGGCGAGGGGGGAAGCCTGCGGCAGAGAGCGGCAGGCTGGCTGCTGCTGGGGCTGGCCTGCGGAATGGGTTTTATGACCAAAGGTTTTCTGGCGCTGGCGGTACCGGTGATTGCGATTGTCCCATGGATGGTGTGGCAGCGCAGGCTGAAAGAGCTGTTACTGTTTGGTCCACTGGCGTTGTTGAGTGCCGTAGCGATCTCGGCACCCTGGTCAATCAGCATCGCTTTTCATGAGCCTGACTTCTGGAACTATTTCTTTTGGGTGGAGCATATTCAGCGTTTCGCTGAGAGTGATGCCCAGCATAAGGCACCGTTCTGGTACTACCTGCCGGTGCTGATTGCCGGAGCCTTGCCGTGGCTTGGGCTGTTGCCAGGTGCATTACGCCGCGCATGGCGTGAACGTCAGGCCAGCGCAGGAACGGCCTATTTACTGGGATGGGTGGTGATGCCACTGCTATTTTTCAGCGTGGCAAAAGGCAAGCTGCCGACCTATATCCTGCCCTGTTTCGCCCCGCTGGCAATGCTGCTGGCCCATCATGCGCTGGCGCTCTCCGCCGCAGGGAGGCGCGGACTGAAAGCTAACGGGGTAATCAATCTGGTGGTGGGAGGCGTGCTGCTGCTGGTGATGATGGTTGTGCTGGCACCGTGGAGTCTGGTCAGGCATCCGGTTTATGCTTCGCATGAGGTGAGTAAAGTGCTGCTGGGGGCCAGTGCCTTTCTGTTCTGGGCGCTGGTGGGGTGGTTGAGCATGCGGGGTGGAGCAAAATACTGGCGGCTGGCGGCGCTGTGTCCACTCGGTCTGGCGCTGGTGATTGGTGTCGCTATTCCCGATAAGGTGATTTACTCCAAGCAGCCACAGCCGTTTATTTCCAGCGTCAGCGCGGAGTTACAGCAGAGTCGCTTTGTGCTGGCAAACAGTATTGGCACGGCATCGGCGCTGGCCTGGGCGCTGAAACGCAGCGATATCGTGCTGCTGGATCAGTCCGGCGAGCTGGCCTATGGCTTAAGCTATCCTGACGCGGCCAGTCGCCTGATATCCACCGAGGATTTTACCCGGTGGCTGAGTCAGCGGCGGCGGCAGGGTAATATCTCGCTGGTGATGAAACTCTCAGATGCCAGCGGAGAGATTGATGCGCGTATCCCCGCGCCGGATCGCCTTGAAAAGCGCGGGCGAATGTTGCTGTATTTCTATCGCCAGCAGCCATGAACACGCTATTCATTGTGCTGGCAAGCCTGTTGAGCTGTGGCGGGCAGCTGTGCCAGAAACAGGCTACCGTGCGCAGCGATGATCGCCGCCATCTGCTGGTATGGCTGGCGGCGAGCGTGCTGCTGCTGGCGATGGCGATGCTGGTGTGGCTGCGGGTGCTGCAAGCGGTGCCGGTGGGGGTAGCTTATCCGATGCTGAGTCTTAACTTTATTTTTGTTTCTCTTGCCGCCCGCTGGCTGTGGCGTGAAGCGATTCCCTGGCGTCATGGCCTGGGGATTGTGCTGATTGTCGCCGGAGTGGCGGTGATGGGGAGCTATACCTGATGGGCCTGCTCTTTGCTTTTTGCAGCGTGCTGCTGGTCAGTGCTGCACAGCTGCTGCTGCGCTGGGCGATGATGCAGCTTCCCCCCATCGGCCAGGCAGGGCACTTTATTTCGGTGGTTTTAAGTGGGCCATTACCCGCCATGGCACTGCTTGGCGGGCTGCTGGCTTATGTGCTGTCGATGCTGTTCTGGCTGCTGGCATTAAAGCGCATGCCGTTAAGCCGCGCTTATCCCCTGTTAAGCCTGAGCTATCTGCTGGTGTGGACGGCGGCACTGTGGCTGCCGGGACTGAATGAAACCTTTCTCTGGGGCAAGCTGGGCGGGGGGGCGCTGATCCTGTCCGGGCTGCTGTTAATCTTCTGGCCGCAGCAAAAGGCACGTTGAAAGTGTTACTATTGCGCTATCGAAATTACCGCGAGTTTAGAAAGACATGGGCGATTTATCCCCTCTCTTGCAGGTCAGAGAGGTTATTTTTGTGCGTGAGGGGAAAACCCTGCTCGCACCGGTCTCTTTTGACCTTCATCAGGGCGAATTTCTCTGGCTGACGGGGCCATCCGGCGCGGGTAAGAGCACGCTGCTCAAGATTATCGCCTCGCTGCTTGAGCCGTCCGGCGGCGAAGTACGGTTCAAAGGCCAGCCGATTAATGAACTGACACCGGAAGCTTATCGTCAGCGGGTCTCCTACGTATTTCAGACGCCGCAGCTGTTTGGCCGCACGGTATATGACAACCTCTCCCTGCCTTATCAAATCCGTCAGCAGCCGGTTAATCGCCAGCATCTTGCCGCTGAATTGCAGCGCGTTGGTTTGTCGCCAGATATGCTCGATAAGCCCGTGGATCAGCTCTCCGGCGGGGAGAAACAGCGCGTGGCGTTGCTACGGAATCTTCAGTTCCCTCCGGATATTTTGTTGCTGGATGAGATCAGCAGCGCGCTGGATGAAGCCAATAAGCAGAAGGTGCAGCAGTTAATCGATCGGCTGGTAGCCACCGGTACGGCGGCGATCTGGATCAGCCATGACAGCGTTGAGATGGATGATGGCAGGCGGCGAATCACGCTGTTGCCCGGCGGACAGGAGAGCCAGCATGAATCAGCATAATATTACCAACGAATCCCTCGCACTGGCGCTGGTGCTGGTGGTTATCGCGCTGCTGGTCAGCGGAAAAGAGCGGCTGGGGCTGGAAAAAGATATTATCTGGAGCGTGGCGCGAGCGATTGTTCAGCTGGTCATTGTTGGCTATGTACTCAAGTATATCTTCGATCTGAATAACCGCTGGCTGACGGTGCTGATGGTGCTGTTTATCTGCGTGAATGCTGCGCTGAATGCGAAAAAACGCAGTCGCGCTATCGATCGGGGTTTTGTGATTTCGTTTATTGCTATTACCTCCGGCACCACGCTGACGTTAACCATTCTGCTGCTCAGTGGCGCAATTGAGTTTATGCCAATGCAGGTGATCCCGATTTCCGGGATGATTGCCGGAAACGCGATGGTGGCGGTGGGGCTGTGCTTCAGCAATCTGAATCAGCGTTTTAGTGATAATCGCCAGAAGGTGGAAGAGATGCTCAGTCTCGGAGCCAGTGCCAGGCTTGCATCCGCTTCAATAGTGCGCGACAGCATCCGTGCGGCGATGATCCCGACGGTTGATGCGGCAAAAACGGTTGGGCTGGTCAGCTTGCCGGGTATGATGTCCGGTCTGATATTTGCCGGGATCGATCCGGTGCAGGCGATTAAGTATCAGATTATGGTGACCTTTATGCTGCTTGGCACCGCCAGCCTGTCGACCATTGTTGCCGGCTACCTGGCGGCGCGGCGTTTTTATACTGCACGGGTGCAGCTGAAATAGCAGGGCGGCTGAAATTGTGCGCCCTGGCTCAGATCAGAAAGTGACATCGGCGCTGAGGCCGCCAACAAACGCGTTTCTTACCTGGCTGACAGCACCGGGTGAGACGACGTATTGCAGGTTAGGCCGCACATTCAGCCAGTTGGTAAGGTGGGCGTTGTAATACAGCTCGAAATCATATTCGGAACCGTGCTGTATTGGCTGATAGCCCGGGTTGCGGTAGTCGCTGATACCGCTCTCACCATTCATCGTGCGCTGCATCTGGCTGTAGCTTTTGTTCACGTGAATACGCGCGGCACCCAGCCCGACCTCATCTTGCGCTCGCGACGCCGTCGGCCCTTTCCAGGTCATGGCAATGGACTGGTAGTTATCCATTTTCGAGGTCTGATGATCGTTCATGATCCCCTGCAAGGTAATACCAAGCCCGCGCTGGTTATCTCCACCGGTGGCTGTAAGCTGCTGTTGTAACAGCACATAGCCGCCGTAGGCGCGGTTTTTATCATGGTAGCCGCCGTTATGATAGCTGGAGTAGTTGTCACCGCTGACGGAGGAGTACCAGGCACCAAGAAGATACCTGCCCGGCAGTTTGTCCGGCCCGAAAACGGGCTTCCAGCCCAGTTCAACAGGCACCATGTTGCCGAGAGTGGGGCTGGTATCCAGGCGGAAACCATTTCCTGTTTCGTAGTTGCCCGGCGTCTGATTGTAGAAGCCAACTTGCAGATAGATTTCCGGGGTGAAATTAAACTTCACGCGGCCGCCCCACTGCGATATAGGCCAGGTGTACCAGCGATCGCTGCGCCAGTTGCCCGGCTGGCCCCCGCCAAAAGCAAGGTTCTGAAAACTCCCGTCGGTGCTGTCAAAATCCTCGTCACTGGTAACACGGCCCGCTTTGACTTCAATAAGATGGTTAAAGAAGCCTTTATTGATCCAGAACTGGGTCATACGCCAGGTCTGACCGCTACCCCAGATCTCCTCCACCGATGACAGGCCGCCGGTGCGCGGATCATTAATGTGCTCGCTCAGATCGCGACCGTTGCGGTCGGTGATACTTAACTGGAACTGCGTGTCATCCCAGTTGAGGAGTTTCTCCAGATCGAGAGTGGTGCCAAATGTCCACTGGTCGGTATAACGCGCGGTGGTTGAAGAGTGATAACCACCGGCGAGATTAGCGGCAGACTCCATGCTGTAATTGATCTGGAAGTCGATCCCGTCATCTTTTAATTTGCTGCGATAACCTCCCCAGTCGCCAAGGAGGTAATCTGAGTCAGCGCTCAGAGGGCGCATATCTGCCAGGGCCGGAACAGAAGCCCATAGCAGTGCACTGCTGTATATCGCGATGGCATGTTTACTCGTCCACTGAAAAACGCCACGTTTTTTCATTGTTCTCCCCTTCTCATTGATATCTCCTGCTGGTGATTGACCGCTATTGGTATTCAGGATGACCTTAAGCAAAGTGAGGATGCCGGCGACGGGTATGCACAGATCATCCCGACTCAGGTCAGAAGTTTATATTGGCGCTCAGGCCGCCGATAAAGGCGTTTCTTACCTGGCTGACGGCACCCGGTGAGACAACGTATTGCAGATTAGGCCGCAGATTCAGCCAGTTGGTGACATGCGCGTTGTAATAAAGCTCAAAGTTATATTCGGAACCGCGCTGTATCGGCAGGTAGCCAGGATTATTGTAATCACTGATACCGTGCTCATGATTGGCAGTGCGCTGCATCTGGCCATAGCTTTTGTTGACGTGAATACGAGAGGCACCCAGACCGATCTCATCCTGAGAACGTGATTCCGTTGGCCCTTTCCAGGTCATGGCTATTGCCTGATAGTTATCCATTTTTGAGGTCTGATGATCGTTCATAACGGCTTGCAGTTTTAAATCGAGGCCGCGTTTGTTATCTCCGCCGGTCGCCGTGAGTTGCTGTTCTAACAGCAGCCAGCCGCCGTAAGCATGGTTCTTATCGTGGTAGCCGCCATCATGGTAGCTGGAGTAGTTATCACCGTGGACTGAGGAGTAGAAAGCACCGATGCGGTAATTGCCCGGCAGTTTGTCCGGCCCGAAAGCGGGTTGCCAGACCAGTTCAGCGGGCACCAGGTTGCCCAGGGTTGGGCTGGTATCCAGACGGAAACCATTGCTGGTATTGTAGTTGCCGGGAGACTGGTTATAGAAGCCGACCTGAAGGAAGACCTCTGGCGTAAAATTAATTTTCAGGCGGCCGCCCCACTGGGCAACAGGCCAGTTAAACCAGCGATCGCCGCGCATGTTGCCCGGCTGGCCGCTGCCTAATGAAAGGTTCTGGAATTTGTTATCGGTAGTGTCGAAGTCTTCACCGGTGGTGAGACGCCCCGCTTTGATCTCAACCAGGTGATTAAACAGCCCTTTATTTACCCAAAATTGGGTTAAACGCCAGGTCTGACCGCGCCCCCACACTTCCTCTAATGACGACAGACCGCCGGTGCGCGGGTCATTGATATAGGGGGTCAGGTCGCGGCCGCTACGGCTGGTAATCGTGAACTGGAACTGGGTGTCATCCCAGTTGAGGAGTTTTTCCAGGTCGAGGGTGGTACCAAATGCCCACTGGTCGGTATAGCGGGCGGTGGTCGAGGAGTGATAGCCACCAGCGAGGTTAGCGGCTGATTCCATGGTGTAGTTGACCTGGAAGTCGACCCCGTCATCTTTTAATTTGCTGCGATAGCCTCCCCAGTCACCAAACAGATAATCCGAATCGACGCTAAATGGGCGCATATCCGCCAATACTGGCGCTGAAACCCATAGCAGTGCGCTGCTGCACACCAGGATGGCATGTGTACTCGTCCGCTGAAAAAGGCCATTTCTTTTCATTTTTCTCTCCTTAGGCGATCAATCTACACTTGCTCCTGGGGTGCTGGTTTCTGTGGGGAGACGATGTGAGGATTGCTCGAGGTAAAAATGCACAATGCTTATCGTCGGCTACCGAAAACTGTTCCCGACGAGCTATGACATCATGTGAGTGAATAGCGGAGAGTATATTTTTGTGCTGAATTTAATTAGCAAGCTAATTGAATTGTATAAAAATAACGGCAGGGATGACCAAATATGTCTGAGTGAGATAACCATCCGCCTGGGTTCCATCTGGTTGAAAATACCCGCTTCGAATTGAAACGGGTGTCAGTAGTTTCAGAAGTTAATGCCTGCGCTCAATCCGCCAACAAAGGGATGTGAACTGTCGCTGACCGAGCCAGGCTTGGTTGTTTTTTGGACGTTCGGTCGCAAAATCAGATGGGGCGTTAAACGGTAGTTGTAGTAAAGATTGTAATTAAACCCTTCGCCCCGCATCAGCGGCTGCGGTTCATTGTTTTGATACTCCTCAGGGATCGCGATGGTTTGCGAATCAAAGGTAATAACATTATTCGGCGCGACGGTCGGGGAGTGGGCGAGCAGTTGCCGGGAAGTGGCAGAGGAGCTGGTGGCCATTAACAGTGCGGCGATGCCGACGGCATACGCGCATACGTTCAGATGTGATTTTCTTTCCATGAGTTCACCTTGTGCTGCAATTAACCTTTTGGAGTCACTTTATGACTCTTTCAGTAAATCACATCGAGGCGTGTGCGTTTCACTGTTTAATGCGCAGGTAAAATATTCGGAAAATCAGGCATAAAAAAACGCCCGCAAGGGGCGTTGAGAGAGTGCTCTGGCAGGATTAACGGCGGCCGAAAATTTTGGCGGCCAGGAATCCAACACCAGCGGCAATCGCCAGTGATACCAGGGGAGAATCCTGGGTTTTGCTTTTCACGCAGTCCAGCGCATCATCCACGGCGTAAGAGGCTCTTGCTGCCTGCTGACGCACTTTACCTTTGAATTCATGCTCCGGCGAGTCTACGGCTTTACCAAACTCTTCCTGACCTTTGCCGACGGCTTCTTGCGCTTTATCGTTAGCTTTATCAAACAGACTCATTGTGCCTCCTTTTTGATGGCATGATTTCCTGAAACGACTTTAAGCGTAGACCATGCAGGAGGAATTACCGGAGATGATATGTGTGAAAATGTTTAAAAGCCGCTCAGTTACTGACAAAAAAGAGGGCAAATCGTCGATCTGCCCTCTTTTGATGGGGAGTGTTCAGCCCCCGTACAGCGAATAGTGTTAAGTGTGGCTCAGACTATCAGTGGTAGCCTTCGTCCGCTTTGATCTTTCCGCGGAACACGTAGTAGCTCCAGAAGGTGTAGACCAGGATCACCGGAATAATCAGCAGACCACCAACCAGCATAAAGCCCTGGCTCTGCGGCGGTGAAGCGGCATCCCAGATGGTAATGGAAGGCGGAATAATATACGGCCAGATGCTGATACCAAGACCGGTAAAACCAAGGAACACCAGCGCCAGGGTCAGCAGGAACGGCGTGTAATGCGCGTGGCGTTCCAGTGCGCGCCACAGCCCCCAGGCTGCCGCCAGCACCAGTAAAGGCACCGGCATAAACCAGAACAGGTTAGGCAGAGTGAACCAGCGGTGCATGATGTTAGCGTGGGCCAGCGGCGTCCAGACGCTGACGATGGCAATGACCACCAGCAGCCCTATCAGCAGCGGCTTAGTCAGCGCGGTCATTTTCCGGTGCAGCTCGTTCTCGGTCTTCATAATCAGCCAGGTGCTGCCGAGCAGGGCATAGGCCAGAACCAGACCGACACCGCAGAACAGGGTGAACGGGGTCAGCCAGGCCAGCTCAGGGCCGCTGTAGGTGCGGTTGGTCACTTCGAATCCGTTAATCACCGCGCCCAGCACGACGCCCTGGCTGAAGGTGGCAACGAAAGAACCACCGATAAAGGCTTTATCCCAGAACGGGCGATGCTCTTCCGTAGCTTTAAAACGGAATTCAAACGCCACGCCACGGAAAATCAGGCCAATCAGCATAATGGTTAACGGTGCCGCCAGCGCGGTGGTGATCACCGCATAGGCCAGCGGGAAGGCACCAAATAGCGCAGCACCGCCAAGGATCAGCCAGGTTTCGTTGCCGTCCCATACCGGGGCGACGGTGTTGACCATCATATCGCGTTCGATGGGATCTTTATTGAACGGGAACAGAATACCGATACCCAGATCGAACCCATCCATGATGATATACATCAGGGTGGCAAAGATGATGATAGTAAACCAGATAATTGAGAGATCGATGCCCACCTTACTTCTCCTCCTGCGGCGAATGTAATTTATCCTGCACCGCAGAGAGCGGGCGTGACGGGGTATGTGATGTGCCCGGGCCGCCTTCTGGCGTATGGTCACCTTCACCGGTCTGCGGGCCTTTCTTGATCAGATTAGCCAGATAGCTGTAGCCGACGCCAAACACGGCGCAGTAGACCAGCAGGAAGGCAATCAGGCTGATGCTCATTTGCAGCGTACTGTGCAACGAAACAGCGTCACGGGTGCGCAGCAGGCCATAGATAACCCATGGCTGACGGCCAATTTCTGTGGTAATCCACCCTGCTACCAGCGCAATCAGGCCGGATGGCCCCATCAGCAGGACAAACCACAGGAACGGACGTGAGGTGTAGAGACGCTGACCGCGACGCATCCACAGGCTGACCACGCCCAGCAGAATCATCAGCATACCCAGCGCCACCATCACGCGGAATGACCAGAACACCACGGTGGAGTTGGGGCGATCCTCTTTCGGGAAGCTTTTCAGTGCCGGAACCTGCTTATCCAGACTGTGGGTCAGTATCAGGCTGCCGAGGTAAGGGATTTCCAGCGCGTACTTGGTGCGCTCTTCTTGCATATCCGGGATACCAAAGAGGATCAGCGGGGTAGCTTCTCCCGGCGGGTTCTCCCAGTGGCCTTCAATCGCAGCGATTTTTGCCGGCTGATGCTCCAGGGTGTTCAGACCGTGGGCATCACCAATCATCGCCTGGATCGGGGAGACAATCAGCGCCATCCACAGAGACATTGACAGCATTTTGCGCACTGCCGGGGTATCGTTTTTACGCAGCAGGTGCCAGGCAGCTGAAGCGCCAACGAAGAATGCGGTGACCAGGAAGGCGGCAACGGACATATGCAGCAGGCGGTACGGGAAGGACGGGTTGAAAATTATCTTGAACCAGTCTTCAGGCACGACGATGCCGTTTTGCAGCGTGTAACCTTGCGGTGTCTGCATCCAGCTGTTGGAAGCGAGGATCCAGAAGGTCGAGATAATGGTACCCAGCGCAACCATGCAGGTGGCAAAGAAGTGCAGGCCACGGCTGACGCGATTCCAGCCGAACAGCATTACACCGAGGAAGCCAGCTTCAAGGAAGAACGCGGTAAGCACTTCATAGGTCAATAGCGGGCCGGTAATACTGCCTGCGAACTGCGAAAAACCTGCCCAGTTGGTACCAAACTGGTAGGCCATCACCAGGCCGGATACCACACCCATACCGAAGTTAACGGCAAAGATTTTTGACCAGAAATGGTAAAGGTCGCGATAGACCTCATTTTTGCTTTTCAGCCACAGGCCTTCGAGCACAGCCAAAAAGCTGGCCAGGCCAATGGTGATGGCTGGGAAGAGAATGTGGAAGGCTACGGTGAAACCAAACTGTATCCTCGCCAGATGGAACGCATCTAATCCGAACATTGCTTACCTCGATCTAACATGAACAACTGCCTTTTATTTTTTTACCCACAGTTAACAAATAGGCGACATATAGCCAAAAAGAAAATTTGTCAGCGGGGACTTCTCATCGGAAGTTTGATCCTAAGACCAAAACAGGTGAAGAAGTAGCAACAGTAAAGGTGAACTGGCCTATAACAGTAACGATTATTACGAGTAATTGTTTCGCTATCAGGTTAAATCAATGCGGGATAATGTTAATTCGGGATATCAGGATGATGCCTGAATGTGAAAATGCTGTATCTTTATGTCGTGAAAGCGTTTTTTCTTGCTTTGTCGGGGGCTGATTTCTGCGTGGGTTATCACGTTCGTATTCTGAAGCAACCCGGCGGCCAGCTGTTTTTATATAGCTTTAACTGCTATAAAAAAAGTCGTTTACGCATCCTTATTATAATAACCCTATGGTTTGTCACGACTTATGAAAGATATGTAGCAATATTGTTATTGTTTGCCGCTGTTATTTTATAATGGCGTGATGTTAACAATTCATTTCTCTTGCGACATATTTTACAGGGAGGAAATGATATTATGCCGCCGGTAAATGTTAAGAATGTAATACACATAATTATGTAATTAGAAATATATAGTTACAATTGGGTGGCGAGTATCTGCTCTGTTCTTGCTGAAAATCAATGTACCCCCAGCAAAGGGTGATCTTGCGTGGCAATTGTGACAATCGTGCTGGACTGGATTGTTTAACCCGGACAGAGCCTGTCAGTTCATCCAGTCATCGCCCGGTCAGGCGTACTTTTTTTGCCTTAAACTCATCAAGGTTACTGCTTATTTTTAAACGATTAATTGCTGTTTTTTCGTATAAATCCTTGCCATATCCCGCTTTTTACCCCATCAAAATCACGGCAGTTTAGTCCGGCATATTGCTAATTATCGCGGTTGCTAAGTATACTATTACATTGATATGTATTGATTTTTTTACTAAAGCCAAATTTTTTGCGCGGATACTAGCACGCCTTTGGGGTAAACAGCCGTATGGAAAGTGAACACATCGAGCCCAGCAGCATTCCCTTATTGGATCTGTCTGCAATCTCGCGCGATATGCTGGCTCTGGGTAAGCGGCTGGCAGATACCAAATATCAGATTGATATGCTGGGGAAAAACGGCTGGGGTGAGCTTACCGCCAACCTGCACGGGCTGGAGGCCAGCGGTGAGTGGAATGGCCCGGACGATGCGCTGACTTTCTTCAGTAAGGTTTTCCCCTTTGCTATTCTCCCGTCGGAAACCGAGCCAATGGGTATTTATCGGGTGCCGACCGAGCGGGTGATTGGACGCAGCTGGCGCTGGTGGCCCGATCACCTTAATGGCAATAGCGAAGAGAAACTGCGTGAGCATCTTGAAGGGCCACACGCGGCTGAAAGCACCTCTTACTATTTTATTTCTGCGCTGGCTGTACTGCTGGCGGTACAGGGCCAGAGCAGGGTGAATTACTGTCGTCAGCGACATATTCCCTATATTACGGCACGTGTAACCTATCTCTCCTATCCGCCCGCCGACCGCTTTAAGCTTTACCATGTGACCCGGGGCAACACGCGACAGAGCTGGGTGGTACTGAACGATCGCTATTTGCAGGCTATCCAGTGGCCGCGTATTACGCTGCCAGCTCTGAGCCGTTACGGAGTACACAGTGCGGTCTGGCCACAGACCTTCCCGTCTCCTGAACGTATTTTTGATGAGCTACATCATCCGCAGCCCGCAGAGGATTTTGTTGCGCCCTGCGTCGATTTACTGGCGCTGCAAGAGAAAATGGAAGTTGAAAAGCAGGCTGCTCTGCTGGAGTCTAAACCGGTAAAAATGGCTCTGAGCGATATGGATATTGCGAATATATGGCCAGTTACGATGACATTGATGTTTTTCTTCCTGCTTTCGCTGGTAGCTGCTGGCGTAACGGCTGGTGGAGGCTGGTTAGGATTGGTCAGTCTGGTGATTTGCGGGATGTCCGGTAGCCTGTTGCTGTTACTGGCTGCTCCGGTGTTTCTGGTGCGTCAAAGCCTGCGCAGCCGGCGTAAACAGGAGGTTGAAGAGGCAGATAGTGAAGAGCGGAAAGAGGAAGCTTTACCTCCGTCAGCATCATAAAAAAAGCCCACATTTAAGTGGGCAACTAAAGCTATTCGTCTGACTTTGCCATAATCGTTACGGCAATTAATAATCGCACTTTTCCCGTAGAAATTATAAGTGATAATACAGATCGATTTTAGGGGATCGATCGGCGAAATCGATTGATCATAAAAGTGTGAAGTGGGTAGTACATTTATCGCCGCTTTCGGCAATCAATTGCCGAAAATACCATCAATCTCATTCTCAGTTCCGCCGCTGTTGCCTGAATCCGGCCTTCTCCATTTCATCACGCAGGGCACTGGTGATCAGCCGGTTGCCACCGGTGACGGGGAAAATAACGTTGTTCACCACATCATCCAGATCGTGTTCCCTGAACTCCTGTGAGGTCAGCGGGGCACCGCCCTCATCGTTAATCGCTATCGAACCTTTGATATGATCGCCTGTATTTTTTGCCTTCAGACTGTAACGGCCCATGCTGGTATTGATTGTGCTCATAAGATCTCCTTGTGACTTTTCAGGGGAAAAAAGGGTAGCAAGTGAGTCCATAAAGTGACCTGATAAGTTTAGTCAGGCTGCACACAATCCTCTCAGTATGAAACGTAAAGAAGTGAAATAGCGTGATCTCCCTCGCTAAAATTTATTGCTTTTCAGGGTGGCGGTTCAAGGTCATTTAACTTGCAAGGGTTACGTCAAGCTCGAATGCAGCCAGCTCCTGACGCGCTGCGGCAGGGAGATGAGGGTCGGTAATGATGCTGTCAAACTGCGTTAGCGGCAGGGCGAGGAAGGTGGCTATTTTGTTGTACTTAGAGCTATCGGCCAGCAGAACGCGTTTGCGGCTGACTTCACTGACTGCACGTTTCACCGCAATTTTTTCTTCATCGGGGGTAAATATGCCGCGAACTCCCCAGCAGGAGGCAGAAATAAAGGCGATATCTACCGAAAGACCGCGTAGCGCCGTAGCCGCTGCATCTCCGACGCAGGAGCGGTTATCCCGGCAAAGCGTGCCGCCGGTATGGATCATCCGGCACTGGCTGGTATCAATAAGGAAATTAGCAATCACAAAATCATTGGTGATAATCAGCAGATCGTCACGAACACCCAGTTCACGCGCCAGCGCCAGCGTGGTGGTGCCCGCATCAAGATAGATGCAGCTGTTACGCGGGATATGGCGTGCAGCAGCGGTACCAATGGCCTGTTTTTCCTGGCTGAACATACTGGTTTTATCCAGATGCGTAGGCTCGCTGGCGAGGCGATCCGTTGAACGTACCCCACCCGACACCAGCAATACTGTCCCCTGTTCCTCCAGTTTTTGTAGATCGCGTCGAATGGTCATATGCGATACGGCAAGGCGTTCGGTCAGTTCGGCAATGCTCACCACACCGCGTTCCTGTACCAGCGCTAAAATTTGTTGATGACGTTCTACCGGGATCATAATTTTCCTGTCCTGTGGCGATGGCCGTTTGAGCTGTTCAGAGTGTAAAGGAGTGCGTTAGTCCTCTGCACCACAATTTTTATCAAATTATCACGATGGGAAGGAAATACTCTTCCTGTATTCAGCGATTATTGTGATTATCTCTATGAATATAAAAGCATATTTTACTGTTTCATATTTATATTGCTGGTGTTAATTCTTGTTATATCGTCTTTTTTTATGTTAATTGTTGTGATGCCTGTCACCATAAATGCCGAATAAAACGCCTATACTTCACACATCAAAACAAATAATCACTAAAATTAACACGGAGAGCGTATGTTAAAGGCAACATCAATGTCGGTTTGCGTCGTCGGTCTCGGATCTATGGGAATGGGTGCCGCGCAATCCTGTATTAAGGCTGGCCTGAAAACCTGGGGGGTCGATCTTAACCCGCAGGCGCTGCAAACATTGCGTGACAGTGGTGCACAGGCTGCCGAAACCTCGGCCAATGACTTCGCAACCCAGCTTGATGCCGTGCTGCTGCTGGTGGTGAATGCCGCTCAGGTGAAACAGATCCTGTTTGCGGAGCAGGGACTGGCAATGCGTTTAAAACCCGGCACCGTGGTCATGGTCTCTTCTACTATTTCTTCACAGGATGCCCAGGCGATTGAGCAGCAGCTGGCTGCACATCAGTTAATCATGCTGGATGCACCGGTATCTGGCGGCGCAGCGAAAGCAGCAACGGGTGAAATGACCGTGATGGCCTCCGGCAGCGATGAGGCGTTTGAACGTTTACAGCCGGTGCTGGATGCCGTCGCCGGGAAGGTGTATCGCATTGGCAGCGAGATTGGCCTTGGCTCTACCGTAAAAATTATCCACCAGCTGCTGGCCGGAGTGCATATTGCCGCCGGTGCAGAAGCCATGGCTCTGGCCGCCCGCGCCGGGATCCCTCTGGATACCATGTATGACGTGGTGACCAACGCGGCAGGTAACTCCTGGATGTTTGAAAACCGGATGCGCCACGTGGTTGACGGTGATTACTCGCCGAAATCAGCGGTTGATATCTTTGTTAAGGATCTGGGGCTGGTGGCTGACACCGCCAAAGCCCTGCATTTCCCGCTACCGCTGGCTTCCACTGCGTTCAATATGTTTACCTCAGCCAGTAATGCAGGCTTTGGTCGTGAAGATGACAGTGCAGTGATTAAAATTTTCAGCGGCATTACGCTGCCGGTTAAACAGGAGCAGAAATAATGCGTCTGGGTGTCATTGCCGATGATTTTACCGGGGCGACGGATATTGCCAGTTTCCTGGTGCAAAACGGTATGTCCACCGTGCAGGTGAATGGTATTCCGGCGCAACCGCTGGTATCGCAGGCTGACGCTATCGTTGTCAGCCTTAAATCGCGCTCCTGTGCGCCAGAAAAAGCCGTTGCTGACTCGTTACAGGCGCTGGCCTGGCTGCAACGGCAGGGCTGCGAGCGCTTCTACTTCAAATATTGCTCCACCTTTGACAGTACCGCCCGGGGAAATATCGGCCCGGTTACCGATGCGCTGCTCACCGCGCTGGGTGAGTCACAAACTATTATCTCGCCGTCACTGCCGGTCAATGGCCGTACCGTGTATCAGGGGTATCTGTTTGTCATGGATCAGCTGCTCTCCGATTCCGGTATGCGCCACCACCCGGTCACGCCGATGACTGACAGCAATCTGCTGCGGCTGATGGAAGCGCAGGCCAGCGGTAAGGCAGGGTTGATTAACAGCCAGGTTCTTGATCAGGGGGCGGGTGCGGTACGTCAGGCGCTGGATGCGCTGGCACAGCAGGGTGTGCGCTATGTGGTGCTGGACGCACTCAATGAGCAGCATCTGCTGACCCAGGGTGAGGCGCTGCGCGATATGCGCCTGGTGACCGGCGGCTCCGGGTTGGCTATTGGCCTGGCGCGGCAGTGGGCCAGCGCCGGACATGACTGCACCGTGGCTCAGGCGGCGGGTGCACCTCAGGGCCAGCGTGCCGTGGTGCTGTCCGGTTCCTGTTCGACCATGACCAATCGGCAGGTGGCGCGCTATCGCCAGCAGGCGGCAGCATCCGCGATTGATGTTGAGCGTGCGCTGCACCATCGCGATTCCTATGCCCGTGAGCTGTGCGACTGGGTGGCACAGCATGAGGGTGATGCGCTGGCTCCGCTGCTGTTTGCGACTTCAGATCCGGAAAGCCTGCAACGCATTCAGCAGCAGTATGGGGCGCAGCAGAGCAGCGAGGCGATTGAGCAGCTGTTTGCCGCCGTGGCGCGCGAATTACAACAGCGAGGCTGGCAGCGCTTTATCGTGGCGGGGGGCGAAACCTCAGGCGTGGTAGCGCAGACGCTGGGCATTGATGCGTTCCATATCGGCCCGGCGATCTCTCCCGGCGTGCCCTGGGTGCGAGCCGTTGGGCAGCCGATCTCGCTGGCGTTGAAGTCCGGAAATTTCGGTGATGAAAACTTTTTTGCCCGCGCACAAACGGAGTTCGTAGTATGACTGAACAACAAGCACGTGAAGAGATGGTTCGGCTCGGGGCCTCGTTTTTCCAGCGTGGCTACGCCACAGGCTCCGCCGGAAATCTGTCCATGCGCCTGGAAGATGGTTCGTTACTGGCAACGCCAACGGGTTCCTGCCTGGGCGAATTAGTCGCCGACAGGCTGTCAAAAGTGACCCCAGAAGGGGAGTGGATCGGCGGAGATAAGCCTTCGAAAGAGATCAGCTTTCATCGCGCAATCTACCTGAATAACCCGGCATGTGGGGCGATAGTTCACCTGCACTGCCTCTATCTCACGGCGCTCTCCTGCCTGGAGGGGCTGGATGTGAAAAACTGTATTCGTCCCTTCACGCCTTATGTGGTGATGCGCGTGGGGGATGTGCCGGTGGTGCCTTATTATCGTCCTGGCGATCGGCGGCTGGGTGAAGACCTGGCGAAACTGGCCCCGCACTATAAGGCGTTTCTGCTGGCGAATCATGGTCCGGTGGTGGTGGGGAAAACCCTGCGTGAAGCTGCCGATAATACAGAAGAACTGGAAGAGACTGCCCGGCTGATCTTTACGCTGGGCGACCGCCCGATTCGCTATCTCAATGATGACGAAGTGGCTGAGTTACGGAGCTGAATATGCCTAAATTTGCTGCCAATCTTTCGACCTTGTTTAATGAGCTGCCTTTTCTGGAGCGTTTTGACGCGGCTGCTCAGGCCGGATTTCATGGGGTGGAGTTTCTTTTTCCCTATGACTACCACGCGGATCAACTGAAGCAGGCGTTAACCCGCAATCATCTGGAGCTGGTGTTGTTCAACACCGCACCGGGCAACAGCGCAGCGGGAGAGTGGGGTGTTGCTGCGATTCCCGGGCGTGAAGCTGATGCTCGCGCAGATATCGACCGCGCGCTGGAGTACGCGCTGGAGCTTAACTGCCGCCAGGTGCATATCATGGCAGCGGTGGTGCCGGAAGGTGCCGACCGTGAAGCCTACTGCCGAACCTTTATTGATAATGTGCGCTATGCAGCCGATCGTTTCGCCCCGCACGGGGTGCGTATTTTGCTGGAAGCGCTGAATCCAAAGACGAAACCAAATTATCTTTACTCCAGTCAGTATCAGGTGCTGGAGATAGTAAAACGAATCGATCGCCCGGGTGTTTTCAGCCAGCTTGACCTGTTTCATGCACAGCTGGTCGACGGCAACTTAAGCCATTTGATTACTGATTACATCGGGCAA
The DNA here is from genome assembly GCF_009738185.1 of Erwinia sorbitola. NCBI lineage: Bacteria > Pseudomonadati > Pseudomonadota > Gammaproteobacteria > Enterobacterales > Erwiniaceae > Erwinia > Erwinia sorbitola. The sequence goes on along the minus strand of NZ_CP046509.1, from coordinate 3,314,923 downwards.
TACCAGCATATCCAGATTGCCTCAGCGCCGGATCGCCATGAACCGGATGAGGGTGAAATCAACTATCCGTGGCTGTTTGACCTGCTGGATCGGAGCGGGTATGACGGCTGGATCGGCTGTGAATATTTCCCGCGCACCACCACGCTGGAAGGACTGGGCTGGTTTAACGCCTTTAAATAACCAGATGATTTTTTGAATAACGCTGCGCGTTCTGGCGCGCAGCGCTGGCTTTTTGCTGCCTGAATCTGAGGGCAAAGCCAGGGAAAGATATAAAAATAACGGTGCTGTAGAGCACTGCGTAAAAATAAAATCCTACGAGGCCGCAAAGATGTCTACTGCCCTGTTGTTAACCATTGCTGTTGCCAGCGTGCTGATACTGCTGCTGCTGGTAATAAAAGCGAAAGTTCATCCGTTTGTTGCGCTGCTGGTAGTCAGTCTGCTGGTGGCCATCGCTACCGGTATTCCCGCTGATAATATTATGAAAGTGATTGTCTCCGGTATGGGCGGTCTGCTTGGTTCGATCACGATTATTATTGTGCTGGGAGCTATGCTGGGGGCAATTATTGAATCCTCCGGTGGGGCAGAGTCGCTGGCGCAGCGATTTACCCATACGCTGGGAGTAAAACGCACGGTTGCTGCACTGACGATGGCGGCGTTTATCCTCGGGATCCCGGTCTTTTTTGAAGTGGGTTTTATCATTGTTATCCCGCTGATTTATGGCTTTACTAAGGTGGCTCGCGTTTCACCGTTAAAATATGGCCTTCCAATGGCCGGCGTGATGTTAACTGTGCATGTGGCGTTGCCAACCCATCCCGGAGCAGCGGCGGCGGCCGGGCTGTTAGGATCTGATATGGGCTGGCTGATGCTGCTGGGTATTGCGGTATCGATTCCGGTCGGGGTGGTGGGCTATTTTGTCGCAAAAGCGATGAATCGCCGCCAGTATCATCTGTCACTGAGCGTGCTGGAACAGCTTCAGCTGGCGAAACCGGAAAACACACCGCGTCAGAATCATGAGCAGCCTCCGGGTGCCTGGATGATCTCCTCGCTGATTGTGGTTCCTATCATTCTGATCGTCGTTGGCACACTGGCTCATAGCGTGCTGCCGGAAGGTAATAGCCTGCGCCAGCTCCTGACGCTGGTCGGAACACCGGCAATCGCACTGTTGATAGCCCTTGCGCTTTCAGCCTGGCTGCTGGGGCTGCGTCGGGGCTGGAGTAAAGAGAAGCTGGGAGATCTGCTGGATCGTGCTATTCCGAGTTCGGCAGGGGTGATCCTGGTCGCCGGTGCGGGGGGCGCATTTGGTAAGGTGCTGGTGGAATCAGGCGTAGGTAAAGCGCTGGCGCTGTCGCTGGAAACTATTCACCTGCCGCTGATCCCGGCCGCTTTTATTCTGTCGCTGGCGCTGCGTGCTTCACAGGGTTCTGCCACCGTGGCGATTCTTACCACCAGCGGTCTGCTGACCCAGGCGGTTACCGGGCTGAGTGATATGCAGCTGGTGTTGGTCACACTCTCCGCCTGCTTTGGTGGTTTAGGGTTGTCTCACGTCAATGATGCCGGTTTCTGGGTGGTGACCCGCTATCTTGGTCTGTCAGTGGCTGATGGTCTGCGAACCTGGACCGTACTGACAACAGCTATGGGGCTGACTGGATTTATTCTGGTGTGGATGCTGTCGCTGGTGCTGTAGTTTCTGATTCAGGCGGCACCACGCGAAGATAAAATCTTCTTCTATACTTAAGTCACTACGTTGTAGTGACTTTTTTAATGAGAAGAGGGCATGGAATGAAGATTATTCTCTGGATTATTGCGATCATTTTCATCGTTGGTTTACTGACCATAACGGGTGTATTTAAGCTGATCTTTTAATTGTGTATTGCAGGGTGTTATAGCAATTGAACGCGGCGGTCAGCAGTTGCTGGCCCCGTACTTTAGTACCTGACATTATAATGCTTTGCGGAAATAAGATATAAAGGCGATGACAGAATGGAAAGAGAGAACATTATGGACGCGATCTCCCGGATCAGCACTCCATGTTATTCAGCCGTATCATCCGCGCAAAGGTTTTTCTGTATAGCGACAGGCTGAGAGTTTCTCACTCTGCGATGATCTCCATGCCGATATCGGCTCGTCAGAACGGGCGTAAGCATCGTTAACATCCAGACGTTTACCGCATTCGGCACAGGCAGCGCCATGGTAATCGCTATTTTTACTGGGTGTTGTAAATATAAATTTGGAACTTCCGCATCGGCCACACCTTAGCATTGCCATATCCTCTACTCTTCCTGAGCCCAACCAGATAAGAAATATCTTATCAAAATCCGCACAGATATCTATAAATTATATTTACTAATAGTTCATGGGTGCTATTTAATCTAACTTGATGATTTTAATTGTTTTTTGAGGTTTTTGTGCTGTTTTTAATGATAAAAAAGTTAATTTCAAAGCATGTTGCAATGATTTTAATCAGGATAAGTGATTCGGACAGCATTAATTGATTAGCGCCATGAAGGTTTGGCACATGTTATGGAAGAATGTTGATTGATGTTTGCGATTTTTCCTGGTGTTATATTCACTCCGCTGAATTATATTTTTTTTCGGTATCATGATGTTTTATAATGTGAAATAACGTGAAACTCTTTTCACCAGAGAAGCATATTTCGGTGATTAATGGAGTGTTTAGGTGTTTTTTGGAATCTTTTGCCTAAAAGGCAATTCATTTGGTCGGAATTTCTGACTAATTTTTAGGATGTTAGCTAGTGTTATCATCCAGGGAGCAGTGAATTTATTGTGAAAACCAAATCAACTTTATTACTTTCGACACTGCTCGGAGGATTGACTTTGAGCGCGGCGCAGGCGGGAACGCTGGCTGATGGAGTTGCCAATACATGGCACACCTTCAGTGGAAACGTCAGTCAGACGTGGAATGAGCCGCAAACTGTAGACCTGTATGTTCCCGCCATCACCTGGCATAACCGCTGGACATACGATAAAGAGAAAACCGATCGCTATAATGAGCGGCCATGGGGGGCAGGTGGTGGCATCTCTCGCTATGATGAGAAAGGTAACTGGAACGGCATTTATCTAATGGCGTTTAAGGACTCTTACAATAAGTGGGAGCCGATTGGCGGCTACGGATGGGAGAAGACCTGGCGGCCACTGAATGATCCTGATTTTCACCTGGGTCTGGGCTATACCGCCGGGGTAACAATGCGTGATAACTGGAACTATATACCCATTCCGCTGGTGCTGCCGCTGGCCTCAGTGGGCTATGGGCCGGCATCTTTCCAGATGACTTACATTCCAGGAACTTACAATAACGGCAACGTTTTTTTCGCCTGGGTGCGCTGGCAGTTTTAATCTCCGGGCTTTGTCATAAAATATGATGCAGGGTGAAAAAAGGCGATATTTATCACTTTTTCGAGCTCGCCTACTGGACAAAAGCCTTAGCAATTGCTGTACTAACCCCCGACACAGTTTAGTGTCCATTTTTCATGTAAAGGTAATATAGATGTCTAAGATCAAAGGTAGCGTTAAGTGGTTTAATGAGTCCAAAGGATTCGGTTTCATTACTCCTGAAGATGGTAGCAAAGACGTGTTCGTGCACTTCTCTGCCATCCAGAGCAATGGTTTCAAAACTCTGGCTGAAGGTCAGCGCGTAGAGTTCGAAATCACCAACGGTGCCAAAGGCCCATCTGCTGCTAACGTTGCCGCTATTTAAGTTATCAGACAGAATTTTAAAAACCCGCCTCTGGCGGGTTTTTTTTTGCCTGCAATCCACGGCCCGGTGGGGCCTAGGCGTTAAAATATTGCATTAGCCAGATAATCGCCGCACTGCATGCCACCAGCACGGCAAGGTATTCGCTTTTGTTACGAGGAAGGATATTCATGGCGGTTATCTCTGTTGGCTGAATGATAGCCAGTGTGCCGGGCTATTATTAAGGAAACATTAATCTGGCGCTGCTTCTGCCACGAAAAGGATGATTTATTACGCTAATTAGCTTTTGTAACATTACCCTGTGATCTCGCGCCTTGCAGTGAACGCCTCGCTCCAGCTATAAACATAAGCAGAACTTTTTACCAGCTAACCCCAGCTTGTCAGCATACCGCGGAGAATGACCATGAATATTCGTCTGGCTGAATCGAAAGATACTTTTGCCCTTAGCGCGCTGTTAGCTGAACTGGGATATGCGGATACCGCTCCCTTTATTGAGCGCAGGCTTGCACAGCTCATTGTCGATGAGACGGAGCGACTGCTGATTGCCGAAGAGGGGAATACGGTGCTGGGATTTTTATCGCTGCATTTTATTCCGCAGCTGGCTCTGGCCGGAGATTTCGGCCGCATCAGCTATTTCTGTATTGCCGAGGGCGAGCGCAGTAAAGGTGCCGGGCAGCATTTGCTGCAACATGCCGAGCAGCTGGCGCGCGATCGTGGCTGCGATCGCATGGAAGTTCACTGCCATCAGCTTCGTGAAAAGGCCAACGCATTTTATGCTCGTGAAGGTTACAGTGAATCTCCGCGTTACCATATTAAAGAGCTGTCCGCATGATAAAAGTCGCCCTTGGGCAGTTTGCTGTCCGCCGAGAGTGGCAGGAAAATGCGCGGATCTGCGTGGATCTGATGCAGCAGGCACAGCAGCAGGGAGCGCGCCTGCTGGTGCTACCGGAAGCGGTGCTGGCTCGTGACATCAGTGACCCTGACCTTGCCGTAAAGTCGGCACAGCCGCTGGATGGCCCTTTTCTCAGCCAGCTGTTGGCCGCCAGCAGCAATAACACGCTGACCACGGTATTGACTCTGCATGTGCCGGGTAATGACGGCCGCGTGTGGAATGCGCTGGTGGTTATCCGCGCCGGTGAAATTGTCGCACGATACGACAAGCTGCATCTCTACGATGCTTTTGCGGTGCAGGAGTCGCGCAATGTTAGCGCGGGCGATCGCGTGCCGCCGCTGGTGGAGGTCGATGGGCTGAACGTCGGGCTGATGACCTGTTATGACATCCGATTTCCTGAACTGGCCCGCCGTCTGGCGCTTGACGGTGCCGATCTTCTGGTACTGCCTGCGGCCTGGGTGCGCGGCCCGCTTAAAGAGATGCACTGGGAGGTGTTGATCACTGCCCGTGCGCTGGAAAATACCTGCTATGTGGTAGCGGCAGGTGAGTGCGGGCCGCGTAATATTGGTAATAGTATGGTTGTTGACCCGCTTGGTGTTGCGGTTGCCAGAGCGGCGGAGGGGCCTGCGCTGGTTCTGGCCGACATTGATCCGCAGCGGATTGCGGATGCACGCCGTGCGCTGCCTGTGCTGTTGAATCGGCGCTTCGGTCGTCCGGAGCTTACCTGAACATATTTTGTTACAGCTTGCGGTTGAACTGACCCGTGAAGAGCGCGTTAATAGCGACCGGTATATTCGTGATGTAACGAGTGTAAAGGCCGTCCCGGTGCTCTGGTCAATCAAAGAAGGTAAGTATGGAAGGTATCAGTCTCGCCAAGTTACTGATCGTTGGTGCATTAATCGTCCTGTTATTCGGAACCAAAAAGCTGCGTACTCTGGGTGGGGACTTAGGTTCAGCCATCAAGGGTTTTAAAAAAGCCATGAATGACGATGAAACTTCCGCGCATAAAACGGCGGCAGAAGAGAAACCTGCCGGGCAGATCGCTAATAAAGAGTGATAGTGCTCAAAAAAAAACGGATGACATATAGTCATCCGTTTTTTTTGCCATCGGAGGCGCGATTATTTCACTTCCAGACCTTTCGCCTGCATATCGGCATGGTAGGACGAACGCACAAACGGGCCACAGGCCGCGTGGGTGAAACCCATGTCCATTGCTGCTTCTTTCATTTCGTCGAATTCGGCAGGGCTGACGTAGCGCTGTACCGGTAAATGGTGGCGGCTTGGCGACAGATATTGCCCCAGCGTCAGCATCGTTACGCCGTGGCGACGCAGGTCTCGCATCACCTCAACGATTTCCTCATTCGTCTCACCTAAACCGACCATCAGGCCTGATTTGGTCGGGATATGCGGGTGGGCTTCTTTAAAGCGCTCCAGCAGTTTCAGTGACCAGTCATAGTTCGCCCCCGGACGCACCTGACGGTAAACGCGTGGCACGTTTTCCAGGTTGTGGTTAAACACATCCGGTGGAGTATCAATCAGGATTTCCAGAGCGCGATCCATACGACCACGGAAATCCGGAACCAGCGTTTCAATTTTAATTGCCGGGCTTTTTTCACGGATTGCGCGGATGCAGTCAGCAAAGTGCTGTGCTCCGCCATCGCGCAGATCGTCACGGTCAACAGAGGTGATCACCACGTAGCGCAGGGCCATATCGGCGATAGTCTGCGCCAGTTTGCCGGGTTCATTAGCATCCGGCGTCATCGGGCGGCCATGAGCCACATCGCAGAACGGGCAGCGACGCGTACAGATGGCACCCAGAATCATAAAGGTGGCAGTACCGTGGTTGAAACATTCAGCAAGGTTAGGGCAGGAAGCCTCTTCGCAGACGGAGTGCAGACCATTTTTACGCATCGCGGCTTTAATGCCCTGAATACGGCTGGAATCGGCTGGGAGTTTGATACGCATCCATTCTGGTTTACGCAAGATCTCCGTACGCTCGGTTATCACGGTTTTCACCGGGATCAAGGCCATTTTGTCTGCGTCGCGGTATTTAACACCGCGTTCCATCACGATCGGTTTACTCATATTCTTGCAGGTTCCAGGTTGGATTGCGGCAATCTGTCTGTTTACAAAACAGCCGCTAACACTCAATGAGTTGGTGATTTTCAACTTTTTTTGATAAAGCGCAAAAAATTATATCACCTCCTCGCGGCAGATTCAGCCTGCCAGTGCGAGAAAGCGTTACAGAATTGTAAATCAGCATGCGTTTTTCCCCCTATCTTAGCGGGAGTTCAGCGCTTTCGCTCCAGGAAACGTCAGTTATTGCCAGCTGAAGAGCGAAATGTTTGATCAGCAACGGTTGAATATCGGTAGTCGCCACACGGGAGGTGAGGGCCGCCAGGTGGGTCATCTCCATACCGGCATAACCGCAGGGATTGATGCGCAGGAACGGCGTCAAATCCATATCGACGTTGAGCGCAAGGCCGTGAAATGAGCAGCCATTGCGGATACGCAGGCCCAGTGAACAGATTTTTTTGCCGTCAACATAGACGCCGGGGGCGTCAGGGCGCGCATTAGCTGTAACTGAGAAGTGAGCCAGGGTGTCGACTACGGTCTGTTCAAGAGCGGTTACCAGCTGGCGTACGCCAATTTTACGGCGTTTCAGATTCACCAGCACATACATCACCTGCTGACCCGGGCCGTGGTAGGTCACCTGGCCGCCGCGATCGCTCTGCATGACCGGAATATCGCCGGGCATTAACAGATGCTCGCTTTTCCCTGCCTGCCCCTGAGTAAATACCGGAGGATGTTCCACCAGCCAGATTTCATCCGGCGTATCTTCAGTGCGCTGGTCGGTGAACTGATGCATGGCTTGAGAGACGGGCAGCCAGGGCTGCATGCCGAGTTGGCGGACAATCAGGCTAGTGTAGGACACAACGGACAATCCGGTTGGGTAATGAGGGGGACAGTATAACGTTGGCACAGGGCAAGAACCAGCCTGCCCCTGCCAGCGTTGGGGTTACAGCACCATACGAACAATTTCAATCTTGCCCAGTTCATCATACAGGGTTTCAACCTGCTCGATATGGGTGGCGGTAATGGTGATTGATACGGAATGGTAATTGCCTTTGCTGCTAGGTTTTACATCCGGAGAGTAGTCACCCGGTGCATGGCGCTGCACCACTTCAACCACTTGATCGACCAGCTCCGGCTGTGCCAGACCCATTACTTTATAGGTAAAAGAAGTGGGGAATTCGAGCAGTTCTTTAAGATTGGTTTTCATATAGACTCCGGTGACACTAACAAGTACTCCTGCCGCAGCAGGAGTTCACATCTTTACAATATGGGGATGTTTCAGGTTTATTTCAAGGCGTGTGCGATCGTACGGGGTCGGGCAGGCCCGACCCGGATCCGCTGTTAACCGAACCAGTGGTGGAACATCAGCTTGATATAGTCAATGATGCGGCCAAAGAAGCCACCTTCCGGCATTTCATTGAGCACCACCAGCGGGTGCTGTTCAATGGTTTTGCCATCCAGCTGGAAGTTAATGGTGCCGACAACCTGATTTTTCTGCAACGGAGCGTGCAACTCGGTATTGCTCAGGGTATAGCTGGCTTTCAGATCTTTCATGCGGCCGCGCGGGATGGTCAGGAACACATCTTTCTCCACGCCCAGCTGCACACGGTCGCTGTTACCGAACCATACCGGCTCAGAAGCAAACTCTTTACCGGCTTTCAGCGGTGCTACTGTTTCGAAGAAGCGGAAGCCCCAGGTCAGCAATTTCTTGCTTTCGGTTTCACGCCCTTTATAAGTATGCCCACCCATAACGGTAGAGATCAGACGCATCTGGCCTTCGGTGGCTGATGCCACCAGGTTGTATCCCGCAGCATCGGTATGGCCGGTTTTGATGCCGTCCACGTTCAGGCTGGTATCCCACAGCAAACCGTTACGGTTCGTCTGACGGATATTGTTAAAGGTGAACTCTTTCTCGTGGTAAATCGCGTACTCATCCGGTACATCACGGATCAGAGAGCGGCCAATCAGCGCCATATCACGTGCGGAACTGTACTGCCCTTCAGCATCCAGGCCGTGTACCGTCTGGAAATGCGTGTTTTGCAGGCCCAGCGCTTTCACGTAGTTATTCATCAGACCGACAAATGCATCCTGACTGCCAGCAACGTAATCAGCCATCGCCACACAGGCATCATTGCCTGACTGGAGCACAATGCCGCGTGTCAGCTGAGAAACGGGTACGCGGTCGCCAGGTTTCAGGAACATCAGGGAGGAACCCTTGAATACCGGGTTGCCGGTCGCCCAGGCATCTTTCCCGATAGTGACGATATCATCCTGATGGATTTTACCGGCTTTGACTGCCTGGCCGATGACATAGCTGGTCATCATTTTTGTCAGGCTTGCCGGATCGCGGCGTGCATCGGCATTCTTCTCAGCCAGGACTTTTCCTGAGTTGTAATCAATCAGGACGTAGGCTTCAGCGTCAATTTCCGGCACGCCGGGGATCATTGTTTTAATGTTCAGGTCGTCAGCGTAAGCGACAACATTGAGGCTGAGGGCGATAAGCGTGCCTGTAGTCAGGCGTTTTAGCAGTCGGGATGGATTCAGAGTGTTCATGTAAGGACGACAACATCCATGGGCAAGGTTAAAAAAAGTGACTCACTATAGCAAAATCATCCTGCTACGACCCGCCTAAATCAGCGGGTCGGCAAGAATTACATTGCGTCAGGTGCGACAGTAATAAACGATTGTTGCTGCGCTTCACTCGCCAGGCGCTGCTGGAGGGCTGCGGCCTGCTGGCGCGAAGTGAACCGTCCGAGCTGGACGCGATAAACATTTCCCCGGCTATCTACCGAACCGGGTACGCCAAACTGTTTACCCAGACTGGTCGCCAGCTGCTGTGCGCGTGCGCTGTCGTTAAGTGCGCCGACCTGCACGACATAATTACCGCTAGCGCCTGCCGCCACAGCAGCAGCTGGTGCCGCAGCAGCAGATGCTGATGGTGCCGTTGCTACTGCCGGTTCACTGCTTTCCAGTACGCCGCCCGGCAGAGGCTGGGCTGCGCCAAGAAAACCGCTGCTGCGCACCGGGGCACCCATCGTGTTGTCGCTGTTAAGCGAGCTGTTATCGACAGGGCGCGATTGTGTCTGCTCAGTTTCCTGGGGCTGCGGGCTGGAGTACTCAACGGGCTGTGTCTGTGATGACATTACCGGCGCGGCAGCCGCACCACCACCCATTGTCATACCGCCCCCAATCTCAGGACGTGCGGGCAGGGCATAGCTCTGTTTTGCCACGGTGGTACCGATGGTGCCAGGGCCTGAAAGAGTACCGTCCGGTGCGACACTGATATAATCAATGCGTACTTTGCTGTTATTGGAAATATTCAGGCGATCGCCTGCAGCACGCGACAGGTCGATAATACGTCCTGGCGTGTAGGGGCCACGATCGTTAACGCGTACCACAATCATTCGACCATTGGCGACGTTGGTGACGCGCACATAGCTTGGCAGCGGCAGCGTTGGGTGTGCCGCAGTCATGGCGTTCGGATCAAAGGTTTCGCCGATAGCAGTGCGGGTGCCGTTAGCTTCTTCGCCATACCAGGCGGCCAGGCCTACCTGACTGAAGTTCGACGGGTCTTTGACGATCTTATAAGTTTTGCCATTTACCGAGTAATCCTGGTTAGTGGCAGGATTTACGGGTTCATAGCGCGGTTCAGCGCCACCAATTTCGACCACCGGGCCGTTGTAGGCTGCTTGCTGCTGAGTGACGGGCGCCTGCTGGTCGCTGTCTGTAGTACAGGCTGCCAGCAGTGCTGAAGCCAGGGCAATCCAAAGCCAATCCTTACGCATGTTTATGCCTCTTAAACGCTCTTCGACAACAGTTTTCGATGGGTGTGAATCGACATAATGATCCCGAACCCGGCCATCAGGACGATCAGCGCGGAACCCCCATAGCTGACCAGCGGTAACGGTACCCCAACCACGGGCAGAATGCCGCTGACCATACCAATATTAACAAATACATAGACAAAGAAGATCAGCATCATGCCGCCAGCCATCACGCGACCAAAAGTTGTCTGCGCGCGGGCGGCCATTATCAGGCCGCGCATAATCAGCAGCACGTAGAGTATCAGCAGAACCAGCACCCCGACTAATCCTAATTCTTCTGCCAATACGGCAAAAATAAAGTCGGTATGACGTTCGGGTAGAAATTCCAGCTGCGACTGGGTTCCGTGCAGCCAGCCCTTACCACGCAGGCCCCCAGAGCCGATGGCTATCTTCGACTGAATAATGTGGTAACCCGCACCCAATGGGTCACTTTCCGGATCCAGCAGCATCATCACGCGGTCGCGCTGATAGTCGTGCATCAGGAAGAACCAGAGTATCGGGATAAATGCGGCGATAAGCAGTAATGCCACGGCGATCAGTTTCCAGCTCATGCCGGAAAGAAAGAGCACAAACAGCCCGGATGCGGCGATCAGTATCGCGGTACCCAGATCCGGTTGCGCCGCCACCAGCAGGGTAGGCATAAAGATCAGCACCAGCGCAATCGCCGTATTTTTTAGCGTAGGCGGGCAGATATCGCGGTTAATAAAGCGTGCCACCATCAGCGGTACGGCAATTTTAGCAATTTCCGAGGGCTGAAATCGCACCACGCCGAGATCCAGCCAGCGCTGTGCGCCTTTACTGATATGGCCGAAAGCATCGACGGCTATCAGCAGGATAACGCAGATAATATAGAGGTAGGGTGCCCAGCCTTCATAAACTCGCGGCGGGATCTGCGCCATAACCAGCATCACAATAATACCCATGGCGATCTGACCGAGCTTACGCTCCATCATGCCCGGATCCTGGCCGCTGGCGCTCCACATCACCAGCGCGCTGTAGATCAGCAGCGCAGTGACGATAAGGCAAAATAGAGGATCAACGTGGATGCGAGTCCAGATTGACCGTTTCTGATGGCTATCATTCATAACCGGTTATTCACCTTCATAGCCTGGCGGTGTTGGAGCAGCGTCAGGCAGGTTGGTATTGTTATCGCCAAGAATAATATGGTCGAGTATCTGGCGCATGATAGTGCCGACTGCCGGGCCTGCGCCGCCGTTTTCGAGAATAATGCTGACGGCTACGCGCGGATGGTCATAGGGCGCAAAAGCGGTCATCAGCTTATGGTCACGCAGGCGTTCGGTCAGTTTATGGGCGTTATAGGTTTCGTTCGCTTTCAGGCCAAATACCTGGGCAGTACCGGATTTGGCAGCAATTTTGTAGGGAGCATTGTCAAAGCTTTTACGCGCAGTACCGTTCGGGCGGTTCGCTACGCCATACATTCCGTCTTTGGCAATTTCCCAGTATCCGGTATGAATATCAGCGATGGGGGCAGCCGCAGGCTGACGCCACGGCACCTTCGCTCCGCCCTGCATAGTATCCATCATCAGGTGAGGCGTTTTGATCACACCGTCGTTAATCAGGATCATCAGCGCTTTGTTCATCTGAACGGGCGTTGCCGTCCAGTAACCCTGACCGATACCTACCGGAATGGTGTCACCCTGATACCAGGGCTTCTTAAAGCGCTTCAGCTTCCATTCGCGAGTGGGCATATTGCCCGGCGTCTCTTCAATCAGGTCGATACCGGTAAGGTGACCGTAGCCAAATTTGCCCATCCACTCAGCCAGACGGTCAATGCCCATATCATAGGCGACCTGGTAGAAGAAGGTATCGGCGGACTCTTCCAGTGATTTGGTAACATTCAGGCGGCCATGCCCCCAGCGTTTCCAGTCACGGAAGCGTTTTTCAGATCCCGGCAGCTGCCACCAGCCGGGATCGAACAGGCTGGTGTTGCGGGTAATTACCCCGGCCGTCAGCGCAGACACGGCAATATAAGGCTTCACCGTTGAGGCGGGAGGGTAAGCGCCCTGGGTGGCACGGTTGATTAATGGACGGTTCTCGTCGTGCAGCAGGGCGTTGTAGTCCTTACTGGAGATACCATCGACAAACAGATTCGGGTCATAGCTTGGCATGGAAACCATCGCCAGCACTTCGCCATTACGCGGATCGGTAACCACCACTGCCGCACGGCTGCCTGCCAGCAGAGTTTCAATATATTGCTGAAGTTTAAGGTCGATGGTCAGGTAGATATCGCGTCCGGCCTGCGGTGACTGCTCATGCAGCTGGCGGATGACGCGGCCCCGGTTATTAACCTCTACCTCTTCGTATCCAGTTTTACCGTGCAGTACATCTTCGTAATAGCGCTCGATGCCCAGCTTGCCGATATCGTGGGTGGCGGCATAGTTCGGCCATTTCCCCTCTTTATCGAGGCGTTCGACATCACGATCGTTTATTTTCGATACATAGCCCAGCACATGTGTCAGTGCAGAGCCGTAGGGATAGTAGCGGCGCTGATAGCCTTTGACTTCAGCACCAGGGAAGCGGTACTGGTTGACGGCAAATCGTGCCACTTCGACATCGTTCAGGCTGGTTTTCACCGCTATAGAGGTAAAGCGGCGCGAGCGTTTACGCTCTTTTTCGAAGGCTTCGATATCGTCATCGGTCAGATCGACAATAGGTTTCAGTTCCTGCAAGGTCTGTTGCAGGTTATCCACCTTTTCCGGCATCAGCTCAAGCTGATAGATGGTGCGGTTAAGCGCCAGCGGGATGCCGTTGCGATCGTAAATAATTCCACGACTGGGGGAGACGGGAACCAGTTTGATACGGTTTTCATTGGAGCGCGTGCTGTAGTCATCAAAACGGACGATTTGCAGGTGGTAAAGATTAGCCACCAGAACACCGGAAAGCGTGATAATGCCAAAAAAGGCAATCAGCGCCCGGCGAACAAAAAGTGTTTGCTCGGCGGTGTAGTCACGAAAGGAGTTACGTTGTAATTTCATCCGCTGCTTTGTCAGTCCGGTTAGTCTTATTCGCTATTCGCGATGATAAGGATGATTCGCAGTAATGCTCCATGCACGATATAAACTCTCTGCTACCAATACGCGTACCAGCGGATGGGGCAGGGTCAGCGCTGAGAGTGACCAGCTTTGTTCCGCCGCAGCCTTGCAGGCGGGTGACAGGCCTTCCGGGCCGCCGATAAACAGGCTGACATCGCGGCCATCCTGCTTCCAGCGCTCCAGCTGGCTGGCAAGCTGCGGGGTTTCCCACGGCTGGCCGGGTATGTCCAGCGTGACAATGCGGTTGCCTTTACCTGCGGCAGCCAGCATCAGTTCGCCTTCTTTTTCAAGAATGCGCTTGATATCCGCATTCTTACCGCGCTTTCCGGCGGGTACTTCAACCAGTTCAAATGGCATATCTTTTGGAAAACGCCGCAGATATTCCATAAAACCTGTTTGTACCCAGTCAGGCATCTTGGTGCCGACAGCGACCAGTTGCAGCTTCACGCTTTAGCTCCAGAGCTTTTCCAGTTCGTAGAGCTTACGGCTCTCTTCTTCCATGACGTGAACGATAATTTCACCCAGATCTACCACTACCCAGTCACTTGGAGCACGGCTGTTAACACGAAATGCATCCAGACCGATGAGACGGGCTTCCTGTACCACGTGTTCGGCGATTGACACCAGATGACGCGTTGAGGTGCCAGTACAGATAACCATGCAGCTGGTGATGCTTGATTTGCCCTGAACGTCGATAGCGACGATATTCTGAGCTTTTAAATCGTCACATTTATCAATGACGAAGTCTTGGAGTGCTTGACCTTGCAAAAGGTTCCCCCTTGGGATTTAAGTCTGATGGGTTATCTCATATTCGCTTTTAATAGCCGAAACGATAACCGTAACATTGTGTGTTTTATGGGGCTTACGCCCTGAAAATTCGAGCGGCGCAGTATATCACGCTGTTAAAGGTTCTGATATAAACCCTCGCGATCGATATATTCGCTAACCGCCGGAGGCAGCAGATTTGCATCCGATTGTCCCTGATGGCGGCGCGTACGAATTTCCGTAGCGGAGATATCAATCAGCGGTGTTTGAGCCAGGAAAACTTTACCTGCGGGCGATTGCCGGAGTGCCTGCGGCTGCGATGTCAGATGCAGGTTGAGCCAGCTTTGCAGCTCCGGCGTCTCCATTTCACTACGATAGCCAGGGCGCTGGCAGACCAGCAGATGACACAGTGACAGCAGATCCTGCCAGCGATGCCACTTATGTAAGGTTAACAGAGAATCCTGGCCAATGATAAAGGCCAGCGGCTGCTTATCACCACGCTCAAGACGCAGGGCCGCCAGCGTATCGATGGTGTATGACGGCGTATCGCGCTGCATTTCGCGTAAATCGAGATCAAACAGAGGATTACCGCTAATCGCCAGTTTCACCATCTCAATCCGCTGAGTCGGGCTGGCTTCCGGCTGCGGGCGATGCGGCGGAACGTTGTTAGGCAGCAGCGTAATTTTTTCCAGGCCGGTAATCTTTGCCAGAGCTTCTGCCGGCCGCAAATGACCGTAGTGAATCGGATCAAAGGTGCCGCCGAACAGCGCATGCAGTGCACAGGGATTAGACATCACAAAAACTTGCCGGGAAGGACGGATGGCATAGTACCAGCGCCAGGGTTTCCAGTTCTGACCAGACGGACTGGCCGTAATCCTGTTTTAGCGTCAGCTCAATCTGCGTCAGCAGGTGCACGGCCTGAGTCAGCTGTGTCGCACTCAGGCGCTGTAGGGCATCGCTGAACAGCGTGCGACGGTTCTGCCATACGCGGTGCTGATCAAACAGCGTGCGCAATGGCGTGTGCGCCATCTGTCGCTGAAGCGTAACCAGCAGCAGCAGATCCCGTTGCAGGGTGCGCATCAGGATTACCGGTTCGCTCTCTTCTGAGTGCATCTGGCGCAGGATGTGCAGGGCGCGTTTGCTTTTTCCTGCCAGCAGGGCATCCACCCAGTGGAAGGGGGTGAAATGCGCGGCATCGTTCACGGCCTGCTCTACACGCGGTAACGTCAGCTTGCCGTCAGGCCACAGTAAAGAGAGCCGCTCCAGTGCCTGAGACAGCGCCAGCAGGTTGCCTTCATAGCAGTAACAGAGCAGCTGGCTGGCTGCATCGTCCAGTGTCAGCTGATGCTTTTTAGCCCGGGTAGCCAGCCAGCGCGGAAGCTGTGCCTGTTCAGGTGTTTGGCAGGGGACGATAGCACCCTGGGCGCTCAGTGCTTTAAACCAGGCGCTATTTTCCTGCGCTTTGGTCAATTTGGCTGCGCGCAGAATCAGCAAAATATCGTTGTGCAGCAGGGTAGACAGGGTAAGCAGCTGCTCCCCCATCGCGGCATTGGGGCCATTTTCAGGCAGAGTAAGTTGCAGCGTCTGGCGGCTGGAAAACAGGCTGAGTGCCTGGCAGGAGGCAAAAATATCCTGCCAGTCGGTACCTGCCTCCAGCGTCACGCTGAAGTGCTCGGTAAATCCCTGCTGCTGGGCGGCGGCGCGTATAGCATCCTGCGCTTCCTGGAGCAGCAGCGGTTCATTACCGCTCAATAAATAACAGGCGCGCAGCCCCTCACGGAGTTGAGCGCCCAGCTGTTCAGGGTAAATCCTGATCATCGTGTGTAGGAGCTGTCCGACATGCTGCTCGCATCATCAGGCATACGATCAACCGCCGATGGCGTATTGCCAAGGGTGTTGATTGACGGATCGTTCTCTGCTGCATGTACGGTCAGCAGCTTACGTATCAGCTGCTGAACGGCCTGAGTACGCATCTCATGAATGATGATCTGCTGCTCAGAGTCTTTAGCCAGCGCGGCCAGCGGGTTATCAAAGAATGAACGGTACACGGTGGCACTGATCGGGTAGATACCTTTATTTGGCACCAGAACCTGAGCATTCACCGTCATCATCATTGAGTATTCAGCTGTTTTACCGTCCTGGAAAATCGACGCAGTATCACGGCCTGATCTTTCACCCATCAGACGCAGTGAAGGAACATCCTGACGTTTATCTGTACTGTCGAGAATCGTCACTGCATTTAGCCTGAGCTGCTCACGTACTTCACGTGTCAGTGGGCCATACGGGTCAGCGGTATCGAGTATCAGCGTTTTCATTTCCGGCGGCACCGAAGTGGTGCCGCGCAGATGGTAGCCACAACCGGCGGTGATCAACACCGCCAGGCTGAGTAACAGAGAGACTATCGGATGTCGCACAATTCCTCCAGACATCAGCCAACGACCAGGTTAAGCAGCTTGCCCGGTACGTAAATCACTTTACGAATGGTGACGCCATCAAGATATTTGGCCACCAGATGCTCCTGCGCAGCGCGAGCCTGCACCTGTTCCTGATTAGCGTCAGCTGCTACGGTGATTTTACCGCGCACTTTGCCGTTAACCTGTACAACAACCAGCACTGAATCTTCCACCATCGCGGCATCATCAGTCTGTGGCCACGGAGCATTGTCGATATCTCCAGCGCCACCCAACGCCTGCCACAGCACGAAGCAGGCATGCGGAGTAAACGGGTTCAGCATACGAACAACGGCCAGCAGAGCTTCCTGCATCAGCGCACGATCCTGTTCGCTCTCCTGTGGAGCGCGCGTCAGCTTGTTCATCAACTCCATAATCGCCGCAATGGCGGTATTGAAGGTCTGACGGCGGCCGATATCATCGGACACTTTGCTGATGGTTTTGTGCAGGTCACGACGCAGCTTTTTCTGCTCATCGTTCAGTTCGCTGACGTTAAGCTCTGCGGTCGCGCCTTTTTCCGTATGTTCGAATGCCAGTTTCCACACGCGTTTCAGGAAGCGGTTAGCGCCTTCAACACCCGACTCCTGCCATTCCAGCGTCATATCAGCCGGAGAAGCGAACATCATAAACAGACGAACGGTATCGGCACCGTAACGTTCAACCATGATCTGCGGGTCGATGCCGTTGTTTTTCGACTTCGACATTTTGCTCATGCCTGCGTACACCAGCTCGTGGCCTTCGGCATCGACAGCTTTGGTAATACGGCCTTTTTCATCACGTTCTACGGTAACGTCAACGGGAGAGACCCAGTTACGCTCACCGCTGGCGCCGAGATAGTAGAAGGCATCCGCCAGCACCATTCCCTGACACAGCAGGCGTTTTGCCGGTTCATCTGAGTTGACCAGCCCTGCATCACGCAGCAGTTTGTGGAAGAAACGGAAGTACAGCAGGTGCATGATGGCGTGTTCGATACCACCAACATACTGATCTACTGGCAGCCAGTAGTTGGCCGCTGCCGGGTCAAGCATACCTTTATCATAGTCCGGGCAGGTATAACGTGCGTAATACCAGGAGGACTCCATAAAGGTGTCAAAGGTGTCAGTTTCACGCAGCGCAGGCTGGCCGTTTACCGTGGTTTTTGCCCACTCAGGGTCAGCTTTAATTGGGCTGGTAATACCGTCCATGACCACGTCTTCCGGCAGGATCACCGGCAGCTGGTCTTCCGGGGTTGGCATCACCGTGCCATCTTCCAGGGTGACCATAGGAATTGGTGCGCCCCAGTAACGCTGACGGGAAACGCCCCAGTCACGCAGACGGTAGTTAACTTTACGCTCACCCACGCCTTTGTCAGCCAGTTTAGTGGCGATGGCGTTGAAGCCCTCTTCATACGACAGGCCGTCAAACTCACCGGAATTAAACAGGGTGCCTTTTTCGGTCATTGCCGCTGCGCTTACTTCCGGTTCGCTGCCGTCGGCCGCAAGGATAACGGGTTTGATCGGCAATGCGTATTTAGTGGCAAATTCCCAGTCACGCTGATCGTGGCCCGGAACGGCCATTACCGCACCGGTGCCGTATTCCATCAGTACGAAGTTGGCAACCCATACCGGCACGTCTTCACCCGTTAACGGGTGCTGGGCGTACAGGCCGGTGGCCATGCCTTTTTTCTCCATGGTCGCCATATCTGCTTCGGCAACTTTGGTGTTACGGCATTCGGCGATAAAGTCAGCCAGCGCTGGGTTACTTGCTGCGGCCTGCGCAGCCAGAGGGTGGCCTGCGGCAACTGCCAGATAGGTGACGCCCATAAAGGTGTCAGGGCGCGTGGTGTAAACGCGCAGTTTTTCCTGGCTGTTGCTGACATTGAACTCGATCTCCACCCCTTCAGAGCGGCCAATCCAGTTGCGCTGCATGGTTTTAACCTGATCCGGCCAGCTTTCCAGCGTGTCGAGGTCATTCA
This sequence comes from Erwinia sorbitola, assembly GCF_009738185.1. Lineage (NCBI taxonomy): Bacteria > Pseudomonadati > Pseudomonadota > Gammaproteobacteria > Enterobacterales > Erwiniaceae > Erwinia > Erwinia sorbitola. Next base: position 3,296,197 of record NZ_CP046509.1, on the reverse strand, counting down.
GCAGTTCGTCGGCGTAATCAGTGATTTTCACAAACCACTGTGGGATCTCTTTACGCTCAACTTTGGTATCACAACGCCAGCAGCAGCCGTCGATTACCTGTTCGTTAGCCAGCACCGTCTGATCGTGCGGGCACCAGTTCACCGCCGAGGTCTTTTTGTAGACCAGGCCTTTTTCGTAGAGTTTGGTGAAGAACCACTGTTCCCAGCGATAGTATTCCGGCTGGCAGGTAGCCAGTTCGCGGTTCCAGTCGTAGCCGAAGCCCAGCAGTTTAAGCTGGTTCTTCATGTAGTCGATATTGGAGTAAGTCCATGGGGCCGGTGCAGTATTGTTTTTTACTGCTGCACCTTCAGCCGGCAGGCCGAAAGCATCCCAACCGATTGGCTGTAGTACGTTTTTACCGAGCATACGCTGGTAGCGGGAGATCACATCGCCAATAGTATAGTTGCGCACGTGCCCCATGTGCAGGCGGCCGGAAGGGTAAGGCAGCATAGAGAGGCAGTAGTACTTCTCTTTACCTTCTTCTTCGGTCACTTTGAACGTTTGCTTATTATCCCACTGCTGCTGGACATGGGATTCTATCTCTTCCGGGCGATATTGCTCTTGCATAGTAGCCAGTAGTCCTTTGTATAAATTTTTTTCGTGTTCGTTCAGATCCGCATAGCATAGCTGATCCGCCCCCGGGGCAACAACAGTAAGCGTCCTGCCGGATGGCATTTCTCTGCAAGCTGGAAGCGCGGCGGCAAAATTTAGTGTGAAAACATGGGAATTTGCTATCAGCAACTAGAATGAGGAGAAACGCTTTCGTTATCAATAAGGAGTGTCTATGAACAAGGTTGCTCAGTATTATCGTGAGCTGGTCTCCTCCATGACTCAACGCCTTGAGCGTGGAGAACGCGACATCGACGCTCTGGTGGAGAGCGCCCGTCAGCGAATGCAAAACCGGGGAGAGTTAACCCGTAGTGAAATTGATGATGTCAGTCGGGCTGTGCGCCGCGATCTGGAAGAGTTTGCCCGCAGCTATGCGGAAAACCAGGATGAACTCAGCGACAGCGTATTTATGCGGGTAATCCGTCAGAGCCTGTGGAAAGAGCTGGCAGATATCACCGATAAGAGCCAGCTGGAGTGGCGCGAAGTTTTCCAGGATCTGAACCACCATGGTGTCTACCAAAGTGGCGAGGTGGTAGGGCTGGGTAATCTTGTCTGTGAACAGTGTCAGTTTACCCGGGCGATCTATACGCCAGAGGTGCTGACACGCTGCCCGGAATGCAACCATGACCAGTTTGTACGTCAGCCGTTTGAGCCGTAAACCAATCCTGGCTCCGGGGAAAATAATGAATGCAGGGGGCGGGCATACCGACCCCTTCGGGTTAATGCAGTATCTTGGCGAGGAAGTCTTTGGCGCGTTCCGACTGCGGATTATTAAAGAACTCATCCTTCGGTGAATCTTCAACAATCTTTCCTTCATCCATAAAGATCACCCGGTTTGCTACCTTGCGCGCGAAGCCCATTTCATGGGTGACCACCATCATTGTCATGCCTTCATTCGCCAGTTCAACCATTACATCCAGCACTTCATTGATCATTTCCGGATCCAGCGCCGATGTCGGTTCATCGAACAGCATTGCAATGGGATCCATACAGAGCGCCCGGGCAATTGCCACGCGCTGCTGCTGACCGCCGGAGAGCTGGCCGGGGAATTTATTGGCATGAGCGGCCAGTCCCACACGTTCCAGCAGTTTCAGGCCTTTCTGTCGCGCTTCTTCTTTATTACGTTTCAGCACTTTTACCTGTGCCAGCGTCAGGTTCTCAACGATCGAGAGATGCGGGAACAGCTCAAAATGCTGAAATACCATACCGACTTTAGAGCGGAGCTGTGCAAGATTGGTTTTCTTATCGTTAACCGCAGTGCCGTTTACCTCAATCAGCCCCTTCTGGATAGGTTCAAGGCCGTTCACCGTTTTGATTAGCGTCGATTTCCCTGAGCCTGAAGGGCCACACACCACCACAACTTCGCCTTTCTTCACTTCGGTTGAGCAGTCGGTCAGCACCTGAAAGTGACCATACCACTTAGAAACATTTTTCAGGGTAATCATTTAAGCAGTCCTTTTTTTCTTTAAATAGCTGACCAACAGTGATGCGCTCAGGCTGATAACGAAGTAAACCGCACCGGCAAACAGCACCATTTCAATTTCAGTACCGTTATTCACGCCGATGGTATCGGCAGTACGGAAGAAGTCCGCGAGGCTCAGAACGTAAACCAGTGATGTATCCTGGAACAGGACGATGCCCTGGGTGAGCAGCAGCGGCACCATGGCACGAAACGCCTGCGGCAGGATGATTAGCTGCATCGCCTGCCAGTTGGTCATGCCCAGCGCCAGCGCGGCGTTGCCCTGACCGCGAGCGATACTCAAAATACCTGCGCGGATAATCTCTGAGTAATAGGCCGCTTCAAACAGTGAGAATGCCACCATCGCGGAGATAAGACGAATATCCGTCTTCGGCGACAGCCCGAGTACCTGTTGCAGGAAGCTCGGCACCACCAGGTAGAACCACAGCAGTACCATTACCAGCGGAACAGAGCGGAACAGGTTGACGTAAATTTTGGCGAACCAGCTGATGGGCTTGAATGATGACAGGCGCATAACCGCCAGCAGGGTGCCCCAGACGATACCGAAGATGACCGCAGTGACGGTAATTTTCAGCGTAACCACCATACCCGCCCATAAATAAGGCAGGTTGGGAACAATGGTACTCCAGTCAAACTCGTACATTATTTGCCCCCCGGCAGACGGACTTTGCGCTCAACCAGCCCCATCAACAGCATGATCACCGCATTGATGGCGATATAGGCGAGGGTAATTGCCGTGAACGACTCATAGGCGTGTGCGGAGTAGTCCAGCAATTTCCCGGCCTGCGCGGCCATATCAACCAGCCCGATAGTGGAGGCAATGGCTGAGTTTTTGACCAGGTTAAGCATCTCTGAGGTCATTGGCGGCACAATCACCCGGTAGGCGTTCGGCAGCAGTACATAGCGATAGGTTTGCGGCAGCGTCAGGCCCATTGCCAGGCCGGCATTTTTCTGGCCGCTGGGCAGGGACTGAATAGCGGCGCGCACCTGCTCACAGACGCGGGCTGCGGTAAACAGGCCGAGACACAGCACCGAACAGGTGAAAAACTGGATATTCGGATCGATTTCCGATTTAAACCACATGCCGATACCTTCCGGCAGCAGTTCCGGTACCACCAGATACCAGATAAAAAATTGCACAATCAGCGGCACGTTACGGAACAGTTCAACGTAGCAGGTGCCGAGGCCGGAAAGCAGGCGGTTAGGAACCGTTCGCAGAATACCAAACAGGGAGCCAACTAACAGAGCGATGAGCCAGGCGCAAACGGAGACGGCGATGGTGACCTGAAAGCCAGACCATAGCCAGCCGAGATAGGTGGTGTTACCAAATGGGGCCTCTTGCAGGAATATTCCCCAGTTCCAATCAATAGACATAAAATACTCCGGAAAAAAAGGGTAGCAGACGCTACCCTGAAGATTGATGAGAGGCTCAAATAATCTCCTTCTTTGAGCGGCTTTCCAGCTACTCAATTCTTGCGATTATTTTTAATATGCGCAGCGGGGAACGACCGCGTTGCATCTTCGCCAGGCTGCATGGCTTAAGCCCTGTCCGCCTGACTGTGTCTGTCCGAGCCTGTTTTCAACAATCGTAGGGCGGCGCACCGCCCTGTTGACACGCGAACGTCTCTGCGTGTTTTTTCTTTATTAATTCATTGCCTTGTCGTTAGGCGTTTTGAACAGGGCTTTCATGTCATCAGACAGGTCAAAGTCCATGGTCATGTTTTTTGGTGGGATTGGCTGTTTAAACCATTTGTCGAACCACTTAGTGGCTTCGCCAGAGGTCTGCGCCTGCGCGATGGTTTCATCCATCAGCTTTTTAAACTCGCCGTCGTCTTTACGCAGCATACAGCCGTAAGCTTCGTGAGACTGAGGGGTGCCGAGAATTTCCCAGTTGGCCGGTTTTTTCGCTTTAGCTCGTTCGCCTGCCAGCAGGGCATCATCCATCATAAACGCGACCGCGCGGCCGCTTTCCAGAGTGCGGAAAGAGTCACCGTGATCTTTCGCGCTGATAATGCGCATACCCAGTTTCTTCTCTTCATTTAACTTGTTGAGCAGAATTTCTGAGGTGGTACCTGAGGTGACAACGACGCTTTTGCCTTTCAGATCGGCGAAGTCTTTAACTGGCCCGCCTTTTTTCACCAGCAGACGCGTACCCACTACGAAGATGCTGTTAGAGAAGCTGGCCTGTTTCTGGCGTTCAAGGTTATTGGTTGTCGAGCCACATTCGAAATCGTAGGTGCCGTTCTGCAACAGCGGGATACGGTTCTGAGAGGTAATTGGCAGCAATTTAACCTGAAGGTCAGGCTTGTTCAGTTTTTTCTTGATAGCGTCAACAATTGCGTTGGAGTAATCCTGAGAGTAACCCACCACTTTCTGCTGGTTGTCGTAGTAGGAGAACGGGACGGAGGATTCACGGTGGCCAACGACGATTACGCCGTTTTTGGCAATTTTTTCCAGGGTAGACGCTTGCTGTTGTGCATCAGCAGCGGCCTGTGGTTTTGCATCCTCAGCCTGAGCTATACCGGAGGCTAACCCAGCCAGTGCAAGGCAAAGCCCCAGTTTCCGTAATTTCATTTTCCAACTCCTTTGCAGTTGTAGCGCGCAATAAACTTACGCCGACATGATGTGATGTGTGTTTCCTGCTAGTTATCTGTTTTATTCAGACTTATAAGCGGTGCCTTTCCCCAATAACATAGCTGAATGTTAATGGCGTGATACGAAAAAGTTTCTTTTTTGCGAGGTGCGCCGCACCAATTCAGTGCGGTTTTATCCGCAATGCTTCGCAAGGGTGCAGTTACTGCGCCATGGCGGTGCGGGAGCGATTTCGTATCGACTTGTTATCGGGCTGACACACGTTTCACGGAAATATTTTGCAATCATCGTGCCAACGGCGGTTTTTTAACAGAAATGCAGCATAAGCTGTGGGGGGATGTGAGGATTAAAATGCAGGGCGAGGCATGCCTCGCCCGGGTGGAGTTATGAACGGCGTGAACGCCAGGTGCAGAACAGACCTGTCAGAGCAAACAGCAATGAGATCGCCCAGATACCCCAGTTACCAAAACGCGCATAAGGCGTTAGTCCGGTGGCTGGCGTTACTTTTGCCGCCAGCACTTCCGCTTTGAACTGCGGAATAATCTGCGCAATATCACCATCAGCACCAACCACTGCCGTCACACCGTTGTTAGTGCTGCGCAGCAGTGGGCGACCCAGCTCCAGTGCGCGCATACGCGCCATTTGTAAATGCTGCCAGGGGCCAATGGAGTGGCCAAACCAGGCATCATTAGAGATGGTCAGCAGGAAGTTGGTATCCGGCCTGAAGTTGTCTCGCACCTGCTGGCCCAGCACAATCTCGTAGCAGATGGCGGCGGTAAGGTTGTAGCCAGCGACCTGAAGCTGCGGCTGTACGTAGTCACCACGGCTGAAAGATGACATCGGCAGGTCAAAGAACGGTGCCAGCGGCCGCAGCAGTGTTTCCAGCGGTACGAACTCGCCAAACGGCACCAGGTGATTTTTCTGGTAGCGATTTTTGCTCAAATAGCTGTATGGCTGTGATTCACCCAGCACGATAATCGAGTTGTAATCGTGGTAGCGATTGTTTTCGAGGCGTGAATCAACAATTCCGGTGACCAGGCTGCTGCCACCAGAGCGCAGCTGCTCATCAATCGCCTTCAGGAATGGCTGTTGACGGGTTTCCAGATCAGGAATCGCTGATTCCGGCCAGATGATTATCGGCGCTTTACCTACAAACGGGCGGCTGAGAGCGGTGTAGGTTTTCAGCGTATTAATCAGCTGATCCGGATCCCACTTCATCGACTGCTCAATATTCCCCTGCACCAGCGCCACTTCTACCGCACGTTCGGGTAACGGCTGGAACCAGCTAATCTGACGCAGCGGCCACGGCAGCAGCAGCAGTGCCAGAGCTGCAATACCAGCGGCCAGGCGACGTTTAAGCATCGCATAGACGGCAAGCCCGGCAATAATCATCAGCAGGAAGGTGATGCCTTCGACGCCCAGCAGCGGAGCCAGGCCTTTCAGCGGGCCATTAATCTGGCTATAGCCAAACTGTAACCACGGAAATCCTGTCAGCACCCAGCCGCGCAGGAACTCGGTGATTTGCCACAATACCGGCGCAGCGAGGGCGAGGCGCAGCAGCGTGGTTTTCGGGCTAAGGCGGTTGAGCAGGGCGGCAAACAGCAGGGTATAAAGAGAGAGGTAAGCTGCCAGCAGTATTACCAGGAAAACGTTGACCGGGCCTGGCATACCGCCAAAGGTGGCGATGCTGACGTAAACCCAGTTGATGCCGCTGCCGAACAGGCCCATACCCCAGACGAAGCCGATGGCGCTGGCCTGGCGAGTGGTACGGCTGAGTGTCAGCGCCTGCAGGCCAATCAGCGAGACTAATGCCGCGGGCCAGAAATCATAAGGGGAGAAAGAAAGGGTGCCAATGGCACCCGTGATTAGCGCTAAAAGCAGGCGAACCCGCTGGCGCTGATATAATGAGGCAATTGCCATAAGTCGGTTACTCTTCCAGAGTCGGTTGCGGCGAATTTTCCGGGATTTTGACGTGAACCTGAATAATACGACGGCTGTCTGCCATCGCGACTTTAAACTGGTAACCATCGATCTCTATGCTTTCACCGCGTGCTGGCAGATGGCCAAAGCCCTGCATAACCAGACCGCCGATCGTATCCACTTCTTCATCGCTGAAGTGGGTGTTAAAGACCTCGTTGAAGTCTTCAATTGGCGTCAGGGCGCGAATGGTATAGGTGTGGCGGCTGAGTTGGCGAATATCACGATCTTCTTCATCGTCGTATTCGTCTTCGATTTCACCCACGATCAGCTCAAGGATATCCTCGATAGTGACCAGGCCGGAGACGCCACCAAATTCGTCAATCACAATCGCCATATGATAGCGCTGTGAACGAAACTCTTTCAGCATCCGGTCAACGCGTTTGCTTTCCGGAACCACAACCGCAGGACGCAGCACCTTGTCCATGCTGAACGGCTCAGATTCACTGCTCATAAACGGCAGCAGATCTTTGGCCATCAGGATGCCTTCTACATGGTCTTTGTCTTCGCTGATTACCGGGAAGCGCGAATGAGCCGATTCAATAATCACCGCCAGGCACTCTTCCAGGGTCTGGTTACGCTTCAGCGTGACCATCTGGGAGCGGGGGATCATGATGTCGCGTACACGCTGCTCGGCGATATCCATCACGCCTTCCAGCATATCCCTGGTGTCCGGGTCGATCAGGTCATTCTGCTCAGAATCCCGGATCAGCTCCAGCAAATCATCGCGGTTTTTCGGCTCACCATGGAACAGCTGGTTGAGAATCAGCGTAAAAAATCCCTTTTTGCTACTGGGACTGTCATTGTTTTGTGAATGGTCATCGCTCATGGCGTTTTTGAGTTTGTCTCTCTATTAGGAAATCGGCTGCCCGGTGGAGGCGCAGGCGTGATGGCCGGTACAGCTTAGTTAGCTGAATGCACGGGGCACTCTTTGCAGGCTGTACAGGCCAGGTACTTATTCTTTCTCCGAAATGTACGGATCGGGATAGCCAAGAGCAAGCATTATCTCGGTCTCCAGCGATTCCATCTCTTCGGCTTCGTCGTCTTCGATATGATCATAACCCAACAGGTGCAGGCTGCCGTGGATCACCATGTGCGCCCAGTGGGCCTCAGGCGCTTTTTCCTGCTCTGCGGCTTCCTGTTCCACAACCTGCCGGCAGATAACTAAATCGCCCAGCAGCGCCAGCTCAATGCCCGGAGGGGCCTCGAACGGAAACGACAGCACGTTGGTCGGTTTATCTTTACCACGATAGGTGTGATTGAGCTCATGGCTTTCTGCTTCATCAACAACCCGGATGGTGACTTCACTCTCTGGCTGAAACTGCGGAAGCACCGCCTCCAGCCAGCGTTGAAAATCGGCTTCAGCCGGCAGTCCCTGTTCGCTCTCGCAGGCGAGTTGCAGATCCAGAATCACATTACTCATTTGTTCTCCTGTGAGGCCTGCTGCTGGGCAGCGAGGGCTTCACGTTTACGTTCTTCGGCCTGAGTATCGCGCCGTTTTTGATCGGCAGCTTCCCAGGCTTCATATGCAACAACGATGCGCGCAACCACAGGATGGCGCACCACGTCTTCGCTGTGGAAGAAGTTAAAGCTCAGTTCATCCACATCAGACAGCACCTCAATAGCATGGCGCAGGCCGGATTTCAGGTTACGCGGCAGGTCAATCTGCGTCACGTCACCGGTGATCACCGCTTTTGAGTTAAATCCAATACGGGTCAGGAACATCTTCATCTGTTCGATGGTGGTGTTCTGGCTCTCATCCAGAATGATAAACGCATCGTTCAGCGTACGGCCACGCATATAGGCCAGCGGCGCAACTTCAATCACATTACGTTCAATCAGCTTTTCGACGCGTTCGAAACCAAGCATCTCGAACAGGGCGTCATACAGCGGACGCAGGTACGGATCAACTTTCTGGCTCAGGTCGCCAGGCAGGAAGCCGAGTTTTTCACCGGCCTCAACCGCAGGGCGTGTCAGCATAATGCGGCGGATCTCCTGGCGTTCAAGAGCATCCACTGCGGCAGCGACCGCCAGATAAGTTTTACCTGTCCCCGCAGGGCCGATACCAAAGGTAACATCATGGTCGAAGATATTGGCGATATACTGTGCCTGATTCGGCGTACGCGGCTTAATCACACCACGTTTGGTTTTGATATGAATCGCTTTGCCAAACTCGGGCACGCTGTCGGCAGTCTGTTCAAGCACGCCGCTCTCTTTAATTGCCAGATGAATCTGTTCCGGATCGATATCCGGGATATGGCCGCGCACGGGCGCAGTATCCACATAAAGATGACGCAGAATATCCACGGCGGCATGAACGCTCAGTGCGCGTCCAACCATCTTAAAGGCATTTTCACGGCGGTTGATCTCAATACCCAGTCGGCGTTCCAGCAGTTTGATGTTGTCATCAAACGGGCCGCACAGGCTCAACAGCCGGGCGTTATCGATGGGTTCCAGCGTTACTTCACGTGTTTCAATATTCAAACTAATCCTTTGGGTCACACAGGGCCAGGTTGATAAATGGATGACAGTCCGGGCTTGAGCGCGGTAAACGAATTATTTATGGCAGCACGAAAAGCTGCAAGCGTCTGGGTGGATATTTGGGCGCGTCAGTCAGAAAGCAAGTGTAGCGCAATGAAATCGTGCGGCGAACCCGGAAGGCACGCCGCAATTATCGGGGGATCAGGGCTGGAAGGTGCCGACGCCCAGCTCGTTCTCTTTGCGCGTACGCGCAATGACGGAGGCGGGGGTTTCGAGAGTGCGCAGATCCATCTGCTCTTCACCACGCACGAAAATACCGCGCAGAGAGTTAGCGTAGACGTCGACAATTTCCACATCGACGAACTTTCCAATGTGCTCAGGGGTGCCTTCAAAGTTCACCACGCGATTACAGGCAGTTCGGCCCGATAACTCCATCACATTTTTACGTGAGGTGCCCTCGACCAGAATACGCTGTACGGTGCCGAGCTTACGGCGGCTCCAGGCCATGGCCTGCTGGTGGAGGCGATCCTGCAGGATATACAGGCGCTGTTTTTTCTCCTCTTCGGAGACGTCATCCGGCAGGTCGGCCGCCGGGGTGCCCGGCCGCGCTGAATAGATAAAGCTGTAGCTGGTATCAAAATTGATTTCGCCTACCAGCTTCATGGTCTGCTCAAAGTCTGCCTGGGTTTCGCCAGGGAAGCCGATAATAAAGTCTGAACTCATCTGGATATCCGGACGGGCAGCAACCAGTTTACGAATGATCGCTTTATACTCCAGCGCCGTATGCGCACGCTTCATTAGCGTCAAAATACGGTCAGCGCCGCTCTGTACAGGCAGGTGCAGGAAACTCACCAGCTCTGGCGTATCGCGGTAGACATCAATGATATCGTCGGTGAATTCGATCGGGTGGCTGGTGGTGAAGCGGATACGGTCGATGCCGTCAATCGCCGCGACCAGGCGCAGCAGCTCGGCGAACGAACAGATACCGCCGTCAAAGGTTGCACCGCGATAGGCGTTAACATTCTGCCCAAGCAGATTCACTTCACGTACACCCTGGGCGGCCAGCTGGGCGATTTCGAACAGGATATCGTCTGAAGGGCGGCTGACTTCTTCTCCGCGCGTGTAGGGAACCACACAGAAGGTACAATACTTGTTGCAGCCTTCCATAATCGAGACAAATGCGGTTGGCCCTTCCGCGCGTGGCTCAGGCATCCGGTCAAATTTTTCAATTTCCGGGAAGCTGACATCCACCACCGGACTTTTCGTGCCGCGCACGGTGTTGATCATTTCTGGCAGACGGTGCAGGGTTTGCGGGCCAAAGACGATATCCACACAGCTGGCGCGCTGGCGCAGCTGGTCGCCTTCCTGAGAGGCCACGCAGCCGCCAACACCGATGATGACGTCTGGGTTTGACTCCTTCAGTTTTCTCCAGCGGCCAAGCAGAGCGAAAACTTTTTCCTGGGCCTTTTCACGAATTGAACAGGTATTAAGCAGCAGGACATCGGCATCTTCCGCCGTATCGGTCAGGGTGTAACCATGGGTGCTGTTTAACAGGTCTGCCATTTTGGATGAGTCGTACTCATTCATCTGACAGCCCCAGGTTTTGATATGTAGTTTTTTTGTCATCGACTTGCCATTTGTCATGCAGAAAGAAGTGCGGGGCGCGTATTGTTGTGCTTCGCTGCCAGTGAGGCCGGTGTTCTGTATGTCGCAGAAAAATCCGGTACACTTACGGACGATCAGGATAACAGAATTCTGCCGGTGAGGTGTAGTTGCACAGCACGCGTGATACGGCCGGAGAAGGAAAAAAAATGACGGAAATAAAGCATAAAGTGGATGTGGCCATCGTTGGTGGCGGCATGGTAGGTGCCGCGCTGGCGAGTGGGCTGACGCAGCAGGGTTTTCAGGTGGCCGTGCTGGAACAGGAAGCGCCGGCGGCATTTGACGCATCAGGCCATCCTGATGTGCGGATTTCGGCCATTGGCGCCGCTTCCGTGGCGCTGCTGAAGCAGCTGGAAGTGTGGCCTGCGGTGCTGGATATGCGCTGTGCCCCTTACCGCAAACTGGAGACCTGGGAGTGGCAAACTGCGCATGTTGCATTTGATGCGGAGTCGCTCGGTTTACCTGAGCTGGGCTATATGGTGGAAAACAGCGTGTTGCAGCGTGCGCTGTGGCAGCGTTTGCAGCAGCAGCCGGTTGAGCTGCTTTGTCCGGCCCGTCTGCGTGATTTAAAGCAGGTTAACGACGGCTGGCAGCTCCTGCTGGACAATGACGAGACGTTGACCGCCCGGCTGGTGGTGGGGGCCGATGGCGCTAATTCGCAGGTACGTCAGTTAGCGGGTATCGGTATTCACGGCTGGAACTATGCGCAGTCCTGTATGTTGATCAGCGTGCGCTGTGAACAGGATGCCGGCGACACTACCTGGCAGCAGTTTACGCCGGAGGGGCCGCGAGCTTTCCTGCCGCTGTTCGACCGCTGGGCTTCGCTGGTGTGGTATGACAGCCCGGCGCGGATTCGCCAGCTGCAAGGGATGACGATGCCTCAGCTCCAGAAGGAGATTCAGGCGCATTTTCCGGCGCGCCTCGGCCGCGTTACGCCGGTTGCTGCCGGATCATTCCCGCTGGTTCGTCGCCACGCCACGCGCTATGTGCAGTCCGGTCTGGCGCTGGTCGGCGATGCGGCCCACACCATTAATCCGCTGGCAGGGCAGGGCGTTAATCTTGGCTACCGCGATGTTGATGCATTAATCAGCGTGTTAAGTGAGTCGCGTTTGCGTGCGGAAGACTGGGCATCAGAAGCGGTATTACAGCGCTATCAGCGTAAACGTCTGAAAGATAATCTGCTGATGCAAACCGGCATGGATCTGTTCTATTTCACCTTCAGCAATCAGGCGGCACCGTTAAAAGTGCTGCGTAATCTGGGGCTGATTGTGGCGCAGCGTTCCGGGGCGTTGAAACGGCAGGCGCTGCGTTACGCGTTAGGGCTGTAATCGATCTCGTCACGCGGCAGGAATGGCGCGTGACGGGCAAAGCTCACAACTCACGCACTTATTGTGGTTTTTAAACAGCCATTAAGTTTTTTGAGCAGTGACCAAACGACAGACGTAAAAAAGCCCGCTTGCGCGGGCTTTTTTACTTTGTGGCTGGGGTGCAGGGATTCGAACCCCGGAATGCTGGTATCAGAAACCAGAGCCTTACCACTTGGCGACACCCCAATTTTTATGCGACTGGCGAACCAGGCGTCTTTTTCTTTGCGACTCGTACTACCAGCCGTCTAAATATGGCTGGGGTGCAGGGATTCGAACCCCGGAATGCTGGTATCAGAAACCAGAGCCTTACCACTTGGCGACACCCCAATAAAATTGGTGGCTACTACGGGAATCGAACCTGTGACCCCAGCATTATGAGTGCTGTGCTCTAACCAGCTGAGCTAAGTAGCCTAATTTTACTGCTTTACTATACTAACACACTTCTAAAAAAATGGCTGGGGTACCTGGATTCGAACCAGGGAATGCCGGTATCAAAAACCGGTGCCTTACCGCTTGGCGATACCCCATCCGTGCAAACCGCTGTTGGAAATGGTGCGGGAGGCGAGACTTGAACTCGCACACCTTGCGGCGCCAGAACCTAAATCTGGTGCGTCTACCAATTTCGCCACTCCCGCGCAAAAAAGATGGTGGCTACTACGGGAATCGAACCTGTGACCCCAGCATTATGAGTGCTGTGCTCTAACCAGCTGAGCTAAGTAGCCTTCTTTTTTCGCGTAACCTTCTGCGGCGTTGCGGGGCGCATTATGCGTAGTTGGCCTAAAAGCGTCAACTAGTTTTTTCCCGTTTTTTGTCACAATCGTGTTGTTTGGCTGCCTTGTGACCAGGATGTCGATAAAATCAACGAATTCTGATGCTAACAGACGCAACGGTTAAATAAAAACGGGCCACAATGGCCCGTAAGAGATAAACCATCCGGAACGTATTAGTAAGCGGACTGGTGTACGCCCACAGCGCGACCTGATGGATCGTCCATGTTTTTGAACGCTTCATCCCATTCTATTGCTTTAGCGGACGAACAGGCCACTGACGGGCCGCCAGGGACGCATTCTGCCGCGCTTGGCAGAGGGAACAGTTCTTCAAAGATTTCACGATACAGATACGCTTCTTTCGAGGTCGGCGTGTTGTACGCGAAACGGAAATGCGCTGTTTGCAGCTGCTGGTCGCTGATCTGCTCTGCGGCCACTTCTTTCAACGTATCAATCCAGCTGTAGCCTACGCCGTCAGAGAACTGTTCTTTCTGGCGCCATGCTACGCTTGCTGGCAGGTAAGACTCAAAACACTCGCGCAGAATGTGTTTTTCCATTTTACCGTTGCTGCCACACATTTTGTCTTGTGGGTTAATGCGCATTGCCACATCCAGGAATTTCTTATCCAGGAACGGTACACGAGCTTCAACACCCCATGCGGACATGGCTTTGTTAGCACGGGCGCAGTCAAACATATGCAGGGCATGCAGCTTGCGCACGTTTTCTTCGTGGAATTCGCGGGCATTCGGCGCTTTATGGAAGTAGAGGTAGCCGCCAAACACTTCATCAGCACCTTCACCCGAAAGCACCATCTTAATGCCCATTGCCTTGATCTTACGCGACATCAGGTACATCGGCGTGGAGGCGCGGATGGTGGTCACATCATAGGTTTCAATGTGGTAAATCACATCGCGGATAGCATCCAGACCTTCCTGCACGGTGAAATGGATTTCGTGATGCACGGTACCCAGATGTTCTGCCACTGCTTTTGCGGCGGTCAGATCCGGTGAACCTTCCAGGCCAACGGCAAAGGAGTGGAGCTGTGGCCACCAGGCTTCGCTTTTATCCTGATCTTCAACGCGCTTCGCGGCATAACGTTTGGTGATGGCTGAAATAATAGAGGAGTCGAGACCTCCGGAGAGCAGCACGCCGTATGGCACGTCAGACATCAGGTGACTTTTCACCGACTCTTCCAGCGCATTTTTCAGCGCAGTAGCATCGGTAGTGTTGTTTTCTACTGCTTCATAGTCAAACCAGTCGCGCTGCCAGTAGCGGCAAATTTCGCCGTCGGTGCTGGAGAGGTAGCTTCCCGGCGGGAACTCTTTCATGGTGCGGCATACCGGCACCAGCGCTTTCATTTCGGAAGCGACATACAGGTTGCCATGTTCGTCGTTGCCCATATACAGCGGGATAATCCCGATGTGGTCACGGCCAATCAGATAGGTGTTTTTCACCGAGTCATACAGGATAAAGGCAAACATACCTTGCAGGTCATCAAGGAAGTCGATGCCTTTTTCCTGATACAGCGCGAGGATAACTTCACAGTCAGAGTCCGTCTGGAACTCATAACGGTCGCTCAGTTCAGCGCGCAGTGCCTGATGGTTGTAAATTTCACCGTTTACCGCAAGAACGTGGGTATGTGCTGCGTTGTATAGCGGCTGCGCGCCGTTGTTCACGTCAACGATCGACAGACGCTCATGGGCGAGGATCGCATGGTCATCGGCATAAACACCAGACCAGTCCGGGCCACGGTGACGCATCAGACGTGAAAGCTCCAGGGCTTTCTTGCGCAGTTCAGCAGGATCGGTTTTCAGATCGAGTACACCAAAAATAGAACACATATACAGCTCCCTAACGACTTACCTTACGGTGATGATATTGGTTTAAAGCGACAGTTATCGCGTCATGTATAAGAAAATGCGCTAACCCGACAGGTGATGCAAGTAATTTAGGCATTAGGTGAAAAATAGAGTGTTGACCGCCGTTAATTCTTAACGAATATTCAGTTTTGGGAGGTTTTTATTGTTGGATCGACAAAAAATGGCAAAAAGCGGAGAGAAAATGGTCAGATAAAAGGCCTGATGCCCGGCTAAACGGGCAACAGAACTTAAAAAGACTTAAATGATGTCAATATCGGCAACGGAAGGATAGATCCACGTAGGGCGGAATGGCATAGCGTCGACGTCACTCAGCGTCGAAACGCCGGACAGAACCAGGATAGTCTCCAGGCCTGCCTGGAAGCCCGCAAGAATATCGGTGCGCAGGTTGTCACCGACAATCACTGTCTCTTCCGAGTGCGCCTGAATTTTGTTCAGCGCTGCACGCATAATCCACGGGCTGGGTTTACCAACGTAGAAGGGCTGACGGCCAGAGATCTTTTCAATACCGGCACACAGTGCGCCACAGGCAGGGGAGAACCCATGACCACGGCTGTCCGGATTAGTGGCGATAAACCGCGCCCCGTTTGCCACAAAGAAAGCGGCCTTGTGCATCATATCCCAGTTAAATGAGCGTGTTTCACCAACGATAACGAAGTCAGGATTGATATCGGTAATGGTAAATCCGGCTTTATATAGCTCATGAATCAGCGCCCCCTCGCCAACGACATAGGCTTTTTTGCCTTCCTGTCGCTTGAGAAAGTCCGCCGTTGCCATGGCTGAGGTGTAGAACACGCTTTCCGGCAGTTCAATTCCGGCTGAAGCAAACCGATTCGACAGATCCATCGCGGTCTGAGAAGGGTAATTTGTCAGTACCACCAGCGGCATGTTGTTACCGACGATACGTTGTAAAAACTCACGTGCGCCGGGTATGGCTGTATTGTCGTGCATCAGCACGCCGTCAATATCGCAGATTACGTTTTTTATCGTCATGCGTTCAGAGTCCATCATTCAATTAACCTTCCAAAAGGCGCTGAAGCAGGATCCCGTTGAGCATGGCACGTTTTGCCAGCGCAAAAGCACCAATTGCCGATCGGTGATCTATCTCCGAACGAACAACGGGAAGATTTTTACGGAATGCTTTCAGTGCCTGAGTATTGATGCAGCCTTCGATAGCAGGAAGCAGCACTTTATCTGCTTCAGTAATTTCACCGGCAATGACTATTTTTTGCGGATTGAACAAATTGATGGCAATGGCGACCGCTTTTCCCAGGTGACGGCCAACGTGCTCGATAACCTCTGCTGCCAGCGCATCGCCGCGATTGGCGGCGCGGCAGATGGATTGTATATGACAATCGTCCAGGCTCAGGGTACTGGGATAACCCTGCGTCAGCAGATGGCGCACCCGGTGCTCGATGGCACTATTGGCAGCAATGGTTTCCAGACAGCCAAAATTTCCACAGTGGCAGCGTTCCCCTAATGGATCGACCTGAATATGCCCCAGCTCGCCTACGTTACCGTTGCTGCCGAGGAAAATCTGACCGTTGGCGATAATCCCGGCCCCGGTTCCACGGTGGACACGCACCAGAATGGAGTCAGCACAGTCGCGTGATGCGCCAAAATAGTGCTCTGCCAGTGCCAGGCTACGAATGTCGTGGCCGACAAAACTGGTGACGTTAAACCGCTGCTTCAGATTGGCGACCAGCGGCCAGTGGCTGACGCTGATATGCGGCATATAGCGAATAATGCCATTGCTTGGGTCAACCAGGCCCGGCAGGATCACGGAGATGGCAATCAGCTCACGTAATTTGCGTTGATGCAGTTCGCTAAAATCAGCAATGGCCTTAAACAGTGCGTTTTCGAGAGTTTCCTGGGTACGCTCCGGCAGCGGGTAGTGCTCCTCTGCCAGCGATTTTCCGCTCAGGTCAAACAGGGTGACGGTGGCATCATTGCGGCCCAGCCGCACGCCGATTGTATTAAAGCCGCGGGTTTCAGCGATGATGGAGATGGCGCGGCGGCCTCCGGTGGAGGCCTGCTGGTCAACTTCTTTAATCAGACCGCGCTCAATAAGCTGGCGCGTGATTTTGGTGACACTGGCGGGCGCAAGGTGGCTGTGCTCGGCAATCTGGATTCGTGAGATAGGGCCTTGCTGATCAATCAGCCTGTAGACGGCTGCGCTATTAAGTTGTTTAACTAGATCAACATTTCCAATTTGAGCCTGGCCGCCAGTGGTCATTAAATATCTACTCGCTAAAGACCTCGTTACCGTTAACGATAGTCCGGGTGATTTTGTAGTCACGGGTAAACACCGTCAAATTGGCCACTTTTCCGACTTCAATTGACCCTAATTGAGTGTCTACCCCCATTGCGCGGGCTGGATACAGTGTTGCCATACGCAGCGCCTCATCAAGGGAAATGCCTACATGTTCGACGCTGTTAGCTACAGCTTCAATCATAGTTAACGCAGATCCGCTCAGAGTGCCGTTCTCGTCAACACACAGCCCGTCGCGATAGTATATTGTTTTACCAGCAAAAATGAATCGATCAATAGCAGCGCCTGCGGGTGCAGTGGCATCGGTGACCAGAATCAGTTTATCGCCTTTAATTCGTTTAGCGTTACGAATGTTTGCGTAATGCACGTGCAGGCCATCAGCGATAATGCCGCACCATACATCCGGAGAATCAAACAGCGCGCCAATCAGGCCTGGTTCGCGGCCGCTGGTGGCGGGCATGGCATTGTAAAGATGCGTTGCAAACGAGACTCCGGCATCAATACCGGCAAGGGCTTCATCGTAGGTGCCGTATGAGTGACCGGCAGAGATCACAATTCCGGCATCGCGCAGCTGACGAATAACGGCAGCGTCTACCTGTTCCGGCGCAAGCGTAATTTGACTAATAACATCCGCATTGGCACAGAGGAAGTCGACCAGTTCTTTATCAGGTGAACGGATCAGGTCAGGATTATGCGTACCTTTTTTCAGCGGGTTTAACCACGGGCCTTCCAGATGCAGGCCCAGTGCCTGATGACTGTTCTGCGCCAGCCAGGCACGCATCACTTCAACGGCACGCTTCATCAGTTCATCGGTGCTGGTAATCAGCGTAGGCAGAAAGCTGGTGCAGCCAGATTTTTCGTTCGCTTTCTGCATGGTATGCAAAGTTTCTACACTAATTGCAGAAATATCATCGTTAAACTGCACGCCGCCACAGCCATTAAGCTGTAGATCAATAAAGCCAGGGGCAATAATTGCTCCGTCGACCTGACGAGTTTCGATGCCTGGGGGCAGCTCCTCCAGCGGACAGATGCGCTCAATCAGGCCATTGGCGACCACCACCGCATGCCGATCGAGAATTTTATGGCCTGTATAGATACGGCCCTGGGTTAACGCGTACATAGTTGTTCTCCTGACTTACTGATATCTCTTGTCCTGCCGGTGGGGGAGTGGCCCCGCCGGCAGGCACCGTACTGAAATGATGACAGCGATCAGGAATGATCACAGATCTTTAATGTTTCCAGCTTCCATCTCGCGGAAATATTTAACGGTTTTCATCTTCAATTCCATGGTGGCGGGTTCGTCACACACCACAACGGCTTTAGCATGTAATTGCAGACAGCTGATAGTCCACATATGGTTCACATTGCCTTCAACGGCAGCCTGCAGCGCCTGCGCCTTAAGGTGACCGGTAACCAAAATCATGACTTCTTCCGCATCGAGTAATGTGCCCACACCGACGGTCAGCGCATATTTTGGTACCTGATCAACGTCGCCACCGAAGAAACGGGAGTTGGCGATGCGGGTATCGTGCGTCAGCGTTTTAATACGGGTACGCGAAGCCAGAGAAGAAGCAGGTTCGTTAAACGCGATATGGCCGTCATTGCCTACGCCACCCATAAACAGGTGAATTTTGCCGTATGCGCGGATTTTTTGCTCATACTGGCGACATTCTTCGTCAATATCCGGCGCATTACCGTTCAGAAGGTTAATATTTTCACTCGAAATATCAACATGATCAAAAAAGTTCCGATACATAAAGCTATGATAGCTTTCCGGATGCTCTTTAGGCAGGCCGACATATTCGTCCATATTGAAGGTCACTACATGCTTAAAGCTAACCTGGCCCGCTTTATGCATCTCAATAAGGTGTTTGTAAGCTTCCAGTGGGGTACCACCGGTAGGTAAGCCCAGCACGAAGGGGCGATCAGCAGTAGGGTTAAACGCATTAATACGATTAACGATATGGCGTGCTGCCCATTTTCCGACCTGGGCTGGCGTTGCCAGAGGAATCAGTCTCATGTTGCACCTCATTTTATAAGCAGAGTTGGATATAGGTTTAAAACGGGGCTCTGTCTGCGCTTTCGGTAAGCGTAACGCGATTACCGTCACGGAGCAGAGGAATTTGTCCGTTTTGATTTTTCGAATCATAAAATAAGTTTGTGCAGTTAGCCAGTCACATGCTAACAATAATGCGTTTTTAGGTGATTTTAGTCACATAAATGGCCGTTTAATTTGCGAAGCGAATTAATTTTTTCTTACACTCCGTTTCGTGGTGTGTAGTGTCGAACTGAATTACAAAAGCCGTGAAAAAAAACAGACGGTTTTTGCCGCCTTAACGGGTCTCATAGGGGGAAATGGTGAATATTCTAGGATTCTTTCAAAGATTAGGGCGGTCGTTACAGCTGCCAATCGCGGTGCTGCCTGTTGCTGCACTGATGCTGCGCTTCGGCCAGCCAGATTTACTTAATATGCCGTTTATCGCCCAGGGCGGTGGAGCAATCTTCGACAACCTTGCGCTGATCTTCGCTATTGGTGTGGCCTCAACCTGGTCTAAAGACAACGCCGGTGCTGCCGCGCTGGCTGGTGCAGTCGGTTACTTTATCCTGACCAAGGCGATGGTGACCATCAACCCTACGGTTAATATGGGCGTGCTGGCGGGGATTATCACCGGCCTGATCGCCGGTATGACCTATAACCGCTGGGCCGATATTAAACTGCCTGACTTCCTGAGCTTCTTTGGCGGCAAACGTTTTGTTCCTATTGCGACGGGCTTCTTCTGTCTGGTGCTGGCGGCGGTGTTTGGCTACATCTGGCCTCCGGTACAGGCTGCCATCCATGCGGGCGGCGAGTGGATCGTCTCTGAAGGCGCGTTCGGTGCCGGTATCTTCGGTTTCGTTAACCGTCTGCTGATCCCAACCGGTCTGCATCAGGTGCTGAATACCATTGCCTGGTTCCAGATTGGTGAGTTTACCAATGCTGCCGGTGCGGTGTTCCACGGTGATATCAACCGCTTCTACGCAGGTGATGGCACTGCCGGTATGTTTATGTCCGGTTTCTTCCCGATCATGATGTTCGGTCTGCCGGGTGCCGCGCTGGCGATGTATCTGGCTGCTCCAAAAGCCCGTCGTCCGATGGTTGGCGGTATGCTGCTCTCCGTAGCGGTGACTGCATTCCTGACAGGGGTGACCGAGCCGCTGGAATTCCTGTTTATGTTCCTGGCGCCGATGTTGTATCTGATCCACGCCGTCCTGACCGGTATCAGTCTGTTTGTTGCCACTACACTGGGTATTCACGCCGGGTTCTCCTTCTCTGCGGGCGCCATCGACTATGCATTAATGTATAAACTGCCAGCGGCCAGCAGCAATGTCTGGTTACTGCTGGTGATGGGGCTGGTAGCGTTTGTGGTTTACTTCGTGTTGTTCAGCGCCGTGATCCGCATGATGAATCTGAAAACCCCGGGTCGTGAAGATGAAGGCGACCTGCTGGTGAAAGATGAAGCTAACAGTAATACCGAAGAGGGCTTAAGCGAGCTTTCCCGTCAGTATATTGGTGCCATTGGTGGTTCAGATAACCTGAACGTTATTGACGCCTGTATTACCCGCCTGCGTCTGTCGGTAAAAGATGCATCCCGCGTGAACGATGCGATGTGTAAACGTCTGGGCGCATCCGGCGTGGTCAAACTGAATAAACAGACCATTCAGGTGATTGTCGGCGCGAAAGCGGAGTCTATCGCCGAAGAGATGAAGAAACAGATCGCCAAAGGCCCGATTGCCGCTGCTGCGGTGAGTGCTGCTCCTGTTGCTTCCGCACCCGCTCCACATGCGGTGCCGAATGCAGCCAAAAGCGTTATTGCTACGCTGGTTGCTCCGGTTAGCGGTACTGTTGTAGCCATCGAGCAGGTACCGGATGAAGCGTTTGCCAGTAAAGCGGTGGGTGACGGACTTGCTATACTGCCAACCGGCACCACGGTAGTGGCTCCGGCTTCCGGTACGCTGGTAAAAATCTTTAATACTAACCATGCGTTCTGTCTTGAAACCGAAAAAGGCATCGAAATTGTGGTGCATATGGGGCTGGATACGGTAGCGCTGGAAGGTAAAGGCTTCACTCGCCTGGCTGAGGAAGGTTCTGCGGTAGTGGCGGGGCAGCCAGTGCTGGAAATGGATCTTGCGTTCCTCAACGCCAATGCCCGCTCGATGATCAGCCCGGTAGTGGTCAGCAATATCGAAGATTTTGCTGGTTTAACGCTGCTGGCAGGCGACACCGTGGTAGCAGGTGAGACACGTTTGTACGAAATTAACGGCTAACTTCGTCGGTTAGTGCGATCGTAACGGGGCGGGAAGCGATTTCCGCCCTTTTTTTATCTGATTCCCTCAACAAACGGTTGTTTCCCCTTGCAGCTTTGTGGATCATACTCCGTTAAATCATACTCGTCATACGTCAGGTTGCCGCCTTGTTGCAACTCGAGTTATTAAGAGTCAATGCCCAGCATTAATTGAGGAAATTGAGATGAGTGAGGCTGAAGCCCGCCCAACTAACTTTATTCGTCAGATCATCGACGAAGATCTGGCGAACGGTAAGCACAGCTCGGTGCATACCCGATTCCCGCCTGAGCCGAATGGTTATCTGCATATTGGCCATGCAAAGTCTATCTGCCTGAACTTTGGTATTGCCCAAGATTATCAAGGGCAGTGTAACCTGCGCTTCGATGACACCAACCCGGTAAAAGAAGATCTGGAGTTTGTTGAGTCGATTAAGCACGACGTGCGCTGGCTTGGTTTCGAGTGGAGCGGCGAAGTACGCTACTCATCTGACTATTTTGAGCAGCTGCATAACTATGCCGTTGAGCTGATCACCAAAGGGTTGGCTTACGTTGATGAGCTTTCTCCAGAGCAGATCCGCGAATATCGTGGCAGCCTGACCTCTGCGGGCAAAAACAGCCCATACCGCGACCGCAGTGTGGAAGAGAACCTTGAGCTGTTTGCCAAAATGCGTGCCGGTGGTTTTGCGGAAGGTACGGCCTGCCTGCGTGCCAAAATTGATATGGCCTCTAACTTTATCGTTATGCGCGATCCGGTTATTTATCGTATCAAGTTTGCCGAACATCACCAGACTGGCAACAAGTGGTGCATCTATCCGATGTACGACTTTACCCACTGTATTTCTGATGCGCTGGAAGGCATTACTCACTCCCTGTGTACCCTGGAGTTCCAGGATAACCGTCGCCTGTATGACTGGGTGCTGGATAACATCACTATCCCGGTTCATCCGCGTCAGTACGAATTCTCTCGTCTGAATCTCGAATACGCCATCATGTCCAAGCGTAAGTTAAGCATGCTGGTGACAGAAAAAGTGGTCGAAGGCTGGGATGATCCACGTATGCTGACCGTTTCTGGTCTGCGTCGCCGTGGCTATACCGCTCAGTCTATCCGTGAGTTCTGTCGCCGTATTGGTGTGACAAAACAGGACAACATCGTTGAAATGGCCGCGCTGGAATCCTGTATTCGTGACGATCTGAACGAAAATGCACCGCGCGCGATGGCGGTGATGGATCCGGTCAAAGTGGTGATTGAAAACCTGCCTGCGCATCATGAAGAGATGATCAGCATGCCGAATCATCCGAGCAAGCCGGAAATGGGTACCCGTGAAGTGCCGTTCAGCCGTGAAATCTATATCGACCGTGCCGATTTCCGCGAAGAAGCCAACAAGCAGTACAAGCGTCTGGTGCTGGGTAAAGAAGTGCGTCTGCGTAATGCTTACGTGATCAAAGCCGAGCGCGTTGCCAAAGATGATGAAGGCAACATTACCTGCCTGTTCTGTACCTGCGATGTGGATACCCTGAGCAAAGATCCGGCTGATGGCCGTAAAGTGAAAGGCGTTATCCACTGGGTATCTGCTGTTCATGCGCTGCCTGCGGAATTCCGCCTGTACGATCGTCTGTTCAGCGTACCGAACCCGGGGGCAGCAGAGGACTTCCTTGCCAGCATCAACCCGCAGTCTCTGGTGATCCGTCAGGGCTTTGTGGAGCCGGGTATGCAGCAGGCGGAAGCCTCAGCACCGTATCAGTTTGAGCGTGAAGGCTACTTCTGTGCCGATAGCGTTTACTCCAGCGCCAGCAAGCTGGTGTTTAACCGCACCGTTGGCCTGCGTGATACCTGGGCAAAAGCTGGCGAGTAAGCCGACGCGATTTGCTGAATAAAGGCCGCTGATGCGGCCTTTTTTTTGGCTGATTTTTATAATTCGCTACACAGATAATCAATAAACATACGCGTTTTGCGCGGCAGGGCAGGCCCGGCATTAAACACAGCGCTGATGGGTTGAAGTGGTAACTGCCAGCCGGGAAACAGTATCTGAAGCTCTCCACTCACTAAATCCTCTTCGATCAGCCATTCTGGCAGTATTGCCACGCCCATACCGGCCAGCGCCATCTGACGCATTATCTGCGCTGAATTAGCGCTATAGCTTGCCTCGCTTTTTAGCTCAAAACGCTCCTCACCATGCTGAAGCTGCCAGCGGCCAGGCTGTGACAAATTACTGTTATGGATCCACGGTAGCGGGGCAACCTCGCGGAGGCATTGCAGCGGGTAACGGGCAATAAGCCGGGGAGATGCGACCAGCAGAATCCGGTACTGCCCCAGTCTGCGGCTTTTTAGCGAAGAGTCGCGCAGGGTACCAAGCCGGATTGCGACATCCAGTTTGTGACTGACCAGATCGTCAAGCGAAGCGCCAACGTTGTAGCTCAGTTTTAGCCCGGGATGACGCTGGCAAAAATGTGCGATGGGCGCCATCAGGAACCGCTGCCCAAACTCCCAGGTGGAGGTGATGCGCAGTTCGCCTGATAGCGGCTGGCTGTCATCAGTGACACGTCCAACGGCAAGGTCGATATCGGAGAAGATGGCCTTGAAGTCCTGATAGAGCTGGCTTCCGCTCTCCGTTAACGCCAGATTACGGGTATTACGCGCAAGCAGGGTGACACCAAGCGCCTGTTCCAGCGCCTTAATATGCAGGCTGACCATTGCTTTGCTGAGGCCAAGATTATCGGCGGCGCGGGTAAAGCTGCCGCTTTCAACTACGGCAAAAAAAGTATGAATTTTATCGAGCTGTGCATGCATTCTATTGTTCACTTTTATCAAACAATCATTTCAATTTATGCCACTCGATCTAAGTAGTCAATCGCCGCTATGCTGCGCCCGGAGGTATCACTATGAGCTATCGTTACCGCATAGCAGCCATTTTCCTGCTCGGTTTTTTTATTGATTGTATTAATATTTTTATGTCTGCGATTGCACTGCCAGAGATAGCCGGACAACTGCATATTGCCAGCGGATCCCTCGGCTGGGTGGCTAACAGCTATATTCTGGGATTAACGGTGATTATTCCGGTTAGCGGCTGGCTTGCCGCGCGCTATGGTGCCCGGCCGGTACTGGCAGGGTCGATGCTGTTATTCAGCCTGGCAGCGCTGGGATGCGGAGTGTCAGAGACATTTGGCTCGCTGGTACTCTGGCGCTTTATACAGGGGATGGCGGGGGGAATGCTGATCCCGGTCGGGCAGGCGCTGACCTTTAACCTGTTTAAAGGCCGGGAGCGGGCCACCATCTCCACGCTGATTATGAGCGTGGCGCTGATTGCCCCTGCGCTGTCGCCGATGCTCGGCGGCATGATAGTCGATAGCCTCTCATGGCGCTGGATTTTCTGGTGCAATATTCCATTCAGTTTGATGGCCGCCGTGCTGGCCGTAAGCTGGGTACGGCGCGAAACGCTGTCAGTTTCAAAACCTGATATCCGTGGCATTTTGCTGGTCTGCCTGTCCCTGACCACCGTTCTGCTTGGGCTGTCGCGACTGGCTGAGGCTGGTTCTGTTATCCCGGCTGCACTGTGGCTCTCAGCCTCACTCGTTCTGGCGCTCGGTTATCTGTTTCACTACCGCAATCATCCTTATGCAGTTATTGATTTGAGTCTGCTGCGAAATTCACGGCTCAGGCTTTCTGTGGTGGTGTACTACGCGGTTCCGGGGATTTTTACCGGGGTGAATCTGCTCAACATATTTTATCTGCAACAGTGCCTGCATTTTTCCGCAGAACGTTGCGGGGCATTTATGCTGCTGTACGGAGGCGGGGCGCTGGTGGCGATGCTGCTGTGTGGCCGGTTTTATCATCGTCTGGGCGCTGTTACTCTGTTCAGTTTCGGATTAGTGATGCATGCGGCAGGTATCGCGCTGCTGGCACTGGTGCACACCCCGGAACAGGTGATGTTACTCAATTTGGCCTATTTGCTGATGGGTGTTGGCGGTGGTGTCAGCGCCAATACGGCACAAACCAGCGCCCTGGCTGATTTTCACGATGAACAGATGACGCGGGCCAGCGTGATATGGAATATTAATCGTCAGCTCTCATTCAGTCTCGGAGCTGCACTGTTCACGCTACTGTTTACCCTGTTAAGCAGTCACTTTTCTGCTGTTCAGGCCTATCGTCAGGTATTTATCATCGCCGCTGTTGCCGGCCTGATCCCCCTGTGGATAATCTTTCGTCTACACCGTTATAAGGATTCCTTGTGTCAGAATTAAACGAAAAAGCGCGCGAAAGCGTCATTGTATTACATCAAATCATTGAGAAAGTGTTCCACGGTGACGGGAGCTATGTTCCTGAACTGCTGCGGCATTTTTCCTCTGACTTTACGATGATCACCCCCGGCGGAAAAAGTATGCCTCTGGACGAAGTTGCTGCGCTGTTTACCCGTCTGACCGGCGGACGGCAGGGAGTGGCAATCACCATTGAGCAATGTAAGGTGATCGCCCGGTTTGGTGAGGAAGTGGCGATTCAGTATCACGAATTGCAGCAGCAGGGAGAGAATCATACTCATCGTATTGCACTGGCGGTGATTGACTGTGGCTCTACACCACCGCGCTGGCGCTATTTACAGGAAACGATGGTCGTCAGCTGATTATTGTACTAGTTCGCGGGTGCAATTCTGTGTAGAATATGCGGCGTTCTTGCCGTAAAGCCAGTTTATTATCCCGGTGTGCGGCAGGTTTTATTCTGTATTCGCTAAGGGATCCCATGGCTGCACCCGCTTCTGCTGTTCGTTTGCCCTCAACCCTGTGGGGTTCATTGATTATCAGCGGCACTATTATTGGTGCCGGAATGTTCTCGCTACCCGTTGTGATGTCCGGTGCCTGGTTCCTCTGGTCTTCAGGGCTGCTGATCCTCACCTGGTTCTGCATGCTGCTGTCCGGGTTACTCTATCTTGAAGCCAGCCTGCATTATCCTGCCGGAGCCAGTTTTGATACGGTTACGCGCGATCTGCTTGGGCGTGGCTGGAATCTGATCAACGGTGTTTCGGTGGTGTTTGTGCTGGGCATCCTGACCTATGCCTACATTTCTGCCAGCGGGGCAATTATTCAGCACAGCCTTAATCAGTTAGCCTTCGGTATATCGGCGCGAACCGCCGGACTGCTGTTTACTCTGCTGGTGGCACTGTTTATCTGGCTGGGAACGGCGGTGGTCAGCCGTATGACACTGATTTTTCTTGGTGCAAAAATCATTACTTTCCTGATGATTTTTGGCGGTCTGCTGTGGCATGTACAGCCCGCTATACTGCTCGACAGACAGGGGGCTGATAGCACTTATCTGCCTTATCTCTGGATTGTGGTGCCATTCTGCCTGGCCTCATTCGGCTATCATGGCAATATCGCCGGGCTAATGAGCTACTACCAGAAAAATGCGGGACGCGTCAGCCGTTGTCTGATCTACGGCACTCTGATGGCGCTGGCAATCTACTTTATCTGGATTATTGGCACGATGGGTAATATCCCCCGCAGCCAGTTTAAAATGATTGCGGCACAGGGCGGCAATATTGATGTGCTGGTAGGCGCGCTGTCCGGCGTACTGCACAATCGCTCGCTGAATCTGTTGCTGGATATCTTCTCCAACTTTGCGGTTGCCTGCTCTTTCCTCGGTGTCAGCCTCGGATTTTTTGATTACCTCGCAGATCTTTTCAAGCTGGATAACTCCGCAAGCGGACGGCTGAAAACGACTCTGTTGACGTTTAGCCTGCCTCTGATGGCCGCGATGATCTGGCCTGATGGCTTTTTGCTGGCAATAGGTTATGCCGGTCTGGCTGCCACCGTCTGGGCGGTGATTACTCCCGCGCTGCTGGCCTGGCAGGCCCGTCGGCGTTTTACTACGCCAGGATGGCGGGTAAAAGGAGGAATAACTCCGATTGTGCTGGTACTGCTGTTCGGTGCGTTAAATGCGCTGGTTTCACTGCTCTCTTACGCGGGCTGGTTGCCGAAATATGCTGGATAACATTCAAAAATGAAAAATAAATACCATTTGAAACGCAGTGAAAATGGTATTTCTCCTTCCCAATGATCTGTGGCCTGGATCATGTTTTTACCATCATAATTTATTTTTAATTGATAATTCGCGACGCGAAAAATAGTATAGATGCACGGGATATATAAGGCGCTAATTTATCAGGCACCGAAAGTTGTTATTTTTATCGCCCGATAAGAATTAAGAATAGGGATTATTCGATGCTTTCAATTACCTCTGTGCAACGTGCGCTGGCGGCCCCGCTGGTGTTTAGTCTATTTTTACCTGCGGTTTTATATTCTACTCCCTCGATGGCGAGTGGTTTAATTGCTGATTCCTCTCTGAACGGTACTATTTACTACTGGCAGCGGCAGCGCGACCGTAAAGATCTTATTCCTGGCAGTGAGAAATATGGCCAGTATCAGCAGAACCTGCATCATTCAACGTTCAACGGCAGTCTGGATTTTTCATCCGGATATGCGGCTGATATTATTGGCTTTGATCTGGCGCTTTTTGGCGCTATTGAGATGTCGAACAGCGGGCCTGCGGCTCCGAATGAAATTGGCTTCAGTAATGCAAAAACACGCTGGGATGAGCGCTGGAGTGGCGATCGTAGCGGTAGCAGCATTTATAAGGCGGCGGTAAAAGTTAAGTATGAAGATATCTGGCTGCGGGCGGGATATTTACAACCTGGCGGACAAACGCTGTTGGCACCACACTGGAGTTTTTTACCCGGGACTTATCTCGGTGCAGAAAGTGGCTACCGCCGCGACTATGGTGAGGCAGGTGTACTGTCATTTTCTTATATGTGGAGCAACCGCTATAAAGCCCCGTGGTATGAAAATATGTATAACTTCCGCAAGGCTGATGGTGAAACTGGAATACGCTATCTGCATTCCTTAGGTTTTAAATATGACTTCACCAATAAATTGGTCATTGAGGGAGCCTTCGGCCAGGCGGCAGATTATATGGATCAGTATTTTGCCAAAGCATCTTATGCATTTCCACTGATCGGTAATGAGCTGCTCACCAGCTGGCAATTTTATGGTGCGAAGGATAAAGAGCAGGGCGGTAGTGATAATGTCAATGATGTCTATGATGGGATGGCGTGGTTACAGGCACTGACTCTGGCATATAGCGCAGGGCCGTTTGATTTACGTCTGGAAGGTACCTGGGTAAAAGCGGAGGGTAATCAGGGCTATTTCCTGCAACGTATGACGCCGGGTTACGCCTCATCAAATGGTCGCCTCGACGTATGGTGGGATGCCCGCTCTGACTGGAATGCCAACGGTGAAAAAGCGCTGTTTGCCGGAGTGATTTACGATCTGGCTGGCTGGCAACTTCCCGGATGGGGGGTAGGCACTTCCTATGCCTATGGATGGGATGCAAAACCCAGCAGCAACCCGGTATACGATCAGCACAGGCGCCTGAAGGAGTCAGCATGGAATCTTGACTTACTTTATACAATTCAAGGCGGTGCAGCCAAAGGAACGCTATTTAAGCTGCATTACACCCGCTATGACAATCACAGCAATATTCCCAGCTACGGGGGTGGTTACAACAATATTTTCCAGGATGAAAAAGACGTTAAGTTTATCGTCATTGCGCCTTTTACCCTGTTTTGACTCTGTAGCGTGAGGAAAAAGGGCTGGAAATGTAGATGAAATATTCGGTAAGCGACAAGGAAGGATGCAACTATGAACAATAAAAAAATCAGCCTGTTAGCCCTGGCTGTCGTTAGTTTCCTGGGGAGCAGTGCGGTTCCTGCCAGTCAGAGTCTGGTCAATCAAATCAGTCACTTTGGTGTTCGCTATGAGGTCACTGATAACCAGGCCGCTCTGCACGGGGTAGACTGCGCCGCGCTGGGGGCCGACTGGGCTTCCTGTAACCGCGCCACAATTACGCTCACGAACAATGGCCCGACAATCACCAGTAAAAACTGGGCGATTTATATGAGTAATGTGCACAAAACGCTGGCCGTGGAGAGCGATCAGTTTCGGATGGTGCATATTGTTGGTGATTTGACCCGACTGGAGCCAACAGAAAAGTTTGCTGGTATTGCGGCCGGTGCGTCAATTGCCATTCCGATCGTCAATGAATACTGGCAGTTGTTTATCACTGATGTCATGCCACGCTGGTATGTGACATCGGGGGATGCCAGCCCACAAATCATTAAGGTTACCGATACCGAAGACCTCACCAGCTTTGTGGCACCTTTTGGCGACCAGTGGAAAAGTAAGGCTGAGGATAAAAATATCCTGATGCAGGCTAACAGCCGGTTTACGAAAAATCATGACATCAAACAGTTGGCACCTGATGATCTGCGCGGTCAGATTACCCCCACGCCACTAAAGGTTGTGATAGCAAAAGACGATGCCGACCTTAGCAACGGCGTCCACCTTGAGCTGGCAAGCCTGCCAGCCGAGCGTGCGGAAGCGGTCAGACAGCGTTTTTCGCTGCTCGGTATCAGCCTGAATAAGGCAGGGTATCCGGTGAGTACCCGCATTGATCCGGCAGCGCTAAAGGATATTCCTGCGCAATCGGGTGCCTATCGTCTGGTTATCAATAAAGATCGGGCTGAGGTGACTGGCTATGATGAGCAGGGCGTTTTCTACGGGCTGCAATCGATTATGTCACTGTTACCGGCGGACGGCAGCGGCCGCATTGCCACGCTGAAAGCTGATGATGCTCCTCGGTTTGCTTACCGGGGCATCTTCCTTGATGTAGGGAGAAATTTTCACAGTAAAGCGGCGATCCTGCGGATGCTTGACCAGATGGCTGCCTGGAAAGTTAACGTCTTCCATTTCCATCTGACCGATGATGAAGGCTGGCGTATTGAGATCCCCGGCTTGCCTGAGCTGACCGAGGTTGGCGGCCGGCGATGCCACGATCTCAAAGAACAACGCTGTCTGTTACCGCAGTTAGGTTCAGGGCCGTTCAGCGATAATAACGGCAGCGGCTATTTCAGCCGCCAGGACTACATTGAGATTGTGAAATTCGCTAAAGCACGCGGGATTCAGGTTCTGCCAGAGGTGGATATGCCTGCCCATGCTCGTGCGGCGGTGATCGCCATGGAAGCGCGCTATCAGCGTTTGAAAAAGGCCGGACAGGATAAACTGGCGTCAGAATACCGGCTGGTCGATCCGGAGGATGACTCCAATACCACCTCAGTACAGCTTTACGATCGCACCAGCTATCTGAATCCCTGCCTGGATTCATCATTGCACTTTGCCGATAAAGTTATCAGTGAGATTCAGCTTATGCATCACGAAGCGGGGCAGCCGCTGCGCAGCTGGCACTTCGGCGGTGATGAAGCCAAAAATATCCGTCTTGGTCCAGGCTACACCGATATCAAACGCCCGGAAGCGGGTAAAGGCCAGCTTGATATGAGCAGAGAAGATCTGCCATGGGCAAAATCTCCGGTTTGTCAGGGGATGATCGCCTCAGGAAAGGTAAGCGATCTTGCTCATCTTCCCAGTTATTTTGCACTTAAGGTCAGCGGTTTGCTGAAACAGCATGGCATTAACCGAATGCAGGCATGGCAGGATGGATTAAAAAATGCCGAAGATGCTCACGCATTTGCCACGCCAGAGGTCGCAGTTAACTTCTGGGATACGCTTTACTGGGGTGGTTTCGATACGGTAAATGACTGGGCAAACAAGGGCTATCAGGTGATTATTTCCAATCCTGACTATCTCTATATGGATTTCCCCTATGAGGTGAACCCGCTCGAAAGAGGATATTACTGGGGAACCCGTTTCAGTGACGAGCGGAAAATGTTCAGTTTTGCACCGGATAACCTGCCACAAAATGCGGAAACATCCACAGACCGTGACGGCCATTATTTCAGCGCGAAGTCTGATAAAGCCTGGCCGGGTGCAGCGGGTATGTCAGCCCAGCTGTGGAGTGAAACGGTGAGAACTGATGACAATATGGAATATATGATGTTCCCGCGTCTGTTCTCTCTGGCTGAACGGGCCTGGCATCGTGCCTCCTGGGAGCAGGATTATCAGGCGGGTAAAGAGTATCGGGGCGGTGAGACACACTGGGTTGACCAGCAGGCTCTGCTTCTGGACTGGCAGCGGTTTGCCAATATTCTCGGTCAGCGTGAGTTGGCGAAGCTTGAGAAGCACGGCATCAGATACCGTTTGCCGGTGCCAGGGGCGCGTATTGTAAGCGGAAAGCTTGAAGCTAATACCGCTTTACCTGGGGTGGAGATAGCGTTTAGCACTGATGACGGGAAGAGCTGGCAGCGCTACGACAGGCAAAACCCACCGCTGGTTAAACCTGGGGTGAAAATCCGCAGTGTCAGTGCCGATGGGCAGCGTTTCAGCCGGGAGGAGTCACTGTAAAACAGGTATAAAAAAACCGGTGGTAAACCACCGGTTTTTAACACTGAGTCGTACAGATTATTTATCGTGCAGAGTCTCGTCTTCACGGCAGTCACCCAGCGCACAGTGGCCATACAAATACAGGCTATGATTGCTAAGTTTGATACCGTGACGCGTAGCGATTTCACGCTGACGCTCCTCAATATATTCGTCTCTAAACTCAATGACTTTACCGCAGTCCAGGCAGATCAGATGATCGTGGTGGTGCTGCTGGGTCAATTCGAAAACGGATTTACCGCCTTCAAAATTGTGGCGGGTAACGATCCCCGCGTCATCGAACTGGTTCAGCACACGGTAAACCGTGGCCAGACCGATCTCTTCGCCCATATCAATCAGGCGTTTGTACAAATCTTCCGCACTGACGTGATGGCCCTCTGGTTCCTGAAGCACTTCCAAAATTTTCAGTCGGGGAAGCGTGACTTTCAGGCCGGCCTTCTTTAATGCGGTGTTATTGTCAGTCATGCGGATATTGTCCTGTTACTTTGCTAGTCACTTAGTGGCTGTAAAGCCCTGAACATCGGTCAACGCTAAAGATGAGTGCGTTTCAGTATAGAGCTGATACTGCGAAATGAAAACCTAAAGGGATGCCTGAAACCGCAAGGGATGTAAGGATAAGTGTCGTTACATCCAGGGAAGCGCGCGTCCGAATTATGCCGGGTCAGCATTTCGATTTACACCATCTCACCACTCTTTGAGCGACTCACATTCTCAAAAAGTGGGGCAGGCGCTGAGTAAGCGGGTAACCGATGGGGTTATTGTACAGTTTTGCAGATGAAAGTTACAAACATGTATCTATTACTTCTATAGGAAAAACCACTTGCTTGATGTGAGATAGCTCCCACATCAAGCGGGTGTGGTTATGCTTCGATGATATCTTTCAGCTGAAGTTCATCAGAAATTTGTTTTACCCACTTTTCAACGCGCTCGTTAGTGAGTTCTGGCTGACGATCTTCATCAATGGCAAGACCAAGGAAGTGGTTGTCATCTGCCATGCCTTTAGAGGCTTCGAAGTGATAACCCTCGCTTGGCCAGTGGCCAACAATCACGGCACCATTTGGCTCAATAATGTCGCGAATGGTGCCCATGGCATCGCAGAAATATTCGGAATAGTCTTCCTGATCGCCACAGCCAAACAGCGCTACCAGTTTACCAGTGAAGTCGATCTCTTCCAGCGTCGGGAAGAAGTCATCCCAGTCACACTGGGCTTCACCGTAGTACCAGGTAGGAATACCAAGCAGCAGAATATCAAAGGCTTCAAGGTCTTCTTTGCTGCTTTTAGCAATATCACGAACTTCTGCAACATCTTTCCCCAGTTGCTTCTGGATCATTTTTGCAATGTTTTCGGTATTGCCTGTATCGCTACCAAAGAAAATGCCGACGAGTGCCATGAGTTTAATAACCTCTTGAATCTTAATGATATGGTGACTGCTGATTTTTTAGCAGATATCGCTAATGATAACAGACCGTCGTGAGCGGATAAATCAGTAATGCTGTCAGTTTTGTCGCTGAGTGCTAAGGCCCCGATACAATCAGGACTGGTGGCGTTGCAACTGTTCCAGCAGCATCTCTTCGATCAGCTCACTGCGGCTCATATTGCGCTCCAGCGCCAACTGATTCAGGACATCAACCGCGTCACTGTTCATTTTTAGCTCGACACGCTTCAGGCCGCGCACTTTATCGCGTTTGAGCTGGTTGCGTTTGTTGATACGCAGCTGCTCATCACGCGTCAGCGGATTAGTCTTGGGTCGTCCCGGACGCCGTTCATCTGCAAACAGATCGATCGTCGTGCGGTCCGTGTTCTCTTTTGCCATAGGAATCGTAATACTGAAGGCTGGATTGCTGATGAATAGGGCCGTTATGCCGCCTGATAAGGCGCAGCGGCAAAATTTTAGCGCGCCATCATACCCCAGCGAAAGAGGTGACGACAATCATTTATACCCTTGATACTTCAAGCCGCACCTGCGCTGGCTGCCTCGATTCCACCGGTCACATCGTTATCAATGCTCCAGGGGAGTGATAGCCAGGCCGTCCGTCAGCGCCAAAAGTACGCTCGAAGAGGAGGCCCGGATTATTGTGAGGATAATCATTGGCGTAAATAATCGTTTTTACAACGCTAAAAAACGACGGATTGCGCGCAAAACCGCATCTGGTTTTTCTGCATGTACCCAATGGCCGGCACCAGCAATAACATGCGCGCGTGCCTGCGGGAACTGGGTCAGCAGCGCATCACGATACTCGTCGGCGACGTAGGGCGAGCGATCTCCGCGGATAAACAGAACAGGTTTATCCCAGGTGGCCAGCGGTTGCCAGCCGATAATCTTGTCATAACATGCCAACAGCACCGGAACGTTAAAGCGCCATTCACCGTCGTGGAATGATTTAAGCAGAAACTGAATCACCCCTTCTTCATCGATCGTCTGGCGCATCAGCGCTGTTGCATCACTGCGCGTGGTGATACCGGCCTCGGTGACTGCATTCAGTGCGGTAAAAATATTGTCGTGATGGCGGGTGCTGTAGGCAACCGGTGCAATATCGATAACCACGATCTCAGCCACCCGATCGGGAGCCAGCGCGGTCAGGGACATGGCGATCTTGCCGCCCATTGAGTGCCCAATCACGCTGAAACGATCGATCTCTAGTTCGTTAAGCGTATCGAGGACGTCCTGCGCCATCAGCGCATAATCCATCTCTTGCGCACGCGGAGACAAACCGTGATTACGCACATCGATTTGAATCAGACGGCGATCGTCTTTTAATCCCCTTGCCAGTACGCCGAGATTATCCAGGCTACCAAACAGGCCGTGGATCAACACCAGCGGAAGTCCTTCGGTGGCGGATTGTTCAGTTTGCAGGCGGAAATTCAAATTCATAGTGAAAGTTCTTACAGTTGGCATGAAGGCTTAGGGTATCATGGATTTTACAACTTCTGCCGCTGGTGCAAATAGCAGGCATGATCCTTTTGCGGCATATTCCTACTTTTGCCCTGAAACGGGTCTGGCGCTACACCCCGGCAGGATTTAACTTTATAATCCTGATGTTAGAACTGGAACGTTTCAACGCCATGCTGGCGACAAGGATTTTTTCCTGAACGATCGGTTCTGATACTAGCTATAACTGTACTGGATCATGATGAAAACGATAGAAGTCGACGAAGAGCTATACCGTTATATTGCCAGCCACACTCAGCATATCGGAGAAAGCGCATCCGATATTTTGCGCCGTATGCTGAAGTTCACTGCGGGTCAGACTGCCTCTGCTGCGGCTAATGTTTCTGCGGCGACGGCGGTTAAAGCCTCCGCTGCGGAAAGCATTAAATCTGAATCCCGACCGCAGGATCGTGTCCGCGCGATGCGTGAACTGCTGCTTTCAGATGAGTATGCAGAGCAGAAACGCGCGGTGAATCGTTTTATGCTGATTTTATCGACTTTATACAGTCTGGATGCCAAAGCGTTTGGTGCAGCGACTGAGTCTCTGCAAGGGCGTACTCGCGTTTACTTCGCAGGCAACCAGCAAACGTTGGTAGAGAACGGCACCCATACCAAGCCGCAGCACATTCCGGGCACACCGTATTGGGTGATTACCAACACAAACACTGACCGTAAACGGAGCATGGTGGAACACATTATGCTGTCGATGCAGTTCCCGGTGGAGCTGACAGAGAAAGTTTGCGGTACCCTCTAACTGAAGCGTCAGGGAGAAGCGCCAATGGCCAATCACCCCCGTGCCGGGCAACCCGCCCGGCAGAGCGATTTGATTAACGTTGCACAATTAACATCTCAATATTATGTCCTGCAACCTGAGCTGGGTAATCCAGAGCATGCAGTGAAGTTTGGTACTTCCGGACATCGCGGCAGTGCGGGTCGTCACAGCTTCAATGAGATGCACATTCTGGCTATTGCCCAGGCGATTGCGGAAGAACGTAAAAAGAACGGTGTAACCGGCCCTTGTTTCGTGGGTAAAGATACGCACGCGCTCTCTGAACCGGCAATTATCTCGGTACTGGAAGTACTGGCGGCTAACGGTGTTGATGTGATCGTTCAGCAGGACAACGGCTATACGCCAACCCCTGCTATCTCAAATGCGATCCTCGAACACAATAAAGCCGGTGGCGCACAGGCCGATGGCATTGTGATCACGCCTTCGCATAATCCGCCGGAAGATGGCGGGATTAAATACAATCCGCCAAACGGTGGACCGGCAGATACTAACGTCACGAAAGTGGTGGAAGATCGCGCCAATGCGCTGATTAAAGACGGGCTGAAAGATGTAAAACGTATTCCTCTCGATCAGGCATGGGCCAGTGGACATCTGACGGAAAAGGATCTGATCCAGCCGTATATTGAAGGTCTGGCTGAGATCGTGGATATCGCAGCGATCCAGAAGGCCGGTCTGAAGATTGGCGTCGATCCGCTGGGCGGTTCCGGTATTGCTTACTGGCAGCGTATTGCGGAGTTCTACAAGCTTGATCTCACCATCGTTAACGATGCTGTCGATCAGACTTTCCGCTTTATGCACCTCGACCACGACGGCGTGATCCGTATGGACTGCTCGTCTGAGTCTGCGATGGCGGGCCTGCTGGCGCTGCGTGACAAGTTCGATCTGGCGTTTGCCAACGATCCTGATTACGACCGTCACGGCATTGTCACCCCCGCGGGCCTGATGAATCCGAACCATTATCTGGCGGTAGCGATTCAGTATCTGTTCCAGCACCGTCCGCAGTGGGGCAAAGAGGTTGCCGTTGGCAAAACTCTGGTCTCCAGTGCGATGATTGACCGTGTGGTTGAGGATCTGGGTCGTACGCTGGTGGAAGTGCCGGTTGGCTTTAAATGGTTCGTTGACGGCCTGTTTGATGGCAGCTTTGGTTTCGGTGGCGAAGAGAGCGCCGGGGCTTCTTTCCTGCGCTTTGATGGCACGCCGTGGTCAACGGATAAAGACGGTATCATCATGTGCCTGCTGGCAGCGGAGATTACCGCAGTAACCGGTAAGAACCCTCAGCAGCATTACGATGAACTGGCACAGCGCTTTGGTGCGCCGAGCTACAACCGTATTCAGGCACCTGCGACTTCTGCGCAGAAAGCTGCGCTGTCAAAACTGTCGCCAGAAATGGTCAGTGCTGACACGCTGGCGGGCGATCCGATCACCGCTCGTCTGACGGCAGCGCCAGGTAATGGTGCGTCGATTGGCGGCCTGAAGGTAATGACGAAGAATGGCTGGTTTGCAGCGCGTCCATCCGGTACGGAAGACGCTTACAAAATCTATTGCGAGAGTTTCCTCGGTGCTGAACACCGCGAGAAAATTGAGAAAGAAGCAGTAGAAATTGTTAGTGCAGTGCTGAAAAACGCCTGATTTATCAGGTAGCGCAACAAGGGGCTCACACTGTGAGTCCCTTTTTTTATGGCATAAATCGGTAGCCAACGCCGGTTTCTGTCAGCAGATGCTGTGGCCGTGCGGGATCAAGTTCCAGCTTCTGACGCAGATGACCCATATAGATGCGCAAATAGTGGTTATGTTCCACCGCGTTTGGCCCCCAGACCTGTGTCAGGAGCTGACGCTGCGTCATGACTTTTCCGGGATGATTAAGCAGGCTTACCAGCAGGCGGAATTCAATCGGCGTAAGGTGCAGATCTTCACCGTCACGCATCACCCGGCGGGCGGCAATATCCACACTCACGCTGCCAAAGTTAACCAGTGCGGCAAGGCCATCATCACCCTGCTGCGGGCGGTGACGCAGCGCCACGCGAACCCTCGCCAGCAGTTCGCCTACGCCAAAAGGTTTGGTGAGAAAATCATCGGCTCCGGCATCAAGTGCATTAATTTTATCCTGCTCATCGCTGCGCGCTGACAGCACAATTACCGGCATGCTGCTCCACTGGCGAACTTCACGAATAAATTCTGAACCGTCGCCGTCCGGCAGACCGAGGTCGAGTATCACCAGCTCAGGCTTGCGCGTGGCGGCTTCGATTAATCCGCGACTCAGTGTTTCAGCATCGACAACGCGAAAGCCTTCTCCTTCCAGCGCTACGCGCAGAAAACGGCGGATCTCTTTCTCATCTTCAACAATCAGAATGGTAGGCACGTAACCTCAGCAGATAACCGTAGTGAACGACGGGCTTAATCTTAACAAAGGCTAATTTAGCAAAAAAGCGCAACAGCCGTCGGTGAATGTATGGTTTTTCTGATTTTGTTAAATAAAGGATCTGATTTTCCAGGTTTTAAGTGAGTATTTAACGAAAATGTAACCTACTTTCATTTTTAATGCTGTTGTTGGTTTTTTTTTCAGCAAAAGTGGTCGGATCAGTAGTAAAATTACAGAGAAAGAGATACTATTTTGCTCAGATTACACTCAGTATATTTTTTCAGCTCACTTAAGGAGGACGTATGAGTCTTTATCATAATTATTCATCCACTCGGATTTTCATGCGTCGTGCTGCGGTGCTGGCGCTCGGCATCTTAGCGCTGCCAGTTATGTTGTTCCGTGCCGATCGCGCCCGTTTTTACAGCTACCTGCACCGTGTGTGGTTAAAAACCAGCGATCAGCCTGTCTGGCTGGCTCAGGCTGAAGCCGTGGCGTGTGATTTTTATTAAAAACGCCCGGTAGCGGCAGCAGCGCCAATCTATTTTGACTGAAATATCAATAATCCCACCTTATGGTGGGATTTTTTTTGTCTGTTACTCCGCAATTTACGCTACACTTAAACCTGTACAGGATAATTGAGGTTGTATAACTATGGGCAGCAAAATTCCGGTCGGTATTAGTGCCTGTCTGTTAGGCGAGAAAGTGCGTTTTGACGGTGGTCATAAACGTAATGAGTTTGCCGCTGAACAACTGGCGCCCTATTTACGCTATGAACCGGTATGCCCGGAAATGGCAATCGGTTTGCCTACGCCGCGTCCGGCGCTGCGCCTGACAGAAGAAGAGGGAGAGATATCTCTGCGCTTCAGCAATGGTCAGGATGCACCGGTAACTGAGAAGATGGCTGCGTTTTCTCAGGAGAAAGTCAGCCGACTGCACCATCTCTGCGGCTATATTGTCTGTGCAAAATCGCCCAGCTGTGGAATGGAGCGGGTGCGCATCTACCAGCCGGATAACAATAACAATCGCAAATCCGGTACCGGAATATTTACCCGCGAACTGATGGAACAGATGCCATGGCTCCCGGTAGAAGAGGATGGACGGCTGCATGATCCGTTACTGCGGGAAAATTTTGTGGCGCGGGTCTACGCCCTGCATGAGTTCAACCAGATGTGGCGCAGCGGGCTGACCCGCGCCAAACTGATCGAATTCCATACCCGTTATAAACTGCTGCTGCTGGCGCATTCTCAGCCGGACTACCGTGAAATCGGGCCATTTGTCGCCAGGATGGATGAGTGGGACTCGCTGGAAGCTTTTGCGCTGGAATATCGTCAGCGACTGATGGATCTGATGAAGCATGTGGCATCCCGCAGCAATCACACCAATGTCCTGATGCATGTGCAGGGATATTTCCGTCGTGAACTGACCTCACCGCAGCGCCAGGAGCTGGCCGGGCTGATTGACCACTATCGGCAAGGACTGCAACCATTGCTGGCACCGATCACCTTGCTGAAACACTATATGGCAGAATTCCCGCATCCGTGGCTGGCCGGGCAGCGCTATTTTGCGCCCTATCCGGAAGCACTGCGTCTGCGTTACGGACACTAATCTCAGGGAGCATTATGACAACTCATCTGGTCTGGCTGCGCAACGATCTGCGTATCAATGATAATCACGCACTCCACGCTGCCTGCCGTTCTGAGAATGCCCGGGTAATCGCACTATTTATCGCCACTCCCGGGCAGTGGGCGCAGCATAATATGGCGCCGAAGCAGGCGGAGTTTATCTGGCGCAGTCTGCTGGATGTTCAGCAGTCGCTGGCGAAGAAGGGCATCGCGCTACACATCGCCGAGTGCGATGATTTCACCGCCTCGGTAGCGCTGTTACAGGACTTTTGCCGTGAGCATGGCGTCGACCGTCTGTTCTATAACTATCAGTATGAAGTGAACGAACGCCAGCGCGATGCCGCAGTAGAACGGACGTTATTTGATAATGATGTCATGGTGCAGGGTTTTGACGATAGCCTGCTGCTACCGCCAGGCAGCGTACTGACCGGCAACCGGGAGATGTATAAAGTGTTTACGCCGTTCAGCCGGGCGTTTGTAAAGCGTTTGCAGGAGGGGTTACCCGAATGTCTGCCTGCGCCGTCCGTTCGTAACGCCGCACTGGGCGAACAAGATATTCAGCCGCTTAAGGCCTTTGACTATCCCCGTGAAGAGATTGACACAAAGCTGTTCCCTGCGGGCGAACAGGCGGCTATTGCCCGCCTGCGTGAGTTCTGCCAGCAGCCGGTGACTGACTATCCCGGGCAGCGCGACTTGCCCGCACGTGACGGCACCAGCCGATTATCAGCCTATCTGGCAACCGGAGTACTGTCGCCGCGCCAGTGTCTGCACCGTTTACTAAAGCAGCATCCGCACGGTCTGGAAGACAATCAGATCTTCGTCTGGCTGAATGAGCTGATCTGGCGTGAGTTCTACCGTCATCTGCTGGTGGCGTATCCCTCTCTATGCCGTCATCAGCCGTTTACTCGCTGGACACGTAACGTGGTGTGGCGCAAAGACCCGCACCAGCTGGCGGCCTGGCAGCAGGGAAAAACCGGCTATCCGATTGTTGATGCGGCGATGCGTCAGCTTAACAGCCTCGGCTGGATGCATAACCGTTTGCGGATGATTACCGCCAGTTTCCTGGTGAAAGATCTGCTTATCGACTGGCGCGAAGGCGAACGCTATTTTATGTCTCAGCTGCTGGATGGCGATCTGGCTGCCAATAACGGCGGCTGGCAGTGGGCCGCATCGACCGGCACCGACGCTGCACCCTATTTTCGTATTTTCAATCCCACCACTCAGGGCGAACGCTTCGATAAAAGCGGTGAGTTTATCCGCCACTGGCTGCCGGAGCTGCGCGGGGTGCCAGAAAAGTTTATTCATCAGCCCCATGAATGGGCAAAGAAAAATCAGCAAAGACTCGATTATCCGCTGCCGATCGTGGAACATAAACAGGCGCGTCAGCAAACGCTGGCTGCTTTTGAGGCTGCACGAAAACAGACGGACTGATTATGCTAAATACTGAACTCGAACAGCTGGTTAACCAGTTACTTAATAGCGCAGATTATAAAGACTATGCCCCCAATGGGTTGCAGGTTGAAGGTCGCAGCGAGATTAAAAAAGTGATTACCGGCGTCACCGCCTGCCAGGCGCTGCTTGATGAGGCGGTACGTCTTGAAGCCGATGCAGTACTGGTGCATCACGGTTATTTCTGGAAAAGCGAAGCCCCGGCGATCCGCGGGATGAAGCGGCAGCGCCTGAAAACTCTGCTGGCAAATGATATCAACCTGTTTGGCTGGCATCTGCCGCTGGACGGACATCCTGTCATCGGTAATAACGCACAGCTGGCAAAGCTTTTTGGCATTGATGTTAAAGGCGAAATTGATCTGCTGTTGCCCTGGGGCGAACTGGCCCAGCCGGTAAGCGGTGAGCAATTTGCCGAACGAATCAGCACCGCGCTGGGTCGTGAACCGCTGCACTGTGGCGATAACGCACCGGCGCTTATTCGTCGTGTTGCCTGGTGCAGCGGCGGTGGTCAGGGCTATATCGATCGTGCGGCTGCTTTTGGGGTTGATGCCTTTATCAGCGGTGAAGCGTCCGAGCAGACTATTCATAGCGCACGCGAACAGGGCCTGCATTTCTTTGCCGCAGGTCATCATGCTACCGAGCGTGACGGCATCAAAGCGCTGGGCGAATGGCTGGCCCGGGAGCATGGCCTCGATGTGACCTTTATTGATATCTATAACCCTGTCTGATCCTTTCCAGTTTTTCAGCGCGTTCTGAAATGAGCGCGCTGAAGGTTGACTCCGTAACAACAATTCCGCATAACTATTTGTCATATCTGCAATTAACCCGACTCGCTATCCTTCAGGTCGTCATATTGATGCCGCTGGAGCGAGAGGGTATTGTCATTTTCCTATTATCAGGAGGCGCCTTTTGCAACAAGCACGTTGTTACCTGTTAGGCGAACGGGCAGTGGTACTGGAGCTGGAACCGCCAGTATCGCTCGCCAGTCAGCAACGTATATGGGGGCTGACGCAGAGATTGCAGGATCGCCCGGAAGTCATCGAAGTGGTACCCGGAATGAACAACATCACCATTATGCTGCGCGATCCGCAGCAGAGTGCGCCGGGGGCTATCGAGTGGCTACAGCAGTGGTGGGAAGCCAGCGAGTCAGTGGAGCTGGAATCACGACTGATGGAGATTCCGGTGATCTATGGCGGCCAGTCAGGCCCTGATCTTGAGGAGGTCGCGCACCACAGCGGCATGAGCGCGTCACAGGTGGTTGCCTGTCATGCAGCGGTGGATTACGTGGTCTATTTTATCGGTTTTCAGCCCGGCTTCCCGTACCTCGGCGGCCTGGATCAGCGGCTGCATACGCCGCGACGTGCCGAACCCCGTGTGCAGGTGCCAGCCGGTTCGGTAGGCATCGGCGGCAGCCAGACCGGAGTATATCCGCTGGCCGCGCCGGGGGGCTGGCAGCTGATTGGCCAGACTAAAACGGCCTTGTTCACGCCGGATGCACATCCTCCGGTACTGCTGCGCCCCGGCGATCGCGTGCGTTTTGTACCGCAGAAGGAGGGCATATGTTAAAGATTATTCGTGCCGGGATGAGCAGCACCATCCAGGACAGCGGCCGCACTGGCTGGCGAAAGTATGGCATCGGCCTGTGCGGTGTACTCGATCATCCGGCGATGCAAACCGCCAATATGCTGGTGGGTAATGCGCCAGACAGCCCGGTGCTGGAGATCACCCTCGGTCAGTTTTGCGCTGAGTTTCGGCGGGACGGCTGGATAGCACTGGCAGGCGCGGGCTGTCATGCAGAGCTTGACGGTCAACCTGTATGGACTGGCTGGAGAACAGCGGTTAAAAAAGGGCAGCGCCTTACGCTGAGTATGCCGCGCCACGGAATGCGCAGCTATCTGGCGATTAACGGCGGATATGCCATTGATGAGAAGCTCGGTTCTGGCAGCACCGATCTGAAAGCAGGTTTTGGCGGCTTTAACGGACGCCAGCTGCTTGACGGTGACTCACTGCCTCTGGGGCAACCAACGCGCCAGTTCCGGCAGCCAGCGGGAGTCCGCCAGCTGCTGTGGGGTAACCGCGTACGGGCCATACCGGGACCGGAATATCATGAGTTCAGTGAAGAGAGTCAGGAGGGTTTCTGGCGCAGCCCCTGGCGGCTTAATCCGCAAAGTAACCGCATGGGATATCGTTTACAGGGGCGGAAATTACAGCGTGATGCTACCCGCGATATGCTCTCTCACGGCCTGAT
Source organism: Erwinia sorbitola (assembly GCF_009738185.1). Lineage (NCBI taxonomy): Bacteria > Pseudomonadati > Pseudomonadota > Gammaproteobacteria > Enterobacterales > Erwiniaceae > Erwinia > Erwinia sorbitola. Next base: position 3,252,976 of record NZ_CP046509.1, on the reverse strand, counting down.
CCCCGGAGTGGTGCAGGTGCCGCCGAGCGGCCAGCCGATTGTGCTGATGGCCGATGCGCAAACCACCGGAGGCTATCCACGAATTGCCTGCGTGATTGAAGCGGATCTCTATCATCTGGCACAGCTGCGCCTCGGTGAGCCGATCCATTTCGAGTGCTGCACGCTGGAAGAGGCGCTGCAAGCCAAAAAAGAGCAGCAGCGCGTTTTGGATCAGATGCTCTGGGGGCTGGCTGATGAAGGTTGATCTTAATGCCGATCTCGGCGAAGGCGCAGGCTGCGATCGTGAACTGTTGCAGCTGGTCTCTTCCGCCAATATCGCCTGCGGTTTCCATGCCGGTGATGCACAAACCATGTTGCAGTCAGTGCGCTGGGCGCTGGAGTCCGGCGTGGCTATTGGCGCTCATCCCAGCTTTCCCGATCGCGAAAATTTTGGCCGTACCGCTATGCAGCTACCGGCAGAAACCGTGCGTGCACAGGTGATTTATCAGGTCGGAGCGCTGAAAGCGCTGACGGAAAGCGTCGGGGGCAGGCTGGTTCACGTCAAACCTCACGGCATGCTTTATAACCAGGCGGCCAGCGATCCGCAGCTGGCGGATGCCATTGCAGCGGCGGTGAAAGCCGTTGATCCGGCGTTAATACTGGTCGGTCTGGCAAACAGCGAGCTAATCCGTGCCGCAGCACGTTATGAATTAACCGCCCGTCAGGAAGTATTTGCCGACCGTGGCTATCAGCGCGATGGTTCGCTGGTGCCGCGTAACCAGCCCGGTGCGCTGGTGGAGAGTGACGAGCAGGCACTGTCACAAACGCTGGCAATGATCCAGCAAGGCCAGGTTCAGAGCCTGGACGGCGAATGGGTGAAGGTTCAGGCCGACACGGTCTGCCTGCATGGCGATGGCGCACACGCGCTCGATTTTGCCCGCAAGCTGCGCCAGGCATTTCGCCAGCAGCAGATTGAGGTGACCAGTCGCTAAACAATAATAAGCCTTCGTTAATCAACGGAGCGTTTTTTCTCTTTTAAGGATTTTTTATGGATGCAGCCATCAATCTCTGGCCTCTTACGGGGATCGCCGCCATCGTGGTGGGCTTTCTTCTGCGCTTTAACCCGGTCATCGTTGTCGTCGTTGCCGGATTAATCACCGGACTGACGGCGCAGATGCCGGTCGCCGATATCCTCGAAAAACTCGGTTCGGGATTCCTCAATACCCGCAATTTGCCCTTTATTCTGTTACTTCCGCTGGCGATCATTGGTCTGCTGGAACGTAATGGTCTGAAAGAGCGAGCCCAGGCGTGGATCGCCCGGATTCGCAGCGCCACCGCCGGAAGGCTGATGATCGTCTACCTGCTGGCCCGTGAGATCACCGCTGCGCTGGGGCTGACCAGCCTGGGAGGACACCCGCAAATGGTGCGCCCGCTGCTGGCCCCCATGGCGGAAGGTGCCGCTGAAAGCCGCTATGGTGAACTGCCTGCGGCGGTGCGTTATCGCCTGCGGGCGATGGCGGCAGCTACCGATAACGTCGGGCTGTTCTTTGGTGAGGATATTTTTGTCGCCTTTGGCGCAATTATCTTTATGCACAACTTTATGCAGGAGTCGGCGGGAATTCAGACCGAGCCGCTGCATATTGCTCTCTGGGGTATTCCCACCGCACTCTGCGCCTTTTTAATCCATTCGGCACGGCTGCATCGTCTGGATAAGACTCTCGCCAGTGAGCTGAGTAAGCTGAACGCCAGCGCGCTGCAACAGAAGGGAGGTCGCTAATGTTCCAGCAAAACTATCTCTACTGGCTGGCTGGTACCATTCTGTTGGCGGTGGCGCTGCTGTCATGGCGCGATAAAGCCAATCCACGTCGGCTGACAACGGGGCTGTTCTGGGCGCTGTATGGCCTGGTATTCTTTATCGGTGACTGGGCCACGGATCTGGTGGGTGCGCGTACGCTGCATATCAGCGTGGGTATCGGCGTGGTTGTCATGGCGCTGATCGCGGGTTTTGGCGGCGTGAAGCTGGGCAGCTACTCGCAGCGCACTCCTGAACAGCGTATTGAACGCGCCGGACGCCTGGGTAATCGTCTGTTTTTACCTGCGCTGATTATTCCGGTGGTCACCGTAATTGGTGTACTGGCGTTTAACAATATTCCCGGACTGCAACAGGCGGTGTTCGGCAGCGGTAATCACGCAACGCTGGTTACGCTGCTTTCGATGTCCATCGGCTGCCTGCTGGCCTGGCTGCTGGCGCTGAAGATGACGCGCGAATCACCGGCGCAGTCATTGCAGGAGGCACGCCGTCTGCTGGACTCCATCGGCTGGGCCTTTATTCTGCCGCAAATTTTGGCAACGCTGGGGCTGCTGTTTACCAGCGCGGGTGTGGGAACGGCCATTTCCCATCTGACCGAGACTTATCTGGCGGTGGATAATCGCTTTATCGCCGTGGTGCTTTACGCGGGCGGAATGGCGCTGCTGACCATGGTGATGGGCAATGCTTTTGCGGCCTTCCCGATAGTGACGGCTGGCATCGGCATTCCTGTGCTGGTGCTACAGCATCATGGTAATCCGGCCGTCATGGCTGCGATTGGCATGTTTTGCGGTTACTGCGGCACGCTGATGACACCCATGGCCGCCAACTTTAATATTGTGCCTGCCAGGCTGCTGGAGCTGCCTGACCGCAACGCGGTGATCAAGGCCCAGATCCCGACCGGTGTGCTACTGTTGATAGCGAATATCTTCCTTTTGTATTTCATGATGTTTTTGTGAGGAACGATGAAAACTGTACTGATTACAGGCTTTGAGCCTTTTGAAGGCGCACGCATCAATCCTTCCTGGGAAGCGGCCAGACAGCTGAATGAACGGATGATTGGCGGGGTGAAAGTGGTCGCCAGACAATTGCCCTGTGTTTTTGGCACCTCGCTCGAAGTGCTGGAGCAGGCGATTGATGAGCTGGATCCCGTGCTGGTGATTGCCGTGGCACTGGCTGGTGGTCGCACGGATATCAGCGTTGAGCGGGTGGCGATAAATATTGATGATGCGCGTATAGCGGATAATGCAGGCAATCAACCGATTGATAAGCCAATTATCGCCGCTGGCCCGGCGGCCTATTTTTCCACGCTGCCGATTAAAGCCATTATCTCTGCTATTCGTGAGGCAGGCATTCCTGCTTCTGTTTCCCAGACCGCAGGAACCTTTGTCTGTAATCACGTGATGTATGGCCTGCTGCACCGTCTGCGGCGGCGTAAAGCACGCGCCGGGCTGATCCATATTCCTTGCTCACCTGAGCAGGCGATTGAGCGTCCGGGCACACCGAGCATGTCTCAGGCTTCCGTGGTGCTGGCGCTGGAAATGGCCATCAGCATCGCTCTGACAGTTGAAAAAGATATCTGCCTGGAAGGCGGTGCGACACATTAACTTAGTGAGGATGCTATGCCAGAGGGACCGGAAATCCGTCGTGCGGCGGATCAGCTGGAAAAAGCAATCAAAGGCAAAGTGCTGACCGATGTCTGGTTTGCCTATCCGGCGCTGCAAACCTACCAGCAGGCGCTGGTGGGGGAGCGCGTGCTCTCGATTGAGACCAGAGGCAAAGCGCTGCTGACTCATTTCTCTAATGGCCTGACGCTTTACAGCCATAACCAGCTCTACGGCGTCTGGCGCGTGGTGAAAACCGGCACTGAACCACAGGGGAAACGCATACTGCGCGTACGGCTGGCGGCGGCGGATAAGACGCTGCTGCTGTTCAGCGCCTCAGATATTGAGCTGCTGGATGCCGCAGGGCTGGCTACCCATCCGTTCCTGCAAAAAATCGGGCCAGATGTGCTGGATATGTCATTAACGGAGGCGGCGGTGCGCGAGCGGCTGTTATCGCCGCGTTTTCGTCGCCGACAGTTCAGCGGGCTGCTGCTGGATCAGACTTTTCTTGCCGGGCTGGGTAACTATCTGCGGGTGGAGATCCTCTGGCAGGCGCAGCTGGCTGCACATCATAAAGCTGAATCGTTAAACGAAACTCAGCTTGATGCGCTGGTTACCGCCTTGCTGGCAGTACCGCGTCTCTCTTATCAGACGCGCGGGCAGGTGGATGAAAACCATCATCACGGCGCGCTGTTTCGTTTTAAGGTGTTTCACCGGGCAGGGCAGGGGTGTGAGCGCTGTGGTGAAACGATTGAGCGCACGATGCTCTCATCGCGGCCGTTCTACTGGTGTCCGGGCTGTCAGAAATAAAACGGGGCGCAGTAGTGATACCGCACCCCGTAGGGGTCAGGCATGCCTGACCCTTCTCTTTTGTAAGATTACTTCTTAATTTTTGACGAGAAATCGCGCTGGTCGTAGCCGGTGTACAGCTGGCGCGGACGGGCAATTTTCACGCCGTCATCGTGCATCTCTTTCCAGTGCGCAATCCAGCCCACGGTACGCGCCATCGCAAAGATAACGGTAAACATGGAAGAGGGAATACCCATCGCTTTCAGAATGATGCCTGAATAGAAATCGACGTTTGGATAGAGTTTACGCTCAATAAAGTACGGGTCGTTCAGCGCAATGTGTTCCAGTTCCATGGCCACTTCCAGCAGGTCATCTTTCATACCCAGCTCTTTCAGCACTTCATGGCAGGTTTCACGCATCACGGTGGCACGCGGATCGTAGTTTTTATAAACGCGGTGGCCGAAGCCCATCAGACGGAACGAATCATTTTTGTCTTTCGCCCGACGCAGGAACTCAGGAATATGCTCAACGGTGCTGATCTCTTCCAGCATCCGCAGGCAGGCTTCGTTTGCGCCGCCGTGCGCCGGTCCCCACAGGGAGGCGATGCCCGCAGCGATACAGGCAAACGGGTTAGCACCAGAAGAACCGGCAGTGCGCACGGTAGAGGTCGATGCGTTTTGCTCGTGATCGGCATGCAGAATCAGAATGCGATCCATCGCGCGTTCCAGAACCGGATTCACCACATAGTCTTCACACGGAGTGGAGAACATCATATGCAGGAAATTGCCTGCATAGGAGAGGTCGTTGCGCGGATAGGCAAACGGCTGGCCAATGGAGTATTTGTAACACATGGCTGCCATGGTAGGCATTTTTGACAGCAGACGGAACGCGGCGATTTCACGGTGGCGTTCAATATTGACGTCCATTGCATCATGATAGAACGCCGCCAGCGCCCCGGTCACACCGCACATTACCGCCATCGGGTGTGAATCACGACGGAAGCCACGGAACAGATGGTGGATCTGCTCATGCAGCATAGTATGGCGGGTAACGGTGGTTTTGAACTCTTCAAATTCTTTCGCCGTTGGTGCTTCACCATTCAGCAGGATGTAGCAGACTTCCAGATAGTTAGAGTGCAGGGCTAGCTGGTCAATCGGGAAACCACGGTGCAGCAGAATGCCTTCATCACCGTCGATATAGGTAATTTTAGATTCGCAGGACGCAGTAGAAGTAAAGCCGGGGTCAAAGGTGAAATACCCTTTAGAACCCAGATTTCGGACGTCGATCTCCTCCTGCCCTAATGTGCCTTTCAGCACATCAAGAACAATAGGATCTTCGCCATCTAGGGTTAGCGTTGCTTTTTTATCAGCCATTTACAGTCTCCTTAGCGCCTTATTTAGGGATCTTTATCACCAGGAAAGTCAGCTCTCCCGGCCTTGTGCCGGGCGCAGAAGGTCATCAACTCTGTGGCATCTTTTTGCGTGCAGGGTACAGAGTGACGGGCGCGTACTGGCCGGGATGACATAATCCTGAAGCGTACATGGTTGTATAAAGATCCGGTATGGATATGACGTTATTATCGTCAATTCCTGATGCTTTATGGGTATTCACAACCAATGTTACATAACTTGTGCTTAGGGGAAAGTGTATCCCCATAACTTTTGTGCATCATAGAACTATTGTCCGTCTGGTTGTAACAATAATGTTGATTTTTTGTCAAATCAAACAATTAAAAATGTATCATTTATGAAAATCGTGAGAGCGATCACTGTTCCGCTGAAATGTTCCCAAAGAGTTTGTAGGGGAATTGTAATGAGAATGTGATCCACCTATACTGCCGCCAGGTCTCCGGAAATACCCTGCAGTAGGAGCCACCCAGCGTTTCATACGCGTCGTTTTTGACACTGGACGTTGTAGTTTTGGTGCCTGGCGCGATGTTTACTTATTTAACGCTGTCTGACCCCCCTTCAGGACCGGAGGAAGCAAAATAAGAAAAGCTGTGTGGGCAAAACCGTGAAAAAACAAAGACCTGTCAACTTGGATCTCACTACGATCCGGTTTCCCTTAACCGCAATTGCGTCCATTCTCCACCGCGTATCCGGCGTGATCACCTTTGTGTCGATCGGGATTCTGCTCTGGTTACTGGGTCTGTCGCTCTCTTCTCCCGAAGGTTTCCTTCAGGCTTCCGCCGTCATGGACAGCTTTATCGCCAAATTTATCATGTGGGGCATTCTGACCGCACTGGCGTACCACATCGCTGGCGGTATCCGCCATATGATGATGGACTTTGGCTTCCTCGGTGAAACATTAGAAACGGGCAAGTTTTCTGCGCAAATTGCATTCGGTATCACTGTCGTGCTCTCAATTCTGGCTGGAGTCCTCGTATGGTAAGCAATGCTTCTGCACTGGGTCGCAACGGCATTCATGACTGGCTGCTGCTGCGTGCTGCTGCTATGGTTATGACCCTCTATGTACTGTATATCCTCGGCTTTATCGTTATGTCAGGGCCACTGAGCTATGACATCTGGCGTGGCTTTTTTGCCTCCAACTTCACGAAAGTTTTCACCCTTCTGACGCTGTTCTCCATTTTGGTGCATGGCTGGATTGGGATGTGGCAGGTATTAACAGACTATATTAAACCGCTGGCGCTGCGCATGATGTTGCAGCTGGTGATTGTGGTAGCTCTGTTAGTGTATGCAATTTATGGAACTGTCGTAGTGTGGGGTGCGTAATGAGTTTGCCAGTAAGAGAATTTGATGCCGTGGTTATCGGCGCAGGCGGTGCAGGTATGCGCGCTGCCTTACAGATTTCCCAATCGGGCCAGACCTGTGCCCTGTTATCCAAAGTGTTCCCAACCCGTTCCCATACCGTGTCTGCGCAAGGTGGTATCACCGTGGCGCTGGGTAATACCCATGAAGACAACTGGGAATGGCACATGTATGACACCGTCAAAGGTTCCGACTATATCGGTGACCAGGATGCGATTGAATATATGTGTAAAACCGGCCCGGAAGCCATTCTTGAGCTGGAGCATATGGGCCTGCCATTTTCGCGTCTTGATGATGGTCGTATCTATCAGCGTCCATTTGGTGGTCAGTCGAAAAACTTCGGCGGTGAGCAGGCAGCACGTACGGCGGCGGCAGCTGACCGTACCGGCCACGCCCTGCTGCATACGCTTTATCAGCAGAACCTGAAAAACCACACCACTATCTTTTCCGAATGGTATGCGCTGGATCTGGTGAAAAATGCGGATGGCGCTATTGTTGGCTGTACCGCGTTGAACATTGAAGATGGTGAAGTTGTCTACTTTAAAGCACGCGCCACCGTGCTGGCGACCGGCGGTGCCGGACGTATTTATCAGTCCACAACCAATGCCCATATCAACACCGGTGACGGCGTGGGCATGGCACTGCGTGCCGGTGTACCGGTACAGGATATGGAAATGTGGCAGTTCCACCCGACCGGGATTGCCGGTGCGGGCGTGCTGGTAACGGAAGGTTGCCGTGGTGAAGGCGGCTATCTGCTGAACAAGCACGGCGAGCGCTTTATGGAACGTTACGCGCCGAATGCGAAAGATCTGGCGGGCCGTGACGTGGTGGCGCGCTCCATCATGATCGAAATCCGCGAAGGTCGCGGCTGCGATGGCCCGTGGGGCCCGCACGCCAAGCTGAAACTGGATCACCTGGGTAAAGATGTGCTGGAAGCGCGTCTGCCGGGTATCCTTGAGCTGTCGCGTACCTTTGCTCACGTTGATCCGGTGAAAGAGCCGATCCCGGTTATCCCAACCTGTCACTATATGATGGGCGGTATCCCGACCCGCGTGAGCGGTCAGGCGCTGACCGTGAACGAGCAGGGCGAAGATGTGCTGGTTCCTGGACTGTTTGCGGTAGGTGAAATCGCCTGCGTTTCGGTGCACGGTGCTAACCGCCTTGGCGGAAACTCGCTGCTTGACCTGGTGGTATTTGGTCGTGCTGCGGGCGTGCATTTGCAGGAGTCCATCGCCGAGCAGGGTGAACTGCGTGAGGCAACAGAAGAAGAGATTGAAGCTTCTCTGGCCCGTCTCAACCGCTGGAACAATAACGTCACGGGTGAAGATCCGGTAGAACTGCGCAAAGCATTGCAATCCTGTATGCAGAACAACTTCTCGGTGTTCCGTGAAGGTGATGCGATGGCGCGCGGTCTTGAAGAGCTGAAAGTACTGCGTGAGCGTCTGAAGAATGCCCGTCTGGATGACCGTTCCAGCGACTTTAACACCCAGCGTGTTGAGTGCCTGGAGCTGGATAACCTGATGGAAACAGCGTACGCCACGGCGGTATCTGCCAACTATCGTACCGAAAGCCGTGGAGCGCACAGCCGCTTCGACTATCCTGAACGTGACGATGCAAACTGGTTATGTCACAGCGTGTATCTGCCGCTGAGTGAAAGCATGACGCGCCGTGAGGTGAACATGCAGCCGAAACTGCGTGCGGCCTTCCCGCCGAAAGCACGTACATACTAGTTTGCGGAGATAACACCATGAGACTCGAATTTTCCATCTATCGTTACAATCCGGATGTCGATGATGCTCCGCGTATGCAGGAATATACGCTGGAGTCTGAAGAAGGCCGCGACATGATGCTGCTGGACGCGTTAATGCGTCTGAAAGAGAAAGACCCGACGTTAGCGTTTCGCCGCTCCTGCCGTGAAGGGGTGTGTGGCTCAGACGGTCTGAATATGAACGGTAAAAACGGTCTGGCCTGTATTACTCCAGTTTCTGCGCTGGGTAATGGTAAACAGAAAATTGTTATCCGCCCGCTGCCCGGTTTACCGGTGATCCGCGATTTGGTGGTGGACATGGGGCAATTCTATGCTCAGTATGAGAAGATTAAGCCTTACCTGTTGAATAATGGGCAAAAACCGCCAGCAAGGGAGCACCTTCAGCAGCCGGAACAGCGTGAAAAACTGGATGGCCTGTATGAATGTATTCTCTGCGCCTGCTGCTCCACCTCATGCCCGTCATTCTGGTGGAATCCGGACAAATTTATTGGCCCGGCAGGGTTACTGGCGGCATACCGTTTCCTGATTGACAGCCGTGATACCGAAACGGATGCTCGTCTCGACAATCTTAACGATGCTTTCAGTGTATTCCGCTGTCACAGCATTATGAACTGTGTGAGCGTATGTCCGAAAGGACTGAACCCAACGCGCGCCATCGGCCATATCAAGTCGATGCTGTTGCAGCGGGGCGCTTAACCGTAACGTTCCGGGGATCTGCGGATTCCCGGCGTTATCAGGTCATCTTTGTAAGGTGTTTTCGGCAGAGCGATATGTTGCCGGAAACCCTTTGCAAAGGTTCCCTTACGGGCCGGTCGCTCGTATCGAAGAACCGTACCACGGTAAGCCGTTAACGCGGCGCGGGACTTGCAAAGGTTCCATAACCAACCACGGCGAAAAAAAAAGCACAAATATGCTTAAGGGATCACAATGCAGAACAGCGCGATGAAACCCTGGCTGGACTCCTCCTGGCTGGCCGGCGCGAACCAGTCCTACATAGAACAGCTCTATGAGGACTATTTAACCGATCCTGACTCTGTCGATGTGGCCTGGAAGTCTCTTTTCCAGCAGCTTCCTGGAACTGGGGTTAGACCTGAGCAATTTCACTCCACTACTCGCGAGTATTTCCGCCGTCTGGCGAAAGATGCTTCGCGCTACACCGCCTCCGTCAGCGATCCTGAAACCAATGCCAAACAGGTTAAAGTATTGCAGCTGATCAACGCCTTCCGTTTCCGCGGACATCAGCAAGCAAACCTCGACCCGTTAGGCCTGTGGAAGCAGGAAACTGTACCGGATCTCGACCCGGCCTATCATGGTCTGAGCGAGGCCGATTTCCAGGAGAGCTTCAATGTTGGTTCCTTTGCCATCGGCAAAGAGACGCTGAAGCTGGCCGATCTGTTTGCCGCATTGCAGCAGACCTATTGCGGTTCGATTGGTGCGGAGTATATGCACATCACCAACACTGAAGAAAAACGCTGGATTCAGCAGCGTCTGGAATCGGTGGTGGGGCGGGCTTCCTACTCCGTTGAAGAGAAGAAAGGCTTCCTCAAACAGCTGACCGCAGCGGAAGGTCTGGAGCGTTATCTGGGAGCAAAATTCCCGGGTGCCAAACGCTTCTCACTGGAAGGCGGCGATGCGCTGGTGCCCATGCTGAACGAGATGATCCGTCATGCCGGTAAGAGCGGTACGCGCGAAGTGGTGCTGGGTATGGCACACCGCGGCCGTCTGAACGTGCTGATTAACGTGCTGGGCAAAAAACCACAGGATCTGTTCGACGAATTCGCTGGTAAGCATAAAGAGCATCTGGGCACCGGTGACGTTAAGTACCATATGGGCTTCTCATCCGATGTGGAAACCGAAGGCGGCATGGTTCACCTGGCGCTGGCGTTCAACCCGTCGCATCTTGAGATTGTCAGCCCGGTGGTGATGGGATCGGTACGCGCCCGTCTCGACCGTCTTGATGAACCCGCCAGCAATAAAGTATTGCCAATCACCATTCACGGCGATGCTGCGGTAATTGGTCAGGGTGTGGTGCAGGAAACCCTGAACATGTCCCAGGCCCGGGGTTACGAAGTGGGCGGTACCGTGCGTATCGTGATCAACAACCAGATTGGTTTCACCACCTCGAATCCTAAAGATGCCCGTTCCACCCAGTACTGTACTGACATCGGTAAAATGGTGCTGGCCCCGATCTTCCACGTTAACGCGGACGATCCGGAAGCCGTTGCCTTTGTCACCCGTCTGGCGTTGGATTTCCGTAACACCTTTAAACGCGACGTGTTTATTGACCTGGTCTGTTATCGCCGTCATGGTCATAACGAAGCTGATGAGCCAAGCGCCACGCAGCCCGTCATGTATCAGAAAATCAAAAAACATCCAACACCGCGTAAGATCTATGCTGACAAGCTGGAAGCCGAACAGGTAGCCAGCCTGGAAGATGCCACGGAAATGGTCAACCTGTACCGTGATGCACTGGATGCCGGTGAGTGCGTGGTGCCGGAATGGCGTCCGATGAGCCTGCACTCTTTCACCTGGTCGCCGTATCTCAACCACGACTGGGACGAAGGTTACCCGGAAGCTATCGAACTGAAACGTTTGCAGGAACTGGCTAAACGTATCAGCACGGTGCCTGAATCTGTAGAAATGCAGTCACGCGTGGCGAAGATCTACAACGATCGCGCGGAAATGGCGGCCGGTAATAAACCGTTCGACTGGGGTGCCGCAGAAAACCTCGCTTACGCTACGCTGGTGGATGAAGGCATTCCGTGCCGTCTCTCCGGTGAGGATATGGGGCGCGGTACCTTCTTCCATCGTCATGCGGTCATCCATAACCAGGCAAACGGCTCGACTTACACCCCGTTACAGCATGTGCACAACGGGCAGGGCATCTTCAAAGTCTGGGACTCCGTACTCTCGGAAGAAGCCGTACTGGCATTTGAATATGGCTACGCCACCGCAGAACCGCGCACCCTGACTATCTGGGAAGCGCAGTTTGGTGACTTTGCTAACGGTGCGCAGGTGGTTATTGACCAGTTCATCAGCTCCGGCGAACAGAAATGGGGCCGTATGTGTGGCCTGGTGATGCTGCTGCCGCATGGCTATGAAGGTCAGGGGCCTGAGCACTCATCCGCACGTCTGGAACGTTATCTGCAACTCTGCGCTGAACAGAACATGCAGGTCTGCGTACCTTCTACGCCTGCGCAGGTCTACCATATGCTGCGTCGTCAGGCGCTGCGCGGTATGCGCCGTCCGCTGGTGGTAATGTCACCGAAGTCACTGTTGCGTCATCCTCAGGCAATTTCTTCTCTGGAAGAGCTTGCCAGCGGTGCGTTCCAGCCTGCAATTGGTGAAATCGATAACCTCGATCCGCAAGGCATCAAGCGTGTTGTGCTCTGTTCCGGCAAGGTTTATTACGATCTGTTGGATAAACGCCGTAAAAATGAGCAAACCGACGTCGCTATCGTGCGTATTGAGCAGCTATATCCGTTCCCGCACAAAGCGGTACAGGATGTGTTGCAGCAGTATTCTCACGTGCATGATTTTGTCTGGTGTCAGGAAGAGCCGCTGAATCAGGGTGCATGGTATTGCAGCCAGCATCACTTCCGCGAAATCGTGCCGTTTGGGGCTTCATTACGTTATGCCGGTCGCCCTGCATCTGCATCACCGGCAGTTGGCTATATGTCCGTTCACCAGAAGCAGCAGCAAGATCTGGTTAATGACGCGCTGAACGTTGAATAATTAAGGAAAAAGAATGAGTAGCGTAGATATCGTTGTTCCTGACCTGCCTGAATCTGTGGCTGACGCCACCGTAGCAACCTGGCATAAAAAACCTGGCGACAGCGTCAAGCGTGACGAAGTGCTGGTAGAAATTGAAACTGATAAAGTCATTCTGGAAGTCCCGGCTTCCACCGACGGCGTACTGGAAGCGATTCTCGAAGATGAAGGCGCTACCGTCGTTTCACGTCAGGCGCTGGGTCGCCTGAAAGAAGGCAACAGCGGCGGCAAAGAGACTTCAGCGAAAGCAGAAGCCAATGAGTCAACTCCTGCGCAGCGTGCGACGGCATCTCTGGAAGAAGAGAGCAACGATGCCCTCAGTCCGGCTATTCGTCGCCTGATCGCCGAACACAGCCTGGATGCGGCTGCTATCAAAGGCAGCGGTGTTGGTGGACGTATCACCCGTGAAGATGTGGAAAAACATCTGGCGAAAGCGCCTGCGAAGAGCGCAGAGCCTGCTGCTGCTGCCCCGGCAGTTTCACTGGGCAACCGCAGTGAGAAACGCGTGCCAATGACACGCCTGCGTAAACGCGTGGCAGAGCGCCTGCTGGAAGCGAAAAACAGTACTGCGATGCTGACTACGTTTAACGAAGTCAACATGCAGCCAATTATGGCCCTGCGTAAGCAGTATGGTGATGCCTTCGAAAAACGTCATGGTGTGCGTCTGGGCTTTATGTCCTTCTACATCAAAGCCGTTGTCGAAGCGCTGAAACGTTATCCGGAAGTCAACGCCTCTATCGATGGCGAAGAAGTGGTGTATCACAACTACTTCGACGTCAGCATTGCCGTTTCCACGCCGCGCGGCCTGGTGACCCCGGTGCTGAAAGATGTTGATGCATTAAGCATGGCTGACATTGAGAAGAAAATTAAAGAGCTGGCGGTGAAAGGGCGCGACGGTAAGCTTACCGTTGACGAACTGACCGGCGGTAACTTCACCATCACCAACGGTGGTGTTTTCGGTTCCCTGATGTCTACTCCGATCATCAACCCGCCGCAGAGCGCGATTCTGGGTATGCATGCGATCAAAGATCGTCCGATGGCGGTCAATGGACAGGTTGTTATCCAGCCAATGATGTATCTGGCACTCTCCTACGATCACCGTCTGATTGATGGCCGCGAGTCTGTGGGCTATCTGGTGGCGATTAAAGAGCTGCTGGAAGATCCTGCGCGTCTGCTGCTGGATGTCTGACCCCCTGAGCACGGCATTATGCCGTGCTCAACCCTATGTGTAGCTGCCTCTCTCGCAGCTAAATCTTTTCAGATCTGAATGGATAGAACATCATGAACTTACACGAATATCAGGCAAAACAGTTGTTTGCACGGTATGGTTTACCGGCACCAACCGGTTATGCCTGCACCACGCCACGTGAAGCAGAAGAAGCCGCCTCTAAGATTGGTGCCGGCCCGTGGGTAGTGAAATGTCAGGTTCATGCCGGTGGCCGCGGTAAAGCGGGCGGTGTGAAAGTGGTTAACAGCAAAGAAGAGATTCGTGCTTTTGCAGAAAACTGGCTGGGTAAGCGTCTGGTGACCTACCAGACTGATGCGCACGGTCAGCCGGTGAACCAGATTCTGGTTGAATCTGCGACCGATATCGATCAGGAGCTGTACCTGGGCGCGGTAGTTGACCGTGGCACCCGTCGCGTGGTGTTTATGGCGTCGACTGAAGGTGGCGTAGAAATTGAAAAAGTCGCTGAAGAAACTCCACACCTGATTCATAAAATGGCGCTGGATCCGTTGACCGGGCCGCAGCCTTATCAGGGCCGCGAGCTGGCGTTCAAGCTGGGTCTGACTGGTAAGCAAGTTGGTCAGTTCACCAAGATCTTTATGGGTCTGGCGACGCTGTTCCTGGAGCGCGATCTGGCGCTGGTTGAGATCAACCCGCTGGTTATCACTAAGCAGGGCGATCTGGTCTGCCTGGACGGTAAACTGACTGCCGACGGTAATGCACTGTTCCGTCAGCCTGAACTGCGTGAAATGCGCGATCCAAGCCAGGAAGACTCCCGTGAAGCACACGCTGCACAGTGGGAACTGAACTATGTGGCGCTGGAAGGTAACATCGGCTGCATGGTGAACGGTGCCGGTCTGGCGATGGGTACGATGGACATCGTTAAACTGAGCGGTGGTCAGCCTGCAAACTTCCTTGATGTTGGCGGCGGTGCCACCAAAGAACGTGTCACCGAAGCTTTTAAAATCATCCTCTCTGATGATGCGGTGAAAGCGGTGTTCGTGAACATCTTCGGCGGTATCGTACGTTGTGACCTGATTGCTGATGGCATCATCGGTGCGGTGGAAGAAGTGGGTGTGAACGTGCCGGTTGTGGTACGTCTGGAAGGAAACAATGCCGAGCTGGGTGCCAGTAAACTGGCAGAAAGCGGCCTGAATATTATTGCAGCAACCAGCCTGAGTGACGCGGCGCAGCGCGTTGTTGCCGCAGCGGAGGGTAAATAATGTCTATTTTGATCGATAAAAACACCAAGGTAATCTGCCAGGGCTTCACCGGTGGTCAGGGTACCTTCCACTCCGAACAGGCGCTGGCCTATGGTACTCAGCTGGTTGGCGGCGTAACGCCAGGCAAAGGTGGCACCGAGCACCTGGGTCTGCCAGTGTTTAACACCGTGCGTGAAGCGGTAGAAGCGACCGGCGCTACTGCATCCGTGATCTACGTTCCGGCACCCTTCTGCAAAGACGGTATCCTGGAAGCGATTGATGCGGGCATCAAGCTGATTATTACTATCACCGAAGGTATCCCGACTCTGGATATGCTGACCGTGAAAGTGAAGCTGGATGAAGCCGGTGTGCGTATGATTGGTCCAAACTGCCCGGGTGTCATCACTCCGGGTGCCTGTAAGATTGGTATTATGCCTGGTCATATTCACCAGCCAGGCCGTATCGGCATTGTGTCCCGTTCCGGCACCCTGACCTATGAAGCCGTGAAGCA
The DNA here is from genome assembly GCF_009738185.1 of Erwinia sorbitola. Taxonomy (NCBI): domain Bacteria; kingdom Pseudomonadati; phylum Pseudomonadota; class Gammaproteobacteria; order Enterobacterales; family Erwiniaceae; genus Erwinia; species Erwinia sorbitola. Next base: position 3,237,552 of record NZ_CP046509.1, on the reverse strand, counting down.
GACCACCGATATTGGTTACGGACAGTCCACCTGTGTGGGCATTGGCGGTGACCCGATCCCAGGCTCTAACTTCATCGATATCCTGAAACTGTTCCAGGATGATCCGCAGACCGAAGCCATCGTGATGATTGGTGAAATCGGCGGTAGTGCTGAAGAAGAAGCAGCGGCATTTATCAAAGAATACGTGACCAAACCTGTGGTCGGCTACATCGCGGGTGTGACTGCGCCGAAGGGTAAACGTATGGGCCACGCAGGTGCCATTATCGCGGGCGGTAAAGGTACAGCGGATGAGAAATTTGCTGCACTGGAAGCGGCCGGGGTGAAAACTGTCCGTAGTCTGGCTGATATCGGCGAAGCCGTAAAAGCGGTACTGCCTCAGTAACATTCGCCCGCAGCAACTTTTTTCAAGCAGAGGTCACCCACGGGTGGCCTTTTTTGTTTTCCTCTGCCACACTTTTCACGGTATGTGCATTAACGTTAAATTATTATTAAATCCTCAATATGTTATTTAACGTTAAATTGCCCCGGTATTGCTTTTTATATTTAACCTTATCCCAAATAACGCATACAATTCTTTAACAAGAATCGCGTGGTACCACAATGTGAGAGATCTAAATATTAATTTAGATCAACAAAAACAAACTTATTTGTTGGGTATTTCTCTGGAGTGTTAGCCTGTTTTTGGTTTAAATTGCGCTGCATCAAATTAGGGTTATGTCTCCCATTTCATTGAAATTTGATGCAACCTGCTAAAAATAATACGGGTGTCACAAAACCACTTTAAACCTGTGTGTATAAAGGCGTATTATAGTCGATGGAATGTCTTTTGGATTTTCCTGAGCTGTGACGTGAACTTTGGGTTAAAGGCTGAGGTGTTTTTTTCCTGCCTCTCCGTGGCCACATTATGGGATTTAAATATTCATTTTTTATTGGGATGTTCCAGGTAATTCTGAGTAGTTTACTCGGGTATTCTTCTGTCGGAACCCACTTGCGGAGCAAGGAGTCAAAATGTTTGATATTGTCGAACTGTCGCGATTACAGTTTGCTTTGACTGCTATGTACCATTTCTTGTTTGTGCCATTAACGCTGGGTATGGCGTTTTTACTGGCCATCATGGAAACGGTTTATGTACTGTCTGGTAAACAAATCTACAAAGATATGACCAAGTTCTGGGGAAAGTTGTTTGGTATTAACTTTGCCCTGGGTGTTGCAACCGGGCTGACCATGGAGTTCCAGTTCGGTACGAACTGGTCTTATTACTCGCACTACGTGGGTGATATCTTCGGTGCCCCTCTCGCCATTGAAGGCTTAATGGCGTTCTTCCTTGAGTCGACCTTTGTCGGGCTGTTCTTCTTTGGCTGGGATCGCCTGGGCAAAGTGCAGCATATGGCAGTGACCTGGCTGGTCGCATTAGGTTCTAACCTCTCCGCACTGTGGATTCTGGTGGCAAACGGCTGGATGCAGAATCCTGTCGCATCTGACTTTAACTTTGAAACCATGCGCATGGAGATGGTCAGCTTCTCCGAGCTGGTGCTGAACCCGGTAGCACAGGTTAAATTCGTGCACACCGTTGCAGCGGGTTACACCTGTGGTGCCATGTTCATTCTTGGTATCAGTGCTTACTATCTGCTGCGTGGCCGCGACATTGCTTTCGCCAAGCGCTCATTTGCCATTGCTGCCAGCTTCGGTATGGCGGCTATCCTGTCCGTTATCGTGCTGGGTGATGAATCAGGCTATGAAATTGGTGACGTACAGAAAACCAAACTGGCCGCAATCGAAGCAGAGTGGGAAACACAGCCTGCACCAGCCGCCTTTACTCTGTTTGGTATTCCTGATCAGGAAGCACAGCAGAATAAATATGCAATCCAGATTCCGTGGGCTCTGGGCTTGATCGCAACCCGATCTGTCGATAAGCAGGTCACCGGGCTGAAAGAGCTGATGCAACAGCATGAAGTGCGTATTCGTAACGGGATGAAAGCCTATGAGCTGTTGCAGGAGTTGCGCACAGGTAATCAGGATCCGGCGGTAAGAACTGCGTTTAATGAAGCGAAACACGATCTTGGCTATGGTCTGCTGTTAAAACGCTATACACCGAAAGTTACAGATGCCAGCGAAGCACAGATCCAGCAGGCAACCAAAGACTCGATTCCGAGTGTTGCACCGCTCTATTTCTCCTTCCGCATCATGGTTCTTTGTGGCGTGCTGATGTTACTGATCATTGGCCTCTCATTCTGGTCAGTCATTCGTAACCGTATTGGTAAATGCCCGCTTCTGCTGAAATGTGCTCTGTACGGTATTCCGCTGCCGTGGATTGCTATTGAATCAGGCTGGTTTGTTGCAGAGTACGGCCGTCAGCCGTGGGCAATTGGTGAAGTGTTGCCAACCGCTGTAGCGAACTCATCACTGACTGTCGGCGACCTGCTGTTCTCAATGGGGCTGATTTGTGGTCTGTACACGCTGTTCCTGGTGGCTGAAATGTATCTGATGTTCAAGTTCGCTCGCCTGGGTCCAAGCAGCCTGAAAACCGGACGCTATCACTATGAACAGTCCAGCATCGCCTCGCAGCCGGCACGCTAAGACAGGAGTCCACACATGTTAACTTATGAAGAATTGCGTTTTATCTGGTGGCTGCTGATCGGCATTTTGCTGATTGGTTTTGCAGTCGCCGACGGCTTCGATATGGGGGTAGGGATGCTGACCCGCATTCTTGGTCGTACCGATACCGAGCGCCGAATTATGATCAACAGTATCGCTCCACACTGGGACGGTAACCAGGTTTGGCTGATCACCGCAGGCGGCGCGCTGTTTGCCGCCTGGCCGATGGTTTATGCTGCTGCGTTTTCCGGCTTTTATGTGGCGATGATCCTGGTGCTGGCGTCACTGTTCTTCCGTCCGGTCGGGTTCGACTACCGCTCTAAGATTGAAGATATGCGCTGGCGTGGTATGTGGGACTGGGGGATCTTCATCGGTAGCTTTGTTCCGCCGCTGGTGATTGGTGTGGCATTCGGTAACCTGTTACAGGGCGTACCGTTCCATATCGACAGCGATCTGCGTCTGTTCTATACCGGTAACTTTTTCCAGCTGCTGAACCCGTTTGGCCTGCTGGCCGGTATTGTCAGCCTGACCATGATCCTGACTCAGGGTGCCACCTATTTGCAGATGCGTACCGTTGGTGAACTCCACCTGCGTACACGCAAAGCAGCACAGATTTCTGCTGCGGTAATGATGGTGTGCTTCGTGCTGGCTGGTATCTGGGTAGTGTACGGCATTGATGGTTACGTCGTGACTTCAGTGATGGATCATAACGGTGCATCTAATCCACTGGCCAAAGAAGTGAGCCGTCAGGCGGGTGCCTGGATGGTAAACTTCAACCACGCACCTGTTCTCTGGGCTATCCCGGCACTGGGTGTGGTACTGCCGCTGTTAACGATTCTGTTCTCACGGCTTGAGAAAGGGGCATGGGCGTTTGTGTTCTCTTCACTGACGCTGGCCTGTGTCATCCTGACTGCGGGTATCGCCATGTTCCCGTTCGTGATGCCATCAAGCACCGTACCGAATATTAGCCTGACAATGTGGGATGCCACATCAACAGTGCTGACGCTGAAAGTTATGACCGTAACGGCCATCATCTTCGTTCCGATCATCCTGGCCTATACAGCCTGGTGTTACTACAAAATGTTCGGTCGTGTGACCAAAGAACAGATTGAAAGTAACAGCAATTCTCTCTACTAAGGAAGGAGCGACATCATGTGGTATTTTGCCTGGATTCTCGGCACGCTGCTGGCCTGTGCCTTCGGTATCATTACGGCACTGGCGCTGGAACAAGCTGAAGCGTCTGCTGCGAGTAAAGAGAAGCTGTAATGGGGGAGGGCATCGCTCGACTCTATCAACTTATGGATAAGGGCCCGTTGCGGGCTCTTTCCCTGGTGGCTGCATTAGTGCTGGCGGGATGTATGTTTTGGAACCCGGCGCGCTTTGCGGCCAACAGCAGCGACCTGGCTATCTGGCAGGGGCTGGTACTGATGTGGGCCGTTTGTACCGGTGTGATTCACGGCGTGGGTTTCCGCCCGCACCGTTTGCGCTGGCGCGGTTTCTTCTCTCCACTTCCGGCGTTGTTGATCCTGCTGAGTGGAGTCGGCTTTTTCTTCCTCTGATAGTGCAGAGGGGCAGTTTCTCAGGCCCCTCTGTTCTTCTCTTCTTAAAACACCGCGTTGTATTGCCTTTAAATCTTTTCTCAGCTGCTTTTATGTCAATCATTGTCTAACAAATGTGCTGAAATTAGTGAAGTTGTTACGGTGCGATAATTATTTTCATCAGCTTGTGGCAACCCATTCCCAATAGGTTAGCTCTTGCGTATAGTAGCAACGTTTTCCTGTACCAACGTTAGCATTACCGGGATGTAGAGTGAGTACAACGCTGTTTCGATGGCCGGTGCGTGTCTATTACGAAGATACCGATGCCGGTGGTGTGGTTTACCATGCCAGCTATGTCGCTTTTTATGAACGGGCACGAACTGAAATGCTGCGCCAGCGCCATTTCAATCAACAGGCTCTGCTGGAACAGCAGGTGGCTTTCGTCGTGCGTCGTATCACGGTTGATTACCTTGCAGCTGCACGACTCGACGAAATGCTCGATGTGCAAAGCGAGGTTATTGGCATGACCAGAACGACCATGACATTCGCACAACGCATCGTTAATGCAGAAGGCCGTGTGCTCAATGAGGCAGAGGTCTTGATCGCCTGCATCAATCCACATCTAATGAAGCCGATAGCGCTTCCCAAGTCTATTGTCGCGGAGTTCAAGCAGTGACTGACATGAACATTCTTGATTTGTTCCTGAAGGCGAGCCTTCTGGTCAAACTTATCATGTTGATTTTAATGGGTTTTTCTATCGCATCCTGGGCCGTTATCATTCAGCGCACCCGTATTTTGAATGCAGCTACGCGTGATGCAGATGCCTTCGAAGATAAGTTTTGGTCTGGTATCGAACTGTCTCGTCTCTATCAGGAAAGCCAGGCTCGTCGCGATGAGCTGGGCGGTTCTGAGCAAATTTTCTATGCGGGATTTAAAGAGTTTGCCCGTCTGCATCGTGCTAACAACCATGCGCCGGAAGCGGTTGTGGAGGGCGCGACCCGAGCTATGCGTATTTCCATGAACCGTGAACTGGAAGCGCTGGAAAACCATATACCTTTCCTCGGTACCGTAGGTTCCATCAGCCCTTATATTGGTCTGTTTGGTACGGTATGGGGGATTATGCACGCCTTTATCGCACTGGGTGCGGTGAAGCAGGCCACTTTACAGATGGTAGCACCGGGTATTGCAGAAGCGCTGATTGCAACCGCAATCGGTCTGTTCGCCGCTATCCCTGCGGTTATGGCCTACAACCGCCTGACCCAGCGCGTGAACAAGCTGGAGCAGAACTACGACAACTTTATGGAAGAATTCACGGCTATCCTGCATCGTCAGGCTTTTTCTAGCGACGTAAGCAAGTAAGTCGGAGGTTAGCATGGTCAGAAGGCGTGGTCGCGGTCGCCGCGACGTCAAGTCCGAGATCAATATTGTTCCGTTGCTGGACGTGCTGCTGGTGCTGCTGCTGATTTTTATGGCAACGGCGCCAATCATCACTCAAAGCGTGGAAGTTGATCTACCGGACGCAACAGATTCTAAAACCGTCTCCAGCGATGATAATCCTCCTGTGATTGTTGAAGTTGCAGGCGTCGGGCAGTACAGCCTGGTGGTCGATCACGATCGGATGGAGCAGTTGCCAGCGGAACAGGTGGTAGCCGAAGCGCAGCGTCGCCTTACGGCCAACCCTAAAACGGTGTTCCTGATTGGCGGAGCCAAAGAGGTTCCTTACGAGGAAATCATCAAGGCACTGAACTTGCTGCATCAGGCAGGCGTGAAGTCTGTCGGATTAATGACGCAGCCGATTTAATTCATTCGAACCGTTTTTGGGAACCGAGAGTGTCGAAGGCAACCGAGCAAGACGAAAAGTTAAAACGAGCCATAACCCTGTCAGTTATCTTCCACATTATTCTGGTGGCAGTGCTGGTGTGGAGCTCGTTTGACGAAAACATCGACGCCAGCGGCGGCGGTGGCGGTGGCGATATTGATGCAGTTATGGTCGATCCTGGCGCGGTCGTAGAACAGTACAATCGTCAGCAAAATCAGCAAAGTGACAGCAAGCGAGCTGAACAGCAACGTCAAAAGCAGGCTAAACAGCAGGCAGAAGAGTTGCAGCAGAAGCAGGCCGCAGAGCAGCAGCGACTGAAACAGATCGAAAAAGAGCGACTGCAAGCCCAGGAAGAGGCTAAACAGCAGGCTGCTGAACAGGCCGCCGAGCAGAAGCAGGCCGCTGATGCTGCGAAGCAGGCACAGCAGGAGCAAAAACAGGCAGAAGCAGCGGCGGCGAAGGCCAAAGCGGATGCGAAAGCTCAGGCTGATGCTCAGGCGAAGTCTGCCGCAGATGCACAGAAAAAAGCGGCTGAAGAGGCGAAAAAAGCCGCTGCCGACGCAAAAAAAGAAGCTGAAGCTGAGGCAAAACAGGCCGCCGCCGAAGCAGCTAAAGTGAAAGCCGCTGCTGATGCGAAAGCCAAAGCAGCCGCTGACGCTAAAGCGAAAGCTGCTGCGGATGCAAAAGCTGCCGCGCAGGAAGCTAAAGAGCAGGCCGCCGCTGAGGCGAAAGCCAAAGCTGCGGAAGAAGCTAAAGAGAAAGCCGCAGCGGCAGCGAAAGAAAAAGCCGATGCCGCCGCGAAAGCGAAAGCTGAAGCAGCGGCGAAAGCCAAAGCTGATGCCGCAGCCAAGAAGAAGGCCGCCGCTGAAGCCGCTAAGGAATCCGGCGATGTCGGAGACCTGCTGGGCGACCTGACTTCAGGTAAAAATGCGCCAAAATCTGGCAACGCAGCCGGTGGTGGCGGTGCCGCAGGGCAGGGCAATCAGAAAAAAGCGGGTGCATCGGGAGCTGCCATTGACAGTTATCTCGGCCAGGTGAAAGGCGCAATCCAGAGTAAGTTGTATGATGCTGATACTTTCGCCGGACAAACATGCGATATCCGCATCAAGCTGGCGCCGGATGGCTTGCTGATTTCTGCAACTTCTGCGGGTGGCGATCCTGCACTGTGCCAGGCTGCATTAAGTGCGGCACGTACGGCGAAAATCCCGAAACCACCTAGTCAGGATGTCTGGCAGGCGGTGAAAGAAGCAACGGTCGTGTTTAAACTGTAAGAATTCAGTAATCAGCGGCATGTTGAACTATGTTCTGCATGCCGTACTCTTAGGTTTCTTGATACAAGGCTAATTATCGTGGGTGCTATGCCCGGATAAGGGAGAAAGAATGAAGCAGGCATTTCGTGTAGCGCTGAGTTTTTTAATGCTGTTTGTCGCAGTTGCGCATGCAGAAGTACGCATTGAAATTACCCAGGGTGTAAATTCTGCGCGTCCAATTGGTGTTGTCCCCTTCAAATGGGATGGCCCAGGTGCTGCGCCAGAAGATATTGGTGGCATTGTTGCTGCTGATTTACGCAACAGCGGTAAATTCAATCCAATCGATCGTTCACGTTTACCACAGCAGCCAACCACTGCTGCCGAAGTGCAGCCTGCTGCATGGAGCGCACTGGGTATTGATGCCGTGGTAGTAGGCCAGGTTCAGCCAGGCGCGGACGGAAGCTATCAGGTTTCTTACCAGCTGGTGGATACTTCCGGCAACCCGGGCGCTGTGCTGGCTCAGAATCAGTTTAAAGTCACCAAACAGTGGTTGCGTTATGCAGCGCACACTGCCAGTGATGAAAGCTTTGAGAAACTGACCGGCATTAAAGGTGCGTTCCGTACCCGTATTGCTTACGTAGTACAGACCAACGGCGGTCAGTTCCCTTATGAGCTGCGCGTCTCTGACTACGATGGTTACAATCAGTTTGTGGTACATCGCTCTCCTGAACCACTGATGTCACCAGCCTGGTCACCAGATGGTAGCAAAGTGGCGTACGTTACCTTTGAAAGCGGTAAGTCTGCACTGGTTATCCAGACGCTGGCAAACGGCGCTATCAGACAGGTTGCTTCGTTCCCACGTCACAATGGTGCGCCGGCATTCTCTCCAGATGGCAGCAAACTGGCGTTTGCGTTATCTAAAACCGGTAGCCTGAATCTGTATGTGATGGATATTGGTTCTGGTCAGATTCGTCAGGTCACTGATGGTCGCTACAACAGCACCGAGCCAACGTGGTTCCCGGACAGCCAGAGTCTGGCTTATACCTCTGATCAGGCCGGTCGCCCGCAAATCTATAAAGTCAGCGCAAGCGGCGGTACTGCCCAGCGTATTACCTGGGAAGGTTCTCAGAACCAGGACGCCGACGTAAGCACTGATGGTAAATCTATGGTGATGATCAGCACCAATGGCGGCGCTCAACACGTCGCCCGACAAGATCTGGTAACGGGAGCCGTTCAACAATTAACGGACACGTTCCTGGATGAGACGCCAAGTCTCGCACCTAACGGCACAATGGTAATCTACAGCTCTACACAGGGTATGGGTTCCGTATTGCAGTTGGTTTCGACGGATGGGCGTTTCAAAGCGCGTCTTCCGGCAACCGATGGACAGGTCAAATTTCCTGCCTGGTCGCCGTATCTGTGATGCATGTGTAAATATGTATGGCAAACTATAATAGGAATTAAATAATGCAACTGAACAAAGTGCTGAAAGGCTTAATGCTGGCACTGCCAGTAATCGCAGTGGCTGCATGTAGCTCTCACAAGAACAACAACAATGACCAGACTAACGGTATGGGCATGGGTGACGGTTCTAACAGCGGCATGAACAGCGGTAACATGTCTTCTGATGAGCAGGCACGTCTGCAGATGCAAGAACTGCAGAAAAACAACATCGTATACTTCGGTCTGGATAAGTATGACATCGCTTCTGACTTCGCTCAGATGCTGGATGCACACGCTAACTTCCTGCGCAGCAACCCATCATACAAAGTGACTGTAGAAGGTCATGCGGATGAGCGCGGTACTCCTGAATACAACATCGCCCTGGGCGAACGTCGTGCTTCAGCTGTTAAAATGTACCTGCAGGGTAAAGGCGTTTCTGCTGACCAGATCTCTATCGTTTCTTACGGTAAAGAAAAACCTGCAGTACTGGGTCACGACGAAGCAGCTTATGCTAAAAACCGTCGTGCAGTACTGGTTTACTAAGAGAATCACATGATTAGTAGCTTCAGAACTCACTTGTTGAGTCTGTCGTTACTGGTTGGCGTAGCGGCCCCCTGGGCCGCTAATGCCCAGGCAACAATCAGTAACGTTGGCTCCGGCTCGGTTGAAGACCGTGTCACTACCCTTGAGCGTATTTCTAACTCTCAAGCGCAACTCCTCCAGCAGCTTCAGCAGCAACTTTCCGAAACTCAAAGTGATATTGATTCATTACGCGGTCAAATTCAGGAAAATAGCTATCAGCTGAATCAGGTTGTGGAGCGTCAGAAAGGGCTTTATCAGCAGATTGACAGTCTCAGCAGCGGTGGTGCAAACGCCGGCGCAGCGGCTGCTTCAGGTGCTGGTGCGGCTGCTGCCAGCTCTTCTGATAGTAGCAACCCGGCGGCAGCACCAGCTGCTGCCGCTGCTCCAACTCAGAGCGGTGATGCGAATACCGACTACAATGCGGCTGTTGCGCTGGTACTGGAAAAGAAACAGTACGATCAGGCGATATCTGCGTTTCAGGCTTTTGTGAAGAAATACCCGGATTCAACTTACCAGCCTAACGCGAACTATTGGCTCGGCCAGCTGAATTACAACAAAGGCAAAAAAGACGACGCAGCATTTTATTTTGCCACTGTAGTTAAAAATTACCCCAAATCACCTAAAAGCGCAGATGCGTTATTGAAGGTTGGGGTGATCATGCAGGAAAAAGGCGACAAGGCGAAAGCCAAAGCGGTCTATCAGCAGGTGGTTAAACTGTACCCAAACAGTGAAGCTGCGAAACAGGCGCAAAAGCGCTCTGCAACACTTTAACTGGTGTGATTTGGCCTGTTTTAGCGTGATTTATAGTCTTGCCGCGTGAATCCTAAGCAGTTGAACGGCTTATCCAGAAATAGTGGTTGCGCTGGAAATGGAAATCAGTAATATATGCCGCCGTTGCCGGGGGATATCTTAACAGACGCCAGCAGCACAAAATTGGGTCGTTAGCTCAGTTGGTAGAGCAGTTGACTTTTAATCAATTGGTCGCAGGTTCGAATCCTGCACGACCCACCACTATCTAAGTAGTGTGCGGTGCAAACCGTGAAGGATGAGAACCGTAAAAGGTTCGAGTCGAGCGAAAGCGGTGCAAACCGTGAAGGATATTGGTAATCAGTAAGCGGTGAAAGCCGTGCTTTGAAGTTTCGATATGGGTGATTAGCTCAGTTGGTAGAGCATCTCCTTTACACGGAGGGGGTCGGCGGTTCGAGCCCGTCATCACCCACCATATCGGGTCGTTAGCTCAGTTGGTAGAGCAGTTGACTTTTAATCAATTGGTCGCAGGTTCGAATCCTGCACGACCCACCACTTCAAAGTAGTAAGCGGTGTAAACCGTGAAGGATGAGAACCGTAAAAGGTTCGAGTCGAGCGAAAGCGAGACAACGTTGCTTCAGCAACGGCCCGAAGGGCGAAGTCATCCTGCACGACCCACCACTTCAAAGTAGTAAGCGGTGCAAACCGTGAAGGATGAGAACCGTAAAAGGTTCGAGTCGAGCGAAAGCGAGACAACGTTGCTTCAGCAACGGCCCGAAGGGCGAAGTCATCCTGCACGACCCACCACTTCAAAGTAGTAAGAGATAGCATAGTACAGATTTACCGCATTGCGGGTCGTTAGCTCAGTTGGTAGAGCAGTTGACTTTTAATCAATTGGTCGCAGGTTCGAATCCTGCACGACCCACCACTATCTAAGCAGTAAGCGGTGTAAACCGTGAAAGCATGCGTAGCAGTTCTGATATGGGTGATTAGCTCAGTTGGTAGAGCATCTCCTTTACACGGAGGGGGTCGGCGGTTCGAGCCCGTCATCACCCACCATATCGGGTCGTTAGCTCAGTTGGTAGAGCAGTTGACTTTTAATCAATTGGTCGCAGGTTCGAATCCTGCACGACCCACCAATGTTAAGAAGGCGCCCTAAAGGCGCCTTTTTGCTATCTGCAAATCGGGCGGGGTTCGAACCTGCCGCAGGTTCGGGTCGACGCAGTGAGACAGCGTTGCGCCAGCAACGACCCGAAGGGCGAGGCGAAGCCGAGTCATCCTGCACGACCCACCAATGTAAGAAGGCGCCCTAAAGGCGCCTTTTTGCTATGTGCAAATCGGGCGGGGTTCGAACCTGCCGCAGGTTCGGGTCGAACGCAGTGAGACAGCGTTGCGCCAGCAACGACCCGAAGGGCGAGGCGAAGCCGAGTCATCCTGCACGACCCACCAATGTTAAGAAGGCGCCCTAAAGGCGCCTTTTTGCTATCTGCGATGCCAGCGCGGCACGTCCCTGGGTAAATAGTTGCGCGCCCTCGTAGGGGTCAGGCACGCCTGACCCGCCGGCCTAAACCAACTTTCCGCTATGCCAGATATGCATCACCGCATAGCTTCGCCACGGACGCCATGCCTGAGAGCGCGCCTCCGCCTGTTTAACGCTAAGACCGCCAAGGTTATTACGCACTACGATATCTCCCGCCGGAAACGCGTCTGGCCAGCGTAGAGCGCGCATAGCAAGGTATTGTGCCGTCCACTCGCCAATTCCCGGCAGGGTCAGCAGTTGCGTAATGGTCTGCTCGGTATGACTGGCGGCATCCAGCTGCAATTTTCCCTGTGAACAATGCTCCGCCAGCGCCAGGATGCAGCGGCTGCGGGCACTGACGATTCCCAGACTGGCAATCTCATCTACAGTACATTGCGCCACCCGGGCAGGCAGAGGGGAAAGGTGCGTCAGCCCGGCAACAGGCGTTTCGATCTCTTCACCCAGCGTCGTAGCAAATCGACCGCCCAGCGTAGCAGCTGCTTTCACGGTGATCTGCTGTCCGAGAATGGCGCGCATCGCCATCTCAAAACCATCAAATGCACCGGGAACCCGTAATCCTGGATTAGCCAGCACAGAAGGGCGCAATAACGCATCCTGGCTCAGATGCTCCGCAATCAGGTCAGGGCGGGCGCTCAGATCAAACAGATTTCTCAGGCGGCGCAGCAAAACAGGTAGCACGGGATTCAGTGAGTGTGTGAATTCTACCTGTAACGCTTTCTTCTCAACCTGCTGCGTCACTCTTATCCAGCCATTATGCTGCCCCAGACGAACGGTACGCGCATAACTGCTATCATCCACACTCTCTACCCCCATCAGCGCACGACGCCGCAGAAAGGCCAGCATCGCCTCCCAGTCATAAGGGGCGCGATAGCTCAGTTGCAGCATGGAAGTATCACCGCCGTTGAGGTGGCCTTCGCGGGCCTCGCGATGCTTACGCAGATGAGTGGGAGGCATACGATACTGGCTGCTGAATGCAGCATTAAAGCGCCGCAGGCTGGAGAATCCACTGGCAAAGGCAATCTGCGTAACCGGCAGGTGGGTCTCGCTCAATAACTGTTTAGCCAGCAGCAGTCGCCGGGTCTGGCGCAGCTCTTGCGGAGAAACCCCGAGTTCCTTCTGCACAATACGGCGAAGCTGGCGCAGGCTGAGATGAAAACAGGCGGCGATCTCTTCCAGACTATCAACCTGCTCAATCAGCCCTTCATCAATCCGCTGCATTAATCGTTCCGCAATCCGCTGACCGCTATCCACAGGGGCGTGTCCGGGGGCCAGTTCGGGGCGACAGCGCAGGCACGGACGGAAAGATGCTTTTTCTGCTGCCTCAGCACTGTCAAAAAACAGGCAGTTTTCGGCCCGCGGTGCTTTAACCGGGCAAATTGGCCGACAGTAGATTCCGGTTGAGGTCACGCCCACATAAAATACGCCGTCAAAGCGTGCATCACGTGAGGTAAGGGCGCGGTAAGCAGAGGTCGGATCAATCATCTTTATGTCCTGTTGCACACAATTCACTTCAGTGTAGGCATTTAGCACTTCTGGTACTCGCCATTTCCGGACGCGAAATTATTCTGTGCCGGTGTCCGAAAACGGCCAGCGATGCGCCAGCGCCAGGGCATAATACAGCTTACCCCTGACAGAGAAGGAGAGGGAAGATGGCATTCTGGTACAAAATGATGAACTCCCCGGTCGGGGAACTTAAGCTGGTTGCGACGGAAGAGGGGCTGGCAGCAGTGCTCTGGGAGAACGACGATCCGAAACGCGTACGCTTCCGGCCACAGCAGGAAGACCTGCACCACGCGACGCTGCTGGAAGCGGAACGTCAGTTACGGGAATATTTTAGCGGCAAGCGTCAGCAATTTTCACTACCGCTGGTGTTTATCGGCACCGAGTTTCAAAAGAACGTCTGGGCTGCGCTGGTGACTATTCCTTTTGGTGAAACCCGTACTTACGGGCAGATTGCCCAACAGATTGGTAACCCTACCGCCGTGCGTGCGGTTGGTGCTGCCAACGGTCGTAACCCGCTGTCGATTATTGCTCCCTGCCACCGGGTGATCGGTACTAACGGTAAGCTGACCGGGTTTGCCGGCGGCCTGCCAACTAAAGCCTTCTTGCTGCGCCTGGAGGGGGGGCAGCTGTGGACGGAAGAGACGCTTTGACGATCGTCATCACACCCTGAGGCAAAAATTAAAAACCCGGCGACATAAATTCGTAATTCAGCTATTGTGTTTAGCATATAAAACAAACCAGCCGTAGAGTTGGCACCAGACGGGCCTTCTACGTTAATTCGGTTAAGTTGAAGAAACGAGAGTCGCCTTATGAGCCTGATGTTTGATCCTGAAGCTGCTATCTATCCCTTTCCGCCGAAACCGGCCCGTTTATCTGTTGATGAAAAACAGTTTTACCGCGAGAAAATCAAGCGCCTCCTGAAAGAGCGTGATGCGGTGATGGTGGCCCACTATTACAGCGACCCGGAAATTCAGGCGCTGGCGGAAGAGACCGGCGGCTGCGTATCGGACTCCCTTGAGATGGCCCGCTTCGGCAGCCAGCATCCCGCTTCCACGCTGCTGGTGGCCGGAGTTCGTTTTATGGGGGAAACAGCGAAAATCCTCAGCCCTGAAAAAACCATTCTGATGCCGACCTTGCAGGCAGAATGTTCGCTCGATCTTGGCTGTCCGATCGATGAATTCAGTAAATTCTGCGACGCTCATCCCGACCGCACCGTGGTGGTGTATGCCAACACTTCGGCGGCGGTTAAAGCTCGTGCCGACTGGGTTGTCACTTCGAGTATTGCCGTAGAGCTGATTGAGCATCTCGATAGTCTGGGTGAAAAAATCATCTGGGCACCTGATCGCCATCTTGGTCAGTACGTGACGCGCAAAACCGGTGCCGATGTTATCTGCTGGCAGGCAGCCTGTATTGTTCACGACGAGTTTAAAACCCAGGCGTTACAGCGAATGAAGCTGCTTTATCCTGATGCAGCGGTGCTGGTGCATCCGGAATCCCCGCAGGCGATTGTCGACCTTGCCGATGCCGTTGGTTCCACCAGCCAGCTGATCCACGCCGCACAGACCATGCCCCATAAGCAGATGATCGTTGCTACCGATCGCGGAATTTTTTACAAAATGCAGCAGGCCTGTCCGGATAAAGAGCTGCTGGAAGCGCCAACTGCGGGTGAAGGTGCCACCTGTCGCAGCTGCGCTCACTGCCCGTGGATGGCGATGAATGGCCTGAAAGCCATTGCCGATGGCCTGGAGCAGGGCGGGCATGAGCATGAAATTTTTGTGGATGAGGCACTGCGTCAGGCTGCATTGATACCGCTGGATCGTATGCTAACCTTTGCTGCTGATCTGAAAGTTAAAATCATGGGCAAAGGTAATGCCTGATTGCCTGAGGTTACCGAGCACCATTCAGGCTTATAACAGGCTATAAATTGAAGGATTTACCAATATGGATTTTTTCAGTACTTCTAATATTCTGGTGCATATTCCTCTTGGTGCAGGCGGTTACGATCTGTCGTGGATCGAAGCGATTGGCACCATTGCCGGACTGCTCTGTATCTGGCTGGCGAGCCAGGAAAAGATCGTCAACTATGCGTTTGGTCTGATCAACGTTACGCTGTTTGCGGTGATCTTCTTCCAGATCCAGCTGTACGCCAGCCTTTTGCTGCAACTGTTTTTCTTTGTCGCCAATATCTACGGGTGGTACGCGTGGAGCCGGCAAACCAGCGATAATCAGCAAGCGCTGAAAATCCGCTGGCTGCCTCTGCCAAAACTGCTTGGCTGGGGTGCGGCGATTGTCGTGGCCATTGCGCTGATGACACGTTTCATCGATCCGGTATTTGCCTTCCTGACGCACGCCTCAGTATCGCTGATGCAGAGCCTGGGTCTCAACGTGGTGATGCCGCAGCTACAGCCGGATGCGTTCCCGTTCTGGGACTCCTGCATGATGGTGCTGTCGATAGTGGCGATGATTCTGATGACACGTAAGTATGTCGAGAACTGGCTGCTGTGGGTGATCATTAATGTGATCAGTGTGATGATTTTCGCCCGCCAGGGCGTCTATGCGATGGCGCTGGAATATGCCCTGCTGACACTGATTGCCCTCAACGGTTCGTGGCTGTGGATCAAGAGCGCCCGCCAGCCCCGCTAAACGGTCAGGGTCAGGCAGCAGCCTGACCCTGATGAATCAATGGTGATGGTGGTGATGCTCGCCACCGCCCTGAATCCAGTGTAAATCACAGCCTTCTTCATCGCAGCGCTGATACTCAAGCTGCACTGTTGCATGACCAATGCCGTAATGTTCCTGCAGATAGTCATGAATTCGCTGTACCAGCGCATCATGATCGCGCGGCGGGATCACCTGGGCATGCAGCATAATTACCGGCTTCTCTCCCACCTGCCACAGATGCACATGATGTATATGGCGAACCTCAGGAATAGTACGCACCAGCGCGCGTTGCAGTTTATCCACGTTAATATCGCGCGGTGCACCTTCCAGCAGTTCACGGCCGCTCTCTTTCATCAGCGCCCAGCCGCTGCGCAGCACCAGCAAAGAGACGAGAACAGACAGCAGCGGATCAATTGGCGTCCAGCCGGTCAGCATAATGATCAGCGCGGCAACGATAGCTCCTACCGATCCCAGCAGATCCCCAAGCACGTGCAGCGCCGCAGCCCGCACATTAAGATTCTTCTCTTCACTGCCGTTGCGCAGCAGCCAAAATGAGAGCAGGTTCGCCAGCAGCCCGCCGATAGCAATAATCAGCATCATGCCCCCGGCTACGGGTCTTGGTTGCCAGAAGCGTTCTAATGCTTCCCATACAATCAGAACGGTAATCGCCAGCAGGGCAATAGCATTAATAAATGCGGCAAGGGTCGTTAAACGCAGCAGGCCAAATGAGTGCTGCGCTGTGGGTTTACGTCGGGAAAATTGCGTAGCCAGCAGCGCCAGCAGCAGTGCTGCGGCATCGGTAAGCATATGTCCGGCGTCTGCCAGCAGCGCCAGCGAGCCAGAGAGCAGCCCACCCGCCACCTCTGCCACCATAAAGATCGCCGTTACCGTAAAGGCGGCCAGCAGACGGGAGCGATTAGTGTCTTTTTCACTGTGGTTGTGAGCCATAAAATTCCAGTTGAGTGAGTAATTTATCGCTAAATGATACCAATAAAGTTAGCGCAGATTTAGCTGACTGATGAGTTTGTGCCGCTTCAATGATCTGCTGGCACAGACGCTCACCTTCACTGTATCCCAGCAGCAGCCAGCTCCCTTTCATCCTGTGGGCGGCTTTCTCCAGCGCCGTCCACTCTTGCGCGGCTGCCGCCTGGGTCATTGCCTGGCAATCGCGAGCTAATGTGTCACTTAATGTGCGGCACAAACGTTGGAAATAGTGCGCATCATGATGGGCAAGCTGGTTCAGGCGCTGGGCAACGTCGGCAAACAGATCATCGGCGGCATCATCCTGCAATAGCGCGGCAATATCGGTCAGAGAAACGGGCTTGAGCAGCAGATTATCGGCAACCTGCTGCGCCTGTGGGTGGTTGAGGATCTGCGCATCCGCCGAACAGAGCACAATGCGTGTGTGATGCGTTTGATGACGTTCACTGCGGCGCAGGATCTTCGCCAGCGTTACGCCATCCGGGTGAGGCATGCTGAAATCAATCAGCAGTAAGTCCCATTGGGTATGCCGCGCGGCGTCCAGCAGCTCACGACCGTTGGAAAACGTGTCAGCCTGGATACCGCAGTGCGCCAGCTGCTGCTGCATAACCAGAAGGTTGGCCGGATGGTCATCGACAATTGCCACGTGCAGGTGGCGGGTGATAGCCGCAACGGGGCGATCCGCAGTCGCGCTATGCTGCGGTGCATCAATTATCTGCCATGGCAAAATGACGCTAACCCGGGTGCCCTCGCCGGGTGCAGATTGCAAATCAATCGTCCCGCCCATTCGGCTGACAATTTCACGGCAGATGGACAATCCCAGTCCGCTGCCCTGTACCGACATTTGACGGCCAGACGGCGTCTGATACCAGGGTTCAAACAGCCGCTGCTGCTCATCCGGAGGAATGCCGCTGCCGGTATCGGTAACGCACAAACAGAGCCGGGGCGGATCCTCCAGCGCAGTAAGCGTAAGATGGATCTCCCCCTGCGCGGTAAATTTAATCGCGTTACCAATCAGATTATTGGCAATCTGTTGCAGGCGCTCGCCATCAATCAATACCCATGCGGGCAGCGTTGTCTCGGCGCTGACGCGCAGCCGGGGGCCATGCTGGCGCATCAGCGGATGGTAGAAAGCTTCCATGCGCCTGAGCCAGCTCTTCGGCTCCAGCGGGCGCGGCACCAGGCTAAAACTGTTGCTCTCCACCCTGGCATGATCCTGTAAGTCATTCAGCAGCGTCAGCAGACTGGCTGCGCTGCTGTAAATCAACGATAAATTATGGCGCTGGGGCTGCTGTGCCAGTTCCAGCTCCAGCAACCCCAGCACTGCCTGCATCGGCGTGCGTAACTCGTGGCTGACCGTCGCCAGAAACTGGCTTTTCATCCGGTTTTCCCGCTGGGCAACTTCGCGCTCCTGCTCCAGCTGCAATCGCTGCTGGCGTTCACGGCGCTGATCGAGATAACGCCTCAGCAGCAGAATGAGCAGGAAGATAATGGCAAACAGCGCGGCGACCAGCACAAACAGTGATATTGGCCGCATCACGCCCTGATGGCCCTCATCAAAACCTTCCGGCGTGCTGCTCCAGGTTTCCCGCAGCCGTTGCCAGCTCTCAACAGGAATCTGTTGCAGGCTATTATTAAGTAATGCGCGCAGCAGCGGCTGGTCAGGAGCGATACCCAACGCAACGGGCCAGGCGGTATCACTGGCGGTAAAGGCCAGCTGCAACCGGTTGGCATAGCGGCTCTGGATACGCCAGCGTGCAGAAAGAACGTTATCCACCAGTGCATCAATCTGGCCGCTGGCGAGGGCATCGTAAAGGCTGGTGGTGTCATCGAATACCTGAGGCACCACGTCCGCAGGTAGCTGCCGGGAGGCAATGTCGCCGCGCTTTATGCCAATCCGCTTGCCGCTGAGATCCGCCCACTCGCTGACGCTCTGCCCCGATGAACGGATGTAGAC
Source organism: Erwinia sorbitola (assembly GCF_009738185.1). Classification (NCBI taxonomy): domain Bacteria; kingdom Pseudomonadati; phylum Pseudomonadota; class Gammaproteobacteria; order Enterobacterales; family Erwiniaceae; genus Erwinia; species Erwinia sorbitola. Next base: position 3,218,936 of record NZ_CP046509.1, on the reverse strand, counting down.
GCCCCACAGGGCGCGCCAGACCGGCTGCGTATTGTTTAGCATCGCGCCATTGCCGGTCAGCGGCAGCGTTAGCTGGATTAGCGCACGACCCTGAGTGACCAGCATACCCGCCTGCTGCGCATTGCTGACCCAGTAAGGCTCAAAACGCAGGCCAGTGATCTGACCAATACTGTTGAGTAAATCAACGTTATAACCGGCAGGCTGGCCGCTGGCATTACGGTAGCTCCACGGATAATCGTCGCTGACGGCCGCGTAAATAATTGTTGGGTGTCGGGCAATCCAGCTACGCTCCATCGGGGTCAGGCGCGCGGTATTACTGTCCTGATAGCGCGGTAGTGCGCTGCTCCAGCGCCCCTGAATACCGTTTACCACCTCCATCGGAAGCTGGCGTATCGCGCTATCCAGCTGCTGCGTCAGTGCCGGATCCCTGGTCAGCGCCCTGAGCTGTAACACTCCCGGATCGAGGGGGGAGGCGAGCTGGTAAATCTCACCCTGCTGTAACTGACCCAGCAAAAAACCTGCGCTGGTTTCATCTGCCACAACGTAATCACTGTGTTGATTCAGTAAGCCTGCCAGCGCCTGTAAATCGCTGTCAACGACCTGCCAGCGGTGCCGACTGACGAAATCGGGGTTTACCCGCGTCAGGGTGTCGCGGCTGACGCTGATGCGCGCTTCTGCGGAGTTAAACATCACCGGGCGCAGATTATTACGATTGCGATAGATCCGCAGCGGGCTGCTGAACCAGGGCTGGGTGGCACTCACGCCTGCCGGGAGGGGAGACTGCGGCACGCCGAACAGCACATCCAGCTGTCCCTGCTGCAACGCCTCAAGCATCTCTGAAAGGCGGTTGTAGCCCTTGACGCTGTGGATATTCAGACCGCTGGTTTGCTGCAATGCCACCAGATAATCTGCATTGATACCGTAGAGATCGTTACCGACCACCATATTCCAGGGGGAGCTGCCGCCCAACAGTACGCCAACGCGCAGGTTGCTGCTCCAGCCGGTAGCTGAGGATGTCAGCGGCATCATTTCCTGCGGCAGGGCAATACTGCTGACAGGGCGCAGATTAGCGCAGACGCTGGTGACACAGAGCAGCAGGAGCAGCAGCAGATATTTTGCCCTCACTGGCGAGACTGCCACAGCTGTGCCAGCTCAACCACCGACCTGGCTCCGGTTTTTTCCATAATGTTCTTTTTGTGGGTGCTGACCGTTTTATTACTGATGTGCAGCTGCCCGGCGATTTGCAGGTTTGACTGACCGCGCGCCAGCAGGGCGAGGATCTGTAACTCTTTGGCTGTCAGCAGCTCATGCGGCGTCTCATCCTGTTGCAGGGGAGGAAACGCCCGCTGACCACCCAGCACCGCCAGCACAGCCGACAGCAGCTGGCTGAGGGGCTGCCGCTTGGCTACATAGCCGGATGCCCCGGCAGCTTCTGTCAGACGCGGCCAGAGACGCTCCTCCTGTGCGGAGTAGATCACCACCGGTAACGCCGGGAAATGGCGCTTAATACGTTTCAATAATTGCAGGCCATCTGTATCGGGCAGCCCGATATCCAGAATCACCAGGCCGATCTTTTCACCGTCGAGCAGGGCCAGCGCTTCCTGCTGATTTTCAGCCGCGAATAATTTTAGGGGGAAAGGGGCGTGCGCCAGTGCCGCTTCCAGCGCAACCTGCACCAGCGGATGATCGTCAATCAGCAGCAACGTGGTCATGGAAAAGTCCGAAGTCAAACAGGAGGCTCAGAATAGCCGATGAGAATACGGAAGCAAATGAGAAAGAAAAAAGGAGAGCATCAGCTCTCCTTCTGGTAAATCCGTTATTGTGACGGGTTACTGAGAAGTACCGTCAGTTTTGGTGTCTGCATCGGAGCCAACTTTGCTGTTGATGTCCGGGCATTTACCATCTTTACACTGCGCGTTTTTATTCACTTCATCCGCACTCATACCATTATGGTTTTTCATATCTTTATGAGTGCCGGTGCCGTCAGTATTGATCTTGTCATTGCTGACATGATTTGGGGCGATATTCTTATGTGCGCCAGGGGCGATAGCGCCCGCGTCCGCCGCAGCGTTTGACGCGCCATTTCCGGCAGCCATTGCTGCACCGCTACCCAGAGTCATTGCCGCTGTCAGAAGTACGATTGCAAACTTATTCATCATTATGCTCCGTTAATTATTGAATGTTGCCTGACCTAATCACTCGTTTCGACGAATTAAGGCATTTTATTATGTTCAGAATAAAATCCTGCAAACCTGTCAGGGAGAAATCGTAAGTGGTACAAATGCTTTTAATGCAAGAGATAACGTTTAAAAGTGTAGTATGCATCGCGGAGAAATCAAATTTGAGCGGCGTATTACTGACTTAAGACGATTTACAGGGCAGGGCAGTCGCGATAGATTGAAGGCGATGCGCCTGGTGTGCAGTACGGCAATAAAATTACCTGGAAATATTATGAATTATCAGAACGATGACTTAAGAATCAAAGAGATAAAAGAACTTTTACCTCCAGTTGCGTTATTTGAAAAATTCCCTGCCACGGACAAAGCGGCCAATACCGTTGCTCAGGCCCGCCAGGCAATTCATCATATTCTTAAAAAGCAGGACGATCGTCTGCTGGTGGTGATTGGCCCCTGCTCCATTCACGATACAGCGGCGGCTAAAGAGTACGCCTCCCGCCTGCTGACACTGCGTGATGAGCTGAAAGATTCGCTGGAAGTGGTGATGCGAGTCTATTTTGAAAAGCCGCGCACTACCGTGGGCTGGAAAGGGCTGATCAACGATCCGCATATGGATGGCAGCTTCCAGATTAACGACGGTCTGCGCATTGCGCGACAGCTGCTGCTGGAGATCAACGACAGCGGCCTGCCAGCGGCAGGTGAGTTCCTGGATATGATCACCCCGCAGTATGTGGCTGACCTGATGAGTTGGGGCGCTATCGGTGCGCGTACTACGGAATCTCAGGTGCACCGTGAACTCTCTTCCGGCCTCTCGTGCCCGGTAGGTTTTAAAAATGGTACCGATGGCACCATTAAAGTGGCGATTGACGCTATCGGCGCGGCCAGTGCACCGCACTGCTTCCTGTCGGTGACTAAATATGGCCATTCAGCGATTGTTGAGACTACCGGTAATGAAGACTGCCATATTATTCTGCGCGGTGGCAAAGAGCCGAATTACAGTGCGCACCACGTCAGCGCGGTGAAAACCGGGTTGGAAAAGGCCGGTCTTGAACCGCAGATTATGATCGACTTCAGCCATGCCAACAGCAGCAAGCAGTATAAAAAGCAGCTGGACGTTTCGGCGGATGTGGCGCAGCAGATTGCTGGCGGCGATCGTGCCATTATCGGGGTGATGATCGAAAGTCATCTGGTAGAAGGTAATCAGAGCCTGGAGAGCGGTGAACCACTGGTGTACGGCAAAAGTGTTACCGATGCCTGCATTGGCTGGGAAGATACAGAAACCGTGCTGCGCCAGCTGGCTGATGCAGTGAAAACGCGTCGCGGCTGATGGCACAACGCGCATAAAAAACCCGCCTGATGGCGGGTTTTTTTATCAGCGAAAAACTTACTTCGCTTTGCCCTGGTTAGCAACGGCAGCGGCTTTCGCAGCAATCTCGTCGGCATCACCCAGATAGTAGTGTTTGATTGGTTTGAAGTTTTCATCGAACTCATATACCAGCGGCACGCCGGTTGGGATGTTCAGTTCGAGGATCTCTTCTTCACTCATGTTGTCCAGGTATTTCACCAGTGCACGCAGTGAGTTACCGTGTGCAGCGATGATCACTTTCTCGCCGCTTTTCATGCGTGGCAGAATGGTTTCGTTCCAGTAAGGCAGCACACGATCGATGGTCAGCGCCAGGCTTTCGGTGGTTGGCAGCTGTTCAGCGGTCAGTGACGCATAGCGTGGGTCGTGGCCAGGGAAGCGCTCATCAGCACGATCCAGCTCTGGTGGGGTAACGGCAAAACCGCGACGCCACTGCTTAACCTGCTCGTCACCGTATTTTTGTGCGGTTTCAGCTTTATCCAGACCCTGCAACGCACCGTAGTGACGTTCGTTCAGGCGCCAGGTTTTTTCAACCGGCAGCCACACCTGATCCACTTCATCCAGGATGTTCCACAGAGTGTGGATGGCACGTTTCAGCACAGAAGTGTAAGCGAAATCGAAGGTGAAGCCTTCTTTCTTCAGCAGCTGACCGGCGGCTTTCGCCTCGGTGCGGCCTTTGTCTGACAGATCAACGTCATACCAACCGGTGAAACGGTTTTCATTGTTCCACTGGCTTTCGCCGTGACGTACCAGAACCAGCTTAGTTACAGCCATAGCTTAACTCCTTAATAACTTTACGTTTCTATGATAATGGTGACTGGAAACTGCCGGAAACAACCACACGGCAATTTTAATGTGCATTACCATAGCTGAATTCTGCGCAGCGCGTAAGTCCGTAACGCTCGCGATGCGCGATTTTCATGCGCTTTATCAAACCGGAGTCAGTTGGTAACGAGTTATCGACTGATACGATTCACCTGGTTGCAGCCAGCAGTCGGGCTGAGGCCATTCAGGATGATTCGGCGAGTCGGGTAAAAACTCGCTCTCCAGCGCAATGCCCTGGAAAGCAGTATAGACCCCTTGTTCACGTGCCGGGGTGCCTTCCAGATAATTCCCGCTATAAAGCTGTAATGCCGGTGCGCTGGTAAACACATTTAGCTGCAATTTGCCATCAGCAGACCACAGGGTTGCTGCCGGTTGTTCTGCTCCGCTGTTTAACAGAAACGCGTGGTCGTAACCTTTTACCACCCGCTGATCGTCGTCCTGCATAAAATCCTGCATGATGGATTTCGCCTGGCGGAAATCAAAGCTGGTGCCATCGACTGCTTTTAACGGGGCATTGGGGATGCCTTCGCTGTCTACCGGCAGATAGTGGTCGGCGTTCAGCAGCAGGTGATGCTCACGCGCATCGCCATGTTCTGCATCCAGATTAAAATAAGCATGGTTGGTCAGATTCACCGGACAGGCTTTATCCACAGTGGCGTCATAGCTGATCGACAGCGTATTGCTGTCGTCAAGATGGTAGCGCAGCGTCACCTGTAGTGCGCCCGGGAACCCCTGGTCGCCATCGGGAGAGTTCAGGCGATACTCCACTTCACTGTCGCTTTGGCTGACAATCTGCCAGCGGCGACTGTTGAAGCCATCAGGGCCACCGTGTAGCTGATGTTTCCCCTGGTTGGCGCTGAGAGTAACAGACTGACCATCGCGTTGTAGCTGTGCCTGAGCAATGCGGTTGGCGTAGCGGCCAACCGTTGCACCTAAGTAGGCGCTCTGTTGCAGGTAGTCGGAAGGTGTGGCGCAGCCGAGCAGCGCCTCACGCACATGACCATCGCCCATTGGTACGCGAGCAGAGAGCCAGGTCGCGCCCCAGTCCATAAAAGTGACCACCATGCCGTTTTTATTGCGCAGGGTGGTGATGCGCCAGGGCTGCCCGTCTGGCGCGTGTGAGTCAGGTTTTAGCATACGCCCGCTCCCGCTGAGGCTTTACAGACGTAGAAAGTCTCTTTAATACCGGACTGCGCCTCATATTGTTCTGCGACAGCTGCTTTCACTTCATCAACCAGTTCAAACGGCATCAGCGCGACGATGCAGCCGCCAAAGCCGCCGCCGGTCATCCGCACGCCGCCACGCTCGCCGAGAGTAGCTTTAACAATTTCAACCAGCTGATCGATAGGCGGTACGGTAATTTCAAAATCGTCACGCATTGAGGCGTGCGACTCGGCCATCAGTACGGCCATGCGTGCCAGATCGCCACGGGCCAGTACATCAGCGGCCTCCAGCGTACGTGCATTTTCCGTCAACACGTGGCGCACACGCTTCGCTACCAGCGGATCAAGTGCATCCTGCTGCGCGGTAAACTGACTCAGTTCCACATCACGCAGCGACGTTTTTCCGAAGAACTGCGCTCCGGCTTCACACTGCTGACGGCGCGTATTGTATTCGCTGCCCACCAGACTGCGGCGGAAGTTGGAGTTGATAATGACCACGGCGATATCGGCCGGCATCGGCACCGGACGCGTACCAAGAGTGCGGCAGTCGAGCAGCATGGCGTGATCTTTCTCACCCAGCGCTGAAATCAGCTGATCCATAATGCCGCAGTTACAGCCGACAAACTGGTTCTCTGCTTCCTGACCGTTGACCGCAATCGCGGCACCATCCAGCGGCAGCTGGTACAGGTGCTTGAACACGGTACCTACCGCCACTTCCAGCGACGCCGAAGAGCTCAACCCGGCACCCTGCGGCACGTTGCCGCTGATCACCAGATCCGCACCGGCAAAGCCTGGCGCACGCTTCAGCAGATGTTTCACCACGCCGCGCACATAGTTAGACCACATCTGATCGGGATGGCTGACAATCTCTTCATCCAGCGAGAAGATATCCTGCTGATTGTCATAGTCGGCGGCAATAACCCGTACCTGACGGTCACTGCGTTTTGCGCAGGCGATCACCGTCTGATAGTCAATGGCGCAGGGCAGTACAAAACCGTCGTTATAGTCGGTGTGTTCACCGATCAGATTTACGCGGCCCGGAGCCTGAAGCGTATGGGTTGGGGCGTAGCCGAAGGCAGTATTAAAAATCTGTTGGGTAGCGGTCTGTAAACTCATGGTTGTGCTCCGGTTTCACGGAAATGAATATCGCTGACGGCGCGCAGACGCTCTGCTGCCTGCTCGGCCGTTAAGTCGCGTTGGGTTTCAGCCAGCATTTCATAGCCGACCATAAATTTACGCACCGTCGCTGAACGCAGCAGCGGTGGATAGAAATGTGCATGCAGCTGCCAGTGGTCGTTGGCATCGTCATTGAATGGCGCGCCGTGCCAGCCCATGGAGTATGGGAAGGAGCACTGGAACAAATTGTCATAGCGACTGGTGAGCTTCTTCAGCGCCAGCGCCAGATCGGTGCGCTGTGCGTCACTCAGATCGGGCAGACGCTTAACGTGGGCTTTTGGCAGCAGCAGCGTTTCAAACGGCCAGGCAGCCCACCAGGGCACCACGGCGAGCCAGTGCTCGGTTTCCACCACAGTACGGCTGCCGTCGTGCAGCTCACGTGCGGTGTAGTCAACCAGCATCGGTGAAGCGTGTTTCGCAAAATAAGCTCGTTGCAGATCGTCTTCGCGCTTTGCTTCATTCGGCAGGAAGCTGTTAGCCCAGATCTGTCCGTGCGGATGCGGGTTGGAGCAGCCCATTGCCGCGCCCTTGTTCTCGAAGACCTGCACCCAGGGATAGTGCTGACCGAGATCTGACGTCTGCTCCTGCCAGGTTTTCACCACATCGACCAGACCATCCAGTGATAGCTCTGGCAGGGTTTTACTGTGATCCGGAGAAAAACAGATCACCCGGCTGGTGCCACGAGCGCTACCGCAGCGCATCAGAATATCGTCGCTTTCAGGCGCATCCGGGGTATCCGTCATCAGCGCAGCAAAGTCGTTAGTAAAAACGTAAGTGCTGGTGTATTCAGGATTTTTATCCCCGGTAACACGGGTATTCCCCGGGCAGAGGAAACAGTCGGGGTCGTGTGCAGGCAGTTTTTCCTGCGACGGTGTTTCCTGCGCACCCTGCCACGGTCGTTTGGCACGGTGAGGGGAAACTAAAATCCACTGATCGGACAGCGGGTTATAACGGCGATGAGGGTGATCGACCGGATTAAATTTCTGCATGTTGAGTCCTGATAACCTGTGTTATGCATTTTTGAACTACAGAGAAAAATAGCACAATGTTGATGCGGAAAGCGTGATCAAGTCTGTATAAATGGAATCGTTTACACAAGCTGAATATTCCGAAGTGTCAATAAAAGTAGCGAGGTTAAACATATGGGGCGGGCAGGAAGGGGGAAATAATGGTAGCGCTTACACTTAAGGGCAAACAGCCGCCTGACGCTAACTCAGGGGCCACCTTTGCAGATGGCCTCCGTCAATATTGGCAGCCCTTTAGTGAAGAGCTTCCTGCTGGTAGCCATAGCCGTCACCTTCAGGGACAAAACTCAGGCGATGGGTAATGCACTGTGGAGCATCTTCCGCGTGGTGCGATACAAACAGCAGCTGGGTACGTCCTTCCCCAATCAGTACATCAATAAAGCGGCGCACCAGCAGGCGGTTGATCGGATCCAGCCCCTGCAGCGGTTCATCAAGGATCAGCAGTGCCGGATGTTTAACCAGCGCACGGGCGATCAGCACCAGTCGCTGCTGGCCCCAGGAGAGATCGTGAAACGGAGAGTCGGCCACGGCACCGCTCATCCCCAGCAGCGCCAGCCACTGTTTTGCCAGCGCCTGCTGACGATCGGATACCGCCTGATAAATCCCAATAGAATCGAAATAGCCGGAGATCACGACGTTACGTACGCTGCTGCTGACCCGGTAGTCGAGGTGCAGGCTGCTGCTGACATAGCCAATATGTTGTTTAATATCCCAGATGGTTTCTCCGCTGCCACGGCGGCGGCCAAACAGCGTCAGGTCGTTGCTATACCCCTGAGGGTGGTCGCCGGTGACCAGACTAAGCAGCGTTGATTTCCCCGCGCCGTTAGGGCCGGTAATCTGCCAGTGCTGACCGCGCTCCACCTGCCAGCTAAGATGATGCAGGATCGGCCGATCGTTGTATGACACCAAGCCGTCGCGCAGCGTAATCAGCGGAGCATTATCCGCCAGCGCGGGAATCGCATTGATATCATCGGCTTCCGGCAGCGTCATACCCGCCAGCTGTTCGCTGTGAGCCAGCTGCGCTACCAGCGCTTCAGCAAGGATGGCCTTGCGCTCTCCGGTGTGAGTCAGGGTACATTCTGCCAGCACACCCACCCGATCGATAAAATCAGGAATATCATCAAAGCGGTTCAGCACCAGCACCAGAGTTAAACCCTGCCGTTGCAGGCCGCCGAGCACGCTGGCGAGATTAGCGCGCGAGGCCACATCCAGCCCGTCAAAAGGCTCATCAAGGATCAGCAGATCCGGCTGTGCCATCAGTGCCTGGCAGAGCAGCGTTTTGCGGGTTTCCCCGGTAGAGAGATATTTAAAGCGGCGGGACAGCAGGTGCTCAATACCAAACTGTGCGGCCAGCTGCTGGCAGCGAACGGTATCGCGCACTGCTTCCTGAATGATTTCACCCGCAGTGAGGCCGGTATCATCTTCATCGGCACTGAGCAGGTCGGTATTATTACGCTGCCATTCCTCTGCCACCAGTTTTTGCAGCTGCTCCAGTGACAGGCGGGTAGTGCGCTGAAACTGGCTGTTGACGCTACCTCTGGACGGCGGAAGTTCGCCTGAGAGTGCGCGGGCCAGTGAGGATTTACCGCTGCCGTTAGCTCCCACAAACGCCCAGCTTTCACCGGAGGTCAGGGTCAGGTCATGCAGATTAAGCGTGCGGGTATCGCTCAGGCGAAAAATGCCCTGGGTAATTTGCAGTAATGTTGACATTATCATTTCCATTTCATGTTCAGAGCAGCGTGGCAATGATGACGCGATCGGCATTGAAACAGGCGGTCACTGCCGTGCCCGGCTGGAGTTTTTGCTGCACAATATGTTGATTATCAACGGTAGCACACAGGGTTTCGCCGCCGCCAACGGAAATCAGCACTTCGCTGTGGCTGTCGCCCTGTTCAATCTGGCTGATAGTGCCAGGCAGCTGATTATCGGAATACGCGCTGCCGCTGGTGATGTCAATCCACGGCGCTTTAATCAGCACCAGCACCTCTTTACCACTGGTCAGCTGCAGGCGGTTAGCGCTCACTTCCGTCAATGCTACCTTGATTTGAGTCTGACCATCGGCCAGCTGCACCATAACGTGCTGCTGCACCGGGCGGTCATCGCGGGTAACAATCGTGCCATACAGCTGATTTCGTGCGCTGGTTTGCAGTGAAAAACGTGCGATAGCCCCTAACAGACTGCCGAGAGGTGCATCATCCTGCAGCACATCGAATGCTTTTTGCTGAATCTGCTCCAGCAGCTCATACAGCTGTATCAGGCGTTCGCCGTAAGAGGTCACCAGCGCACCGCCGCCGCCTTTACCTCCGGTGGCTCGCTCTACCAGCGTACGATCTGCCAGCTGGTTCATCTCGTTAATCGCATCCCAGGCGCTTTTGTAGCTGATACCCGCCAGTTTTGCGCCCTGGCTAATCGATCCACTCTCTTTCACCTGACGCAGCAGTTCAATGCGGCGTGGGTCGGCAAACAGCCGCTGTTGCAGCTTCAGGATCAGGGAAATATCGGCCTGCATAGGAACTCCGGAACGGGGAAAAAAATGTTATGCGCTGATTCTATCAGTGCACGGAGAATAAATTGCGCACTAAGGCACAAAAGGTCAGTGCTTTCTGAGCATCTATCGCTACAATGGTTTTTTTATGTGAGTAAGATGAGGTTCCTATGCTGGAGTTACTGTTGGCCCTGGTCGAAGCCATTCTTATGGTACCGGTCGTTATGGCGATTATTCTCGGGCTGATCTGGGGCCTGGGCGAAGTATTTAACGTTATTTCCAAATTTGGTCACAATGATGACCAGCCCGCGAAGAAAAATCGTATCAGCCAGTAAATCTCACCTTCATGCCTTTCAGGATGCCCGGTTACGTTATACCGGGCATCTTCGTTTCTGCCATTGCCTAAACTTCCCTCCGCTAATGCCGATAATTACGGTTACAGCTCCCAGTGTATCGTTATATTATTCAGTACATAACGAACCCACTGGAGAGATAAGCATGTCTGTAAAATGGAATCACTGGCTGGCAGCAGCGGCCGTTAGCCTGAGCGTGACTGGTCCGGCTGTTGGTGCAGAGAATATTACTGTGTTCGCTGCGGCCTCCCTGACCAATGCGTTGCAGGATATTGCCAGCCAGTATGAGAAGGGCAAAGAGGTGAAGATTGTCTCTTCATTTGCCTCCTCATCTACGCTGGCACGTCAGATTGAGCAGGGGGCACCGGCAGATCTGTTTATCTCTGCCGATCAGCAATGGATGGATTACGCCAGCGACAAGAACACCATCGACAGCGGCAGCCGTGTTACCCTTTTGGGTAACGATCTGGTGCTGGTGGCGCCAGCGGCCAGTAAGCCACAGGCAGTCAGTATCAATAAAAATACCGACTGGAAAAGCCTGCTCAAAGGCCAGCGTCTGGCGGTTGGCGATCCGGATCATGTTCCGGCGGGGATTTATGCTAAAGAAGCGTTGCAGAATCTCGGTGCATGGGAGCAACTTTCCCCGGTGATGGCACGCAGTAATAGCGTACGCGCCGCGCTGGCGCTGGTAGAGCGAGACGAAACGCCATACGGCATTGTGTACGGTTCCGACGCCGTTGCCAGTAAAAAAGTGACGGTGGTGGGTATTTTCCCGAAAGAGAGCCATAAACCAGTGGAGTATCCGCTGGCTATCGTTAAAGATCACAACAACGCCAGCGTAAAAGCCTTTTATAACTATCTGAAAGGGCCGGAAGCTGCCGCTGTATTTAAACAGTATGGATTTGCACCGTTATAAATGCGGTTTGCTGCCAGGCGTCACTAATAATCAAATACGGCGTCAGGGCAGCAAATAAGGAGATCCCCGGGAACTTACTCAGGTAAGTGACCGGGAGAGTCGGCGCAGCTGATGCAGCTGATATAGCTGAAGTTTAACAAGCGAAGGTGATAAAGGTTAAAGCATGTTTTTAAGCGACCCTGAATGGCAGGCGGTGGCGTTAAGCCTGAAAGTATCCATGGTTGCGGTTGCCTGTAGCCTGCCATTTGGGATCCTCGTGGCCTGGCTGCTGGTGCGCCGCCAGTTTCCCGGAAAAACCCTGCTCGACAGTATTATCCATCTGCCGCTGGTGCTGCCGCCGGTAGTGGTGGGCTATTTGCTGCTGCTGGGTTTCGGGCGTCGCGGTTTTATTGGCGAATATCTCTATGACTGGTTTGGTTTCAGCTTTGCCTTTAGCTGGCGCGGTGCGGCGCTCGCCTCGGCGGTGATTGCCTTTCCGTTGATGGTGCGGGCAATTCGCCTCGCTCTGGAAGCGGTGGATACCAAACTGGAGCAGGCGGCGCGAACCCTTGGAGCGGGGCGCTGGCGGGTATTTTTCACCATTACTCTGCCGCTGACTCTGCCGGGAATAATTGCCGGCACGGTGCTGGGCTTTGCCCGATCGCTGGGGGAGTTCGGCGCGACCATTACCTTTGTATCAAATATACCGGGGGAGACCCGAACGCTACCTTCAGCGATGTATACGCTGATTGAAACGCCGGGGGCAGAAGGGGCGACCGCGCGCTTATGCGTGATTGCCATCCTGCTGGCGCTGGTTTCTCTGCTCCTTTCCGAATGGTTGACCCGCTGGGGTCGTAAGCGTTTAGGTTTCTGATGCTGATTCTCGATTTTACCCAACAGCAGGGCGACCATACCCTGACAGTGAAGGCCAATATACCTGCCAGCGGCGTCACGGCAATTTTTGGCGTTTCTGGTGCCGGGAAAACCTCGCTGATCAATGCGATCGGCGGGCTGAGTGTGCCTCAGCAGGGCAGCATTACGCTTAAAGAGCGCGTGCTTAGTGATACCGCAACGGGAATCTGGCTGCCGCCGGAACTGCGGCGTATTGGCTATGTATTTCAGGATGCGCGGCTGTTCCCGCATTACCGGGTGCGCGGCAATCTGGAATACGGTATGGCGAAAAGTATGCGGCCGCAGTTTGATACTCTGGTGCAGCTGCTGGGGCTGGAATCGCTACTTGATCGTTTTCCCTGGTCGCTTTCCGGCGGTGAAAAACAGCGGGTAGCTATTGGCCGGGCGCTGCTGACTGCGCCGGATATTTTGCTGATGGATGAACCGCTGGCCTCGCTTGATCTGCCGCGCAAGCGTGAGCTGCTTGCCTGGCTGCAAACCCTGGCGCGCCAGGTGGCAACGCCGATCCTCTATGTCAGCCACAGCCTGGATGAACTGCTGCATCTGGCGGATAACGTGATGGTGCTCGATCAGGGGAAAGTGAAGGCTTTTGGTGCGCTGGAGAGAGTCTGGGCCAGCAGCGCCATGCGCCCCTGGCTGCCGCGTAGTGACCAGAGCAGTATTTTGCGCGTTCAGGTGCTGGAGCAGCATCCCCATTATCAGATGACGGCGCTCTCCCTTGGCGATCAGCATATCTGGGTAAACCGGGTAGATTTGCCGCAGGGTACACCGCTACGTATCCGTATTCAGGCGGCGGACGTATCGCTGGTGCTGAAGCCGCCGGTTAACAGCAGCATCCGTAACGTTATTCCGGCTCAGGTATCTGAACTGCTGGAGATCGACAATCAGGTGGAAGTGAAGCTGCTGGTGGGGCAAAGCGAGCTGTGGGCGCGTATAACGCCCTGGGCCCGCGATGAGCTGATGATAAAGCCGAATATGTGGTTATTTGCTCAAATCAAAAGCGTATCGATCACCACCTGATTACAGCACTTCACGGTATATTATTTCTGCAATGCCGGGTTCCAGATTGGTGCCAATAACACGTTTTGCCCGTGCTTTAATCGCCTCATCGGCGTTGCCCATTGCCACGCCAAGGCCCACGGTTTCCAGCATGCTGAGGTCATTGTAGTTATCCCCAAAGGCGATAACATCGCTCATCTGGTAACCGTTAGCGGCCACGCACTTGTTGAAATTTCCGGTTTCTCAGCCATCAGCCGGTATTCTTCCGGCATCAGGTTATTCAGGGACTCATGAGGTCGCTCACTGTTATATTCAGTCAACCAGCGTACATGGTATTTAGTCGCTCTCAATGAGTGTGTTTACTGGCATAAAATATAAGGCCGCGAAAGCGACCTTTTTTATTGTCCTTTTTCCTGGAATAAGTTTACTTGCTATTTGTGGTGTTTTTGTATCCATGTTGATTTAAGTTAAGTCGATTCTTGAATATTATGCATACTATATCAATTTGATTCATGAGGGGAAGCCTTCGATATTATATGGATGTAAGGAATAAATGCTGGTATGGCTATAAAAACAGACATGTGGCAGTACGTTGTGGCCTCTGAAGGAAAAGGGTTCAGCTTTTGGGAGGAAGGATAGCCATGGCGATTGGATACATCCTCTGCCTTAACGATAAAACCACATGCGGAGGGACGATTATTGGCGGGAATCCTAATCGTAGATCTCATTCACGACCTGTTGCGCGGATGGGCGATCCTGTAACTTGTGGAAAACATGAAGGCATATACAGGATTATTGGCGGGATTAGCTTCATGAAAGATACTGAGGGTAATTCTATAAAGCTGATAGCAGGAACGCTTGATAGCTTTAGTAGCTGCCCTTGCCAGGCGAAATTCATCGTTGCGAAATTCCCTGCTATGAAATATGAATCACGTAGTGAGGGAAGCAGGACTTCAGGTAGCTCATCGGGTAATAATAAAAATATTGTTCCTGCTATAGCAAGCCTGGTGGCAACGGCTGTTGTACCTGTTTTTGCTAAATCAGCACTTCGCGGTACGGGTAATACTGATGCTGGAACAGAAGACGAGCCACAGGACAACGTTGGTGAGATGAGTTTCTATCAGTCCAGACCATCGCAGCCAGCCCCTGAGCCAGAACAGCACGCCCAGGCCGCGAAGAAGAAGAAAACTTCACCGCCGCCACCAGAGCCACCGAAGAAAAAATCACTTTTCGATAAAGTAACAGGTTTCTTCTTTGGTGAAGCTGAAGCAATGCCACTTCCCCCGCCTCCGGTTGTTATGGGCGGTTCAGCAGAAGCTGGAATGGCAGCAGCAGCGGGAGGTGCTACAGCAAAAGCGAATCAGGACGCAGCCAAAGCCCTTACCCATACGATGAAACACCTTTCAGGCCCGGGAGTCTGGAGCGGTTCGCTTGCGATGAATTTGCCGTTTGTTGTTATGGGGGCGATTGCTCAGTCAAAACTCAAGGGCGACAAGAGCGATCTGCTAACCCCTGAAAAGTTACTGGAAGTCGCTCACAGCAAGGGAACCGTACCAACCCGGGTACGCTATAACTGGATTACCGACGATGAAACCGGGCGATTGAGAGCTGTTGGCTATCATACAAGTGCTGCCAGTGGACGCGATCAAGTACGTGTCCGACTGCTTGAAAAGCAAATGGACGGTAGCTATGAATTTTGGGGCGATGAGCGAAGCAATAAGCCATTAATTACCTGGACACCAGCAAGCACGCCGGGATCGCAAGATAGCTGGAATACAGGTAACAACAGTCCACAAGCGGGTACTGTAACGATTCCGGGGCTTGAACATCCCGATATTCAGGGCGTAACTATCACCACAACGCCTGTGCCGGAAGAAAAGGATTTTCGGGATTACATTCTGGTGTTTCCGGGGAATATACATCCGCCGATCTACATCTACCTCAGTAAGTCCCCGGTCGAGTTGTTGGAAGTTAAGCTTTATAGTGATTTTAAAGGGCGTTCACGGCAGGGCAAGTATGAGGCTGATCATATGCCTTCGAGGGCTGCTGTGGAGGAATTTTATCGGCTTAATTATCCCGATCTGGATAATGATGATATTAAAATTCTTACAAGTCGAGTAGCCGCGATCGTTGTTCCTAAAGAAGTCCATAGAAAAATTAGTGAAACATTTGGCGGTAGAAATGATCGCCAGCAAGTAATTCGCGATGCTCAAGGCTTGAAATTTGCTGTAAATAGAAACTTAGATACAATTAAACCAGCATTGAAAGAACATGGTGTGACTGAGGAGCAACTAGAAGCTGCCAGAGAGAAAATGCACCAATTGAACGAGAGCATGGGGTTATACAAAAAATGACTATACACGTAGAAACATTGATTCGTAGCCTTGGGAAGGCTTATCCTGATCTTGTTAAAACTGGATTAATAACATATCAAACAAAACCTCAAGGGGCTCCTGGCTCTCCTGTAATAAGCCTGGATTTGGCAAAGGAGGGAGTCTTTTTATCATTCGCTCGCGAAGGTCAAGTTCTGAAAGAGGTAACATTACGAATTCAGAATAGTAAGGCTAAAAATTGGGTATTCCCAAACGAATTGCCCTCACCATTAGAAGAGAAAATGTCTCGCGATTGGGTCCATGAAACTCTTTCCGAGCCTGATAAAATCCTGCCCCCAAAGGTAGTTGCGGGATTATCATTTGGCATGACGGAAAGATACTCTCTTGAAGGCTTTCATATCCCTATAACCTTACAAATTCGATATGACGAAAATGAGATGGTTGAAAAATTAACATTTTTGCCGACATCCGAACTTCGTTGGTAGTAAAAAATAGACGTTCTTTAAGTGGGCGCTTCAATCATTATATTAAACATATATATAATGGTTGAAATATTTAAGATTGATTTGGAAATATTAATAATCAGAGAGAAGAAAATGACACCGGATATAAATCGTTTACGTAACAACATGGATAAGTTAAAAGAATTGATCAATTATTTGGATCTGGAGTTTGTTGATGATCCTGTTTGGGATGAACCTTCTGATTTTAGTTATCTTAATGAACGAGATTTGGCTGATCCTGATATATTAGCAAATATTAAAGCGATGAAAGAAACTAATGATTTAATTAGCTGGATTGGTCGAGACGTTGAAGGATATGTTGGGCTATGGCGTGGGCCTGAAAATACTACATTAAGCCAAGCACCAATAGTGCGATTAGATACGGAGGGGCAGTATTCTATTGTTGCAAACTCTATCCCTGATTACATTGCTGTTTCATGTGATTATGACGAATTTTCAAAGAATAGAAAGTTACTTATTTCAGTCGGATTCCGCCTCTCTGAATCTGTTGATGATATATGGTTATCTGTCGATGATATTTACAGAAGTGCAAATTTACATCGAGGGGACTTATATAACCAAGACCGAGTTAAAAGAGGACTTGAACCAATAGATCTTCTTTAATCCTCTGATATATAACAACAACTTCACAGACGTCGCGAAAGCGGCTTTTTTAATAGCTTTATAATCGCATGCTTTAATTAAATTTTACTGGGGTTTTTCTAACTTAATCAGATGGCCTGAAACGTATATTAGCCATGTGTGAAGAGGCGTGTAAATACAATTGGTTATGGCTGCTGAAAGCGAAGGAAGCCCCACGTGGGTTTTTCTTATTAAACCTTGTGGGGATATACATCTCTTTAGAAATTATTCAATGGCTTGGGAATTATCAGATTAGAAGAAAAATCTTTCTAATGCGAGTTTATGATGGTTAATTAATATCGGCTCAGATCAACGAGTTGAGCCGTTATAACTTAACCTGGAATAGTCCGTTTTTTATGTGGGAATGCTGACGCAATATTTATTTACTATTTCAGCAATTCCCGATTCGGTATTATTACTTATAACCAAATCGGCACAAGCTTTCACTTCCTCAACGGCATTTCCCATAGCCACACCTAATCCAGCACTTTTCAACATGCTTAGATCGTTAAAATTATCACCAAACGCGATAACCTGCTCCATAGAAAAACCTTGTGATTCAACCCACTCGGCCAGACGTTTGCCTTTGCTATTGCCCGCTTTAGCAATATCAACCTGGTCATGCCAGGACCATTCACAGGCCAGTCCCATCTCCGCTTCGACTTTTTCTGCGAACTGTTGCAGCGCAGCGGTGTCTGCATGAGACAGAGCAAATTTCCAGATGGAGTGCGCATTTCTTGCTGCGTCTGCCAGGCTGTCAACATGTAGAAATGTTGGGCGCTGGGCTTCTGGCAGCGTCAGACCCCAGTTGATGGTGCGCGTCACATGGCCTGTTTCGGCCTGGTACAGCATTGCATCATCGACGTAAAGCAGGCCGTGAATTCCTGCTGTGTCGAGCATCTCAATTACGCGCAGCGCCTGCTCTTTAGGCAAGGGATCACTCTGTAAGACTTTTTTTGCCTGATAATCATACAAGTAAGTGCCGTTACAGCAAATTGCAGGTGTATCCAGCGCCAGTGCCTGATAAAAAGGATGGATGGCTACATGATGGCGACCGGTCACAATCAGAATCTTTATGCCTGCCTGCTGCGCTTTTTGAAGCGCGTCCAGTGATTCTGGCAGTATGGTTTTGGTAGGGGTTAACAGCGTGCCGTCCAGATCGAGGGCGATAATGCGATAGCTCATAACAATTCCCATGGCTTAAAAGAAGCCAGTAAGTGTACACCCTGTGACGCCAGCCACAATATGCACGTCAACCGATTTCCCGTTCAGAACAAGGAGCATTCATGAAACAAGTTGTTTATACCGCCAGCCCTGAGAGCCATCAGATTCACGCCTGGCAGCTGAATCATGACGGCGCACTGACACTGCTACAGGTAGTGGATGCGCCTGGCCAGGTGCAGCCCATGGTGGTTAGCCCGGACAAAAAGTTTCTGTATGTGGGGGTGCGCCCGGATTTCCGCGTAGTTGCTTACCGCATTGATGCTGAAGGTAAACTGAAAGAAGCGGGTCATGCGCCTCTTACCGGTAGCCCGACACATATCTCTACCGACCGTCTGGGTCGTTTTATCTTTGTTGGTTCTTACAACGATGCTTTCGTCAGCGTCAGCCCGATTGGTGCTGATGGCCTGCCGGGTGCGCCAACACAGATTGTAAAAGGTCTGGATGGCTGCCACTCCGCTAATATTGACCTGACCAATCAGACGCTGTTTGTTCCTGCCCTTAAGCAGGATCGTATTGCACTGTTCAGCCTGTCGGACAGCGGTGAACTGACGCCATGTGCGCAGCCGGAGCTGAAAACCACTGCGGGTGCCGGGCCGCGCCATATGGCATTCCACCCGAACCAGCGTTATGTTTACTGCGTGAATGAGCTGGACAGTACCGTGGACGTGTGGGATTTAACCACCGGCGATGTTGAGAAAGTACAAAGCGTGGATATGATGCCGGAAGGTTTCAGCGATACTCGCTGGGCGGCCGATATTCATATCACTCCGGATGGGCGTCATCTCTATAGCTGCGACCGCACTGCCAGTATCATTACCGCGTTCAGCATCAGCGCCGATGGTGCAACCTTGACCGTTGAAGGCCATCAGCCAACGGAAACCCAGCCACGCGGCTTTAATATCGATAACAGCGGTCAGTATCTGATCGCAGCCGGGCAGAAGTCCCACCATATCGAGGTGTATAAAATCACCGCCGAACGTGGTCTGCTTCAGCCGCTGGCGCGCTATGCGGTAGGCCAGGGCCCGATGTGGGTGGTGGTACATCAGCTGGATTAATCTTGCCTGAATAATAGAGATTAATAACAAGGTTGGCCTGAAATCAGGTCGACCTTTTTTTTACCAGCCTTAATGAAAACGGCAGCTATACGGTAATAGTATGGGATTGCGATGATGGGTATAAATCAGAAGGGAAATACGATCGTCTCTGTTTTGATGATATGAAACCACACCCAGCAACTGCCCCGATAAAAGAGCAGGGCGCTGATTGTGCCCTGCCCGTGAAAACGCAGTATACCAGGCGAATTAAGAGTACATCGCCGTAATTGATGCATTGCCCAGCGAATGGAAATGCACGTTAAAACCAACCAGTGCACCGCTGGCATTCTCATCAACGTCCAGTGTTTCAACGTCAAGAGCATGCACCGTGAAGATGTAGCGGTGTGATTCGCCTTCAGGTGGCGCAGCGCCGCCATAGCCAGCACTGCCAAAGTCAGTACGCGTCTGTAACGATCCTGCTGGCAGGTCAGCCTTACCGGAGCCGGCACCCTCTGCAAGCTCTCGGGTATCCGCAGGTAAGTTAGCCACCACCCAGTGCCACCAGCCAGAACCGGTAGGAGCATCAGGGTCATAACAGGTCACCACAAAACTTTTCGTTCCAGCGGGCACATCGTCCCAGGCCAGATGCGGCGACAAATTGTCACCATGGTAACCCATGGCATTCAGTACCTGGCGCTCCGGCAATTTATCGCCGTTGTTGAAGTTGTCACTTACTAGTTTCATTTACTCTCCTTTAACCTTCATCCTTGAGGCTGCATCTGTGTTGACTGCGCTCACGCGCCCGAATCACTTACCTGAGTAAGCTCATCGGGACTTGTTCTCTTGTCGCCTTGATGCAACCCCAATGATTTTGGTTAAACCTTCACCCAGGAGGCTGCATCTGTGTTGACTGCGCTCACGCGCCCGAATCACTTACCTGAGTAAGCTCATCGGGACTTGTTCTCTTGTCGCCTTGATGCAACCCCAATGATTTTGGTTAAACCTTCACCCAGGAGGCTGCATCTGTGTTGACTGCGCTCACGCGCCCGAATCATTTACCTGAGTAAGCTCACCGGGACATGTTCTCTTGTCGCCTTGATGCAACCCCAATGATTTTGGTTAAACCTGTGACGATTCACCTTCAACCCTGAGGCTGCATCTGTGTTGACTGCGCTCACGCGCCCGAATCACTTACCTGAGTAAGCTCACCGGGACCTGTTCTCTTGTCGCCTTGATGCAACCCCAATGATTTTGGTTAAACCTGTGACGATTCACCTGGCCCGGGAGGCTGCATCTTTCTAATCTCAATTCTTTATATTTAACATCGTATTATTCATGCAAAAGCTTCAGCAGCTCTTCAGCTGCCGCTGCGGACGAAGCCGGATTTTGCCCGGTGACCAGATGGCCATCGGTCAGCACGTACACACCCCAGTCATCGGTATGCTCAAACTGACCGCCCAGCTTTTTCAGCTCATCCTCAACCAGAAAAGGTACCACATCCGTCAGGCCAACGGCGGCTTCTTCACTGTTGGTAAAACCTGTCACCCGTTTACCCGCCACAATCGGCGTACCGTCGGGCTTTTTGGCATGACGCAAAACCCCAGGCGCATGGCAGACGGTACCGACAGGCTTACCATTGGCAAACAGCGTTTCAATCAGCTGAATGCTGTTGGCATCCTCGGCCAGATCCCATAGCGGGCCATGACCGCCGGGATAAAACACCGCATCAAACTGGCTGGCGTCAATCGCGTCCAGGCGCTGGGTATGTGCCAGCGCCTGTTGTGCCACCAGATCGCTACGAAAGCGCTCCGTGTCACGGGTCTGCGCATCCGGCTCGTCACTCACCGGATCGAGTGGCGGCTGACCACCAGCGGGAGAAGCCACCACCACGTTTATGCCAGCATCACGAAACACATAATAGGGCGCGACAAACTCTTCCAGCCAGAAACCGGTTTTACGCCCGGTGTCACCCAGCTTGTCGTGTGAAGTTAAGACCATTAATATCTTCATGACGGTTTGTCTCCTGCTACACGAACCACGACCTTGCCGAAGTTTTTACCTTCAAGCATGCCGATGAATGCTTCCGGCGCATTATCCAGCCCGTCGATAATATCTTCACGGAATACCAGCCGCCCTTCAGCTACCCATTTGCTCATCTGAGTAAAGAACTCTTCAAAACGATGGCCATAATCCTGGGTGATAATAAAACCCTGAACGCGCAGGCGTTTACGCAAAATCGCACTTTGCAACTGCGGCAGGCGGTCAGGGCCGGAACGCTCTCCGGTGCTGTTGTAATCGGCAATCAAACCACAAACCGGAATACGGCCTTTGGTATTCATCAGCGGCAGCACGGCATTAAATACTTTGCCGCCAACGCTTTCGAAATAGACGTCAATCCCATCGGCACAGTGGCGGCTAAGTTGTTCGGCCAGGTTGTCATCGCGGTGATCAAGACAACGGTCAAAGCCCAGCACCTCTTCGGCATAGCGGCATTTCTCCGCACCGCCCGCAATCCCCACCACATGGCAGCCCTTGAGTTTGGCAATCTGACCGACGAGGGAGCCGACTGCCCCGGTTGCTGCGGCAACCACCACGGTTTCACCCGCCTGCGGGTTACCGATATCCAGCAGCCCCATATAGGCGGTGAAGCCAGGCATCCCCAGCATCCCCAGCGCCCAGGATGGATGCTTCAGTACCGGGCCGCTGAGTTTAACCAGCTCTTCGCCGTTTGAGAGAGCAAAGTCCTGCCAGCCGCTGTAGCCGAGAACCCAGTCACCGGCGGCAAAATCTGCGTGTTCAGAACGCTCGACCACCGACACCGTTCCGCCACACATCACCTCATTGATGGCGACCGGAGGGACATAGGAAGGGGCATCGCTCATACGCCCGCGCATGTAAGGATCAAGAGACAGCCAGACGGTACGCAGCAGCACCTGTCCGGCGGCAGGTTCAGGAACGTGCTGTGATTCCAGGCGGAAATTCGCTTCAGTTGGCGCGCCGTGCGGGCGGGATGCCAGCAGCAGCCGACGATTGGTATGTTTGTCTTGTGGCATATTAGCTCCTTTTTGCGGCAGTAAGCCGCGCAAAACCTGGTAAAAGCGTAGCCCATCAAGCCTGCCGCTGCCTGGAGACAGCCTTCATTACTGAGAATTAAACAGGGCTGGATGTGCTACGGCTGCACTTACTGCATCGGTTAACCTTGCCAGCGCCTGTGGGCTAATGACATAGGGGGGCATCAGATAAATCAGCCGCCCGAAGGGGCGTATCCACACGCCCTGTTCAACAAAGAACGCCTGCATCGCCGCCATATTCACCGGCCTGTGCGTCTCCACCACCCCAATCGCCCCCAGTACCCGTACGTCAGCTACTTCAGGCTGTGAGCTCAACGGCATTAATGCCGTATGCAGCTGTCGCTCAATGTCCATCACCTGTGTCTGCCAGTGGTTCTCTTGCAGGATGGCGAGGCTCTCCGCCGCGACGGCGCAGGCCAGCGGATTACCCATAAACGTTGGGCCATGCATAAAACACCCCGCCGCGCCGTTACTGATAGTGTCAGCCACCGTGCGGGTAGTCAGGGTGGCAGATAGTGTCATGGTGCCACCGGTCAGAGCTTTACCCACGCAGAGAATATCCGGGCTGATAGCCGCATGTTCGCAGGCAAACAGTCTGCCGGTGCGACCAAACCCGGTGGCGATCTCATCGGCAATCAGCAGTAGCTGATAACGGTCACACAGTTCGCGTACCCGGTGCAGATAGCGCGGATGGTAAAAGCGCATCCCGCCAGCCCCCTGCACGATTGGTTCGAGGATCACCGCCGCCAGCTGCTGATGATGCTCAACGATCAGCTGTTCGAGCGCGTCGGCGTCCTGTTCTTGCCAGGGCTGATCGAAACGCGGTGGGGCAGGAGCGAACAGATGCTCCGGCAAATAGCCCTGATACAGGCTGTGCATCGAGTTTTGCGGGTCGCACACTGACATCGCGGCAAAAGTATCACCGTGATAGCCATTGCGCAGGGTGAGGAAACGTTGACGCTTTTCACCTTTCGCCTGCCAGTACTGCAATGCCATTTTCATCGACACTTCAACGGCTACCGATCCTGAATCGGCGAGGAATACACATTCCAGCTGCGATGGGGTCATCGCCACCAGGCGGCGGCACAGCGCTACTGCCGCCGGGTGAGTGATGCCGCCAAACATCACATGGGACATCTCCGCCATCTGCGCCTGTAACGCCTGATTCAGGCGCGGATGATTGTAGCCGTGGATCGCAGCCCACCATGAGGACATACCGTCTACCAGCTGACGGCTATCCGCCAGCTGAAGGGAGGTACCCGCCGCAGCCACCACTGGATAGCAGGGAAGCGGCTGACTCATGGAGGTGTAAGGGTGCCAGATATGGTCACGGTCAAAAGCGAGATCGTCAGGTGTCATAAAATCACTTGTAAACCAAAAATAAAAAATTTAGTTTACAAGTATAACCAGGCCGTAAAGACAAATGACAGACTTTTTTTGGAGCAAGCAATGGCAACACGTTGGACACTCTCTCAGGCGCAGGCGCTGTTTGATAAGCCTTTTCTCGAACTGATGTTTGAGGCGCAGCAGATACATCGCCAGCATTTCGACCCGCGTCAGGTGCAGGTCAGTACGCTGCTGTCGATCAAAACCGGGGCCTGCCCGGAAGACTGCAAATACTGTCCACAAAGCTCACGCTATAAGACCGGGCTGGCATCCGAGCGTCTGATGGAGGTGGAGGAGGTGCTGAGTTCAGCACGCAAAGCGAAAGCAGCCGGATCCGGACGTTTCTGCATGGGAGCCGCGTGGAAAAATCCCCATGAACGCGATATGCCTTATCTTGAACAGATGGTGCAGGGGGTGAAAGCCATGGGAATGGAAACCTGCATGACCCTTGGTACGCTCAACGATCAACAGGCGCAGCGACTGGCCCATGCCGGGCTGGATTTTTATAATCACAACCTGGATACCTCGCCGGAATTTTACGGCAGCATCATCACCACTCGCAGCTATCAGGAGCGGCTGGATACGCTGGGTAAAGTGCGCGATGCCGGTATCAAAGTCTGTTCCGGCGGCATAGTCGGGCTGGGGGAAACGGTCAGCGACCGTGCCGGGCTGCTGGTGCAGTTAGCTAATTTGCCGACGCCGCCGGAAAGTGTGCCGATCAATATGCTGGTCAAAGTCAAAGGCACGCCGCTGGCGGATAACGATGATGTTGATCCTTTCGACTTTGTCCGCACCATTGCGGTTGCGCGCATTATGATGCCGCGTTCCCATGTGCGCCTCTCCGCCGGACGTGAGCAGATGAGCGAACAGACTCAGGCGATGTGTTTTATGGCCGGGGCTAACTCCATTTTCTACGGCTGCAAGCTGCTGACCACACCAAACCCGGAAGAGGACACCGATCGCATCCTGTTCCGCAAGCTGGGGCTGAACCCGCAGCATAGCGAAACGGAAGCGGGCGATAATGAACAGCAGCAGGCGCTGACAGCTCAGTTGATGAGTGCCGATACCGACCTGTTCTACAACGCGGCGGTGTAATGAGCTGGTCACAACGAATCGCACAGGCGCTCATCGCTCGCCGCACCAGCGGGCAGTATCGCCAGCGCCATCTCAGCGAGCAGGGTGACGCGCGCAGCCTGCGCGTGGCGGGGCAGGATTTTACTCATTTCTCTGGCAATGATTACCTCGGGCTGAGTCACGATGCCCGCATTATCGATGCCTGGCAGCAGGGCGCAGCGCACTACGGCGTTGGCGCGGGTGGATCGGCGCATGTTACCGGTTATCGTACGCCGCAGGCAGAGCTGGAAAGCGAGCTGGCGGACTGGCTGGGCTACGACCGCAGTCTGTTGTTTATCTCCGGGTTTGCGGCAAATCAGGCGGTTATTGCCGCGATGATGGCGAAAGATGACCGTATTCTCGCCGATAAACTGTGCCACGCTTCACTGCTGGAAGCCGCCACTCTTAGTCCGGCAACGCTGCGCCGTTTTGCGCATAATCAGCCTGCGTCGCTGGCGACGCTACTGGCCGGAAACAAGAGTGGCGAAACGCTGGTGGTCACCGAAGGTATCTTCAGCATGGATGGCGATCGGGCACCGCTGGCGGAGCTGCACAGGCTCTCACAGTTACAGGGCGGCTGGCTGCTGGTGGATGATGCCCATGGGGTGGGCGTTTGCGGTGAACAGGGGCGGGGCAGCTGCTGGCAGCAACGGGTTAAGCCGGAACTGCTGATCGTCACCTTTGGCAAAGCGTTTGGCGTCAGCGGCGCGGCGCTACTGTGTAACGACGACACCGCAGAGTATCTGTTGCAGTTTGCCCGCCATCTGATCTACAGCACCGCCATGCCACCGGCGCAGGCCTGTGCTATCCGGGCTGCTCTGGACTGTATCCGCCAGGGCGATGGCCTGCGGGAGCAGCTGACAGCCAATATTCACTACTTCCGTCAGCAGGCGGAAACCCTGCCCTGGTCGCTGGGGGCGTCGGACAGCGCCATTCAACCCCTGATGGTTGGTGACGAACAGGCGGCGCTGATGCTGTCGCAGCGGCTGCGGGAGCAGGGCTGCTGGGTAACGGCTATTCGCCCCCCGACCGTGCCGCCGGGCACCTCACGGCTGCGCATCACCCTGAGCGCGGCTCATCGTATCAGCGATATTGATCGGCTTCTGGAGGCGTTACATGCTGCAAACCGTTGACAAACAGGCGGTGGCGGCAGCCTTTGGTCGCGCCGCACAGAGCTATAACCAGCACGCCCGGCTACAGCGTCAGTGCGGGGAGCGGCTGATGGCGCTGGCACGCCCCGGTCATGGGCTGCGGGTACTGGATGCGGGATGCGGCACCGGCTGGTTCAGCCAGCGCTGGCGTACCGCCGGGCACGAGGTGACCGCGCTCGATCTGTCGGAGAAAATGCTTCAGCAGGCGGCCAGCGGTCAGGTTGCTGACTATTACCAGGCGGGAGATATTGAGGCTCTGCCATTTGCCGATGCCAGCTTCGACCGCTGCTGGAGCAATCTGGCGATTCAGTGGTGCAGTGATTTACCCCAGGCGCTGCGCGAGCTGCGGCGGGTGACAAAGCCGGGCGGACAGGTGCTGTTTTCCACGCTGCTGGCCGGCTCCCTGGTTGAGGTTGAGCAAGCCTGGCAGTCGCTCGGGCGAACTGCGCCGCTCAATCGATTCGCCAGCCTGGAGATGATCGAACAGGCGGCGGCAGGGATCGCTCTGACGCTGACGCCTTATACGCTGACGCTGGCATTTCCGGATGTGCTTACGCTGCTGCGATCGTTAAAAGGCATAGGTGCTACCCATCTGCATCAGGGGCGCGAAGCGCGGGCACTGAGCCGCGGTGAGCTGCAACGGCTGGAACAGATGTGGCAACGCGATGCGCGTGGCTGCCTGCTCAGTTATCAACTGGTTTCAGGAGTAATAGAGAGTGACTAAGCGCTGGTTTGTGACCGGAACGGATACTGAAGTGGGAAAAACCGTCGCCAGCTGCGCGCTGTTACAGGCGGCACAGGCAGCGGGATATCGCTGCGCGGGTTATAAGCCAGTGGCCTCCGGCTGTGAGATCACCCCGGACGGTATCCGCAATGAAGATGCGCTGGCGCTACAGCGCTACAGCGCGGTCAGGCTGCCTTACGAGACAGTGAATCCACTGGCATTTGTCGAGCCGACTTCGCCGCATATTATCAGCGCAGCTGAACAGCGGCCCATAACGGCACAGCAGCTCTCTGCCGGGCTGGAAGCGGTGTCGCAACAGGCTGAATGGGTGTTAACAGAAGGTGCGGGTGGCTGGTTTACGCCGCTCTCAGAGGTGCTGACCTTTGCCGACTGGGTACAGCAGGAGCAGCTGCCGGTCATTCTGGTGGTGGGAATCAAACTGGGATGCATCAACCACGCGCTGCTGACTGCGCTGGCGATAGAGTCTGCCGGTTTACCGCTGGCGGGATGGATTGCTAACGGCGTTCAACCGCCGGGCAAACGACATCAGGAATATCTGACGACGCTGACACAGCGTATTAATGCACCGTTGCTGGGGGAGATCCCACATCTGACCAGCAAAGATAGAGATGATTCAGGGCGGTATATCACCCTGCCATGACCGGCACAGCGCCTGCTCTCTACTTGCACTAAAAGCTTGTAGAGAGCAGGCGTAGCTGTTTTCACACCGTTAACCATGTATTCACCATGCTTTCATCCAACTGAGCAACTTTGCCATGGGCGACATTGCGCCCGCGGTGCAGCAGCAGGAAATAGTCCGCCACGCGGCGTATAAATGACAGGCGCTGTTCCAGCAGCAAAATGGTCATGCCGAAGTCATGATTCAGACGATGAATCAGATTCCCCATCTCCTCTTCCAGCCAGGGTGACATTCCCTCCGTCGGTTCATCCAGAATCAGCAGCTTTGGTTGCAGAACCAGAGCACGCGCCAGCGCCAGCTGTTGCTGCTGACTGATTGGCAGCTCGCCGCTGCGCTGATGACGCAGGGAGTAGAGCGCCGGAAACAGATCGTAAACCATCGCAGGTATGGCGCGATGGCGTTCCATTCCGGCTCCCGCCAGCAGGGCGATTTGCAGGTTTTCCTCGACGCTCATCTGCGAGAATATATGGCGGCCCTGCGGTACATAGCCAATACCCAGCGATGCGCGTTTTTCCACCGGCTGCAATAGCAAATCCTGCGGCGGGCCGTTATCTTCCTGCCAAACCATTGATCCACTGTTAATAGGCAGGTGCCCCATAATGCAGTTTACCAGCGTGGTCTTCCCCATCCCTGGCTGGCCGATGATGCCGGTGCAGGTGCCGGGCGGTAAATCCAGGTCGACATCCCACAGAATGTGGTTTTGCCCATAAAATTGATTAATAGAACGTAAACTAAGCATCTGACACACTCCTCCAGACAGTTATCGATCGCATCTGTATTGCTTACGCTCTATGTCGTCTGGCAAACAGTCCGGCGCTGTAAAGCACCCTCGTTTTTGTGCTTCTTGCTCTGGTGTTATGAAAGCGTGAGGCAGTGGTAGTTATCTTGCAAATAGCAGGCCAGTTCGGAAAAAGGCCAGAAATCCACAAACTCATAACATCTGTGCCTTCTATTGGTCAGCGCCGCTAAACAGTTGCCGATGGCAAATAGCAGGCTGCACCGGGCCAGTGC
This sequence comes from Erwinia sorbitola, assembly GCF_009738185.1. NCBI lineage: Bacteria > Pseudomonadati > Pseudomonadota > Gammaproteobacteria > Enterobacterales > Erwiniaceae > Erwinia > Erwinia sorbitola. Next base: position 3,190,671 of record NZ_CP046509.1, on the reverse strand, counting down.
CGCAGGTGAATCATCCATGGTGCAGCTGCCATGTAAAATGGCAGCGCTAAAAATTTCCCGGCAGGATGGCAGGTTAGAAACGTGTACAAACGGTGCATAACTCACCCTTTGTGGGGCGTAACCGGGGGCTTTTCGCCACGAAAAAAAAGCAAAAAAAAATATTTGGCAGCGGGAAGTGAGCGTGGGGACGATTTATACACATCAGACAGGTCAGGCGCTGAAAACAGTTATCCACCATTCCTGTGGATAACCTTGTGCATTAACGTCTGAAAACTTACGCCAGGCGAGACGGGGCGCGGCTTACGTACGGGTTGGTGCGAAACTCGGCTTGTTGTTAATATTAATTTAAATCAATATGTTAGTTAAAATCAATACGGAGGAATATCCAGACTTGATCTGCCGGAGGTTTTACCGGGGGGCGCTTGACAAATGTTAAAAACCCAAAGGATCTGGGGATAAGCCTTTAAGGAACTTTTCGCATACGTTTGCGCAACGGGGTGCAAAAGTGCAGCTCTGCTATTAGTTGGAACAGTATGAAAAACAACTGTAATTTTATCCAGTCTTTTTTTCTGGCAAAATCGTCATGTCGGAGTAGAATTAGAGTCCGGTTCGCGCACATCTTCATCAGGTAGCCTTCATGACCAAAGCTTTTAAACTCAACTCCGATTTCAAACCCTCTGGCGATCAGCCGGAAGCAATTCGCCGTCTGGAAGAGGGGCTGGAAGATGGACTGGCGCATCAGACGCTGCTCGGGGTAACCGGATCGGGAAAAACCTTTACCGTTGCCAATGTGATTGCCGATCTCAACCGGCCAACGATGGTGCTGGCACCGAATAAGACGCTGGCGGCGCAGCTCTACGGCGAGATGAAAGAGTTTTTTCCCGATAATGCGGTCGAGTATTTTGTCTCTTACTACGATTATTATCAGCCTGAGGCTTATGTTCCCAGTTCTGATACCTTTATCGAAAAAGACGCGTCGGTAAACGAACATATTGAGCAGATGCGTCTTTCTGCTACCAAGGCGCTGCTCGAACGGCGCGATGTGATCGTGGTGGCCTCGGTTTCAGCGATTTACGGCCTGGGCGATCCCGATCTCTATCTCAAGATGATGCTGCATCTTACGCGTGGAATGGTTATTGACCAGCGCGCGATTCTGCGTCGTCTGGCGGAGCTGCAATATACCCGTAACGATCAGGCTTTCCAGCGCGGTACATTCCGCGTACGTGGCGAAGTGATTGATATTTTCCCGGCAGAATCTGATGACTACGCGCTGCGCGTTGAACTGTTTGATGAAGAGGTTGAGCGCCTGTCGATTTTTGACCCGCTGACCGGGCAGATTGAGTCGGTGATCCCGCGTTATACCATCTACCCGAAAACCCACTACGTCACACCGCGTGAGCGTATTTTACAGGCGATGGAAGAGATTAAAGTCGAACTGGCCGAGCGTAAGCAGGTGCTGCTGGCGAACAATAAACTGCTGGAAGAGCAGCGCCTCAGCCAGCGCACCCAGTTTGACCTGGAGATGATGAACGAGCTGGGTTACTGCTCCGGCATTGAAAACTATTCACGCTATCTTTCTGGCCGTGGCCCGGGCGAGGCGCCGCCGACGCTGTTTGATTACCTGCCGGCCGATGGCCTGCTGGTGATCGATGAATCCCACGTTACCATTCCGCAGATCGGCGGTATGTACCGGGGTGACAGGGCGCGTAAAGAGACGCTGGTCGAGTACGGTTTCCGTCTGCCGTCGGCGCTGGATAACCGCCCGATGAAGTTTGAAGAGTTCGAAGCGCTGGCACCGCAGACGATCTATGTTTCGGCTACTCCGGGTAACTATGAGCTGGAGAAATCGGGCGGTGACGTGGTGGATCAGGTGGTGCGTCCGACCGGCCTGCTGGATCCGACCATTGAAGTACGTCCTGTCGGTACGCAGGTGGACGATTTGCTGTCTGAAATTCGCAAACGCGTGGTGATAAACGAACGTGTGCTGGTGACGGTACTGACCAAGCGTATGGCCGAGGATCTTACCGAATATCTGGAAGAGCACGGCGAGCGGGTGCGTTACCTGCACTCAGATATCGATACCGTGGAACGCGTGGAAATTATCCGCGACCTGCGCCTCGGTAAGTTTGATGTGCTGGTAGGCATCAACCTGCTGCGTGAGGGGCTGGATATGCCGGAAGTGTCGCTGGTGGCGATCCTTGATGCGGATAAAGAGGGCTTCCTGCGTTCTGAACGCTCGCTGATCCAGACCATTGGACGTGCGGCGCGTAACCTTAACGGTAAGGCGATTCTTTACGGCGATAAGATCACCCCTTCCATGGCGCGCGCAATTGGTGAAACTGAACGCCGCCGTGAAAAGCAGGAGCAGTACAACCTGGAGCACGGTATTGTTCCGCAGGGCCTGAATAAGAAAATTGCCGATATTCTGGAGCTGGGCCAGGGGCTGGCGAAAAACAAAGCGAAGGTGCGCAGCATGAAAGGGCGCAGCATTGTGGAAGATGATGCAGAACATATCGACCTGTCACCGCAGGGGCTGCAAAAACGTATCCACCAGCTGGAGGCTCAGATGCAGAAACATGCGCAGAATCTGGAGTTTGAAGAGGCTGCTCAGGTGCGCGATCAGCTGCATCAGGTGCGCGAGCTGTTTATCGCGGCATCGTAACAAGGCCGGACGAGGCATGCCTCGCCCCTACGTAGAATCGCACCCCCGCAATTATGCTGCCGGATATCGTTTCCGTAGGGGTCAGGCACGCCTGACCCGTTGCGTGGTATGAATCGCCCCCGCAATTATGCCGCCGGATATCGTTTCTGGTAGGGGGCAGGCACGCCTGACCCGTTGCGTGGTATGAATCGCCCCCCGCAATTATGCCGCCGGATATCGTTTCCGGTAGGGGTCAGGCACGCCTGACCCGTTGCGTGGTATGAATCGCCCCCGCAATTATGCCGCCGGATATCGTTTCTGGTAGGGGTCAGGCACGCCTGACCCGTTGCGTGGTATGAATCGCCCCCCGCAATTATGCTGCCGGATATCGTTTCCGTAGGGGTCAGGCACGCCTGACCCGTTGCTGCACACTTACACCATCGCCTGCACCGCATGCTCCAGCGCCTGACGCAACAGCTGGCGGTCATGGCGATACGGAATATCACCGGCCTCCAATGGCTCCTGAATCACCAGGCGCCCGTCCAGCTGGCTGCTGTCGACCTTTGGCCCCAGCACCAGCGCATCAATGACCCGCTTGCCTATCGCTTTTTCCATCATCACCAGCTTATCCGCCACCGTCAGCTTTGCCGCAGCCGGGCTAAGTTCTTTACCGAGATTGCCAATAAACACCATGGTGGCTGGAGTACGCCGCAGGGCCTGAGCTATTTCCGGCAGCAGCAGCACCGGCATCAGGCTGGTGTAAAAACTGCCTGGCCCAATCAGAATCAGATCCGCTTCGCCAATCGCCTCCACGGCTTCACGCGTGGCGCTCACTGCCGGGGAGAGCATCAGCTCCTGCGGTGGCTGCGCCATCTGGTCAATCTCCGTTTCGCCGTAAATTAAATGGCCATCACCATCCAGCGCCACCAGATCGACCGGCTGCTCAGACATCGGGATGAGAAAAGCATCCACTTTCAGCAAATTACGGATCAGGTTAATAGCTTCAAAAGGCCTGACGCTGAGGTGATCGAGCGCTTTCAGCATCAGATTGCCCAGGTTATGTCCCGCCAGTTCGCCGTTCCCGGCAAAACGATACTCAAACATAGCTGAGGCCACGCTGGGTTCGGCAATCAGTTGATTCAGGCAGTTACGCATATCGCCCCAGGCGATGCCCCCTTCCGAGCGGCGGATGCGCCCGGTGGAGCCACCGTTATCGGTGGTGGTAACAATTCCGGTCAGGCGTGAGCCAAGAGGTGAAAGGGCAGACATCACACGGCCAAGACCGTGTCCTCCCCCTAATGCGACCACGCGGTCGAGGTCAGCTAAAGTGCGATTTCGCATCGTATCCATCATCATCAATACTAATTATTTATAAGCGCTATTTTACGCTAAACGACAACGAAAGTGCCGGGAAAATACGTTATATATCATTATATACAACGAAATATCGTGCTGGTAACCCTGGGGCATTAGCGTTAACATTTCAACCATCACGCTTTACCGATGTTCGGTAGATCACACTTAAGCCCTGATACCTGTGTCCTTGAGGATATGGTGTCCTGGCCGCAACCGTTGAGTTGCCAGGGTGCAGAAAGAAATGACTGCATCTCCCTATTTGGAAAGGTGTCACAGGTGCCACAATTTACTGATAACTTTGCGCGCAGGTTTTATTACCTGCGCCTGTCGATTACTGACGTATGCAACTTCCGTTGTAATTACTGCCTGCCTGACGGCTATAAACCGCAGGGGGCGCAGAATAAAAGCTTCCTTTCGCTGGATGAAATCCGCCGCGTTACCCGGGCCTTTGCTGCTGCGGGCACGGAAAAAGTGCGCCTGACCGGCGGCGAACCTTCGATGCGCCGTGATTTCACCGAGATTATCGCCGCAGTCCGCGACAACCCCTCAATTCGCCAGATAGCACTCACCACCAACGGATATCGCCTGCAACGCGATATCGCGCAGTGGCGTGCTGCCGGTTTGACGGCGCTTAACGTCAGCGTTGACAGTCTGGATGCCCGCCAGTTTCACGCCATTACCGGGCAGGATAAATTTCATGAAGTGATGCGCGGCATTGACGCTGCGTTTGATGCCGGGTTCAGCAAAGTGAAAGTGAATACCGTGCTGATGCGCGATGTTAACCATCACAGCCTCACGACCTTCCTTGAATGGGTGCGTACCCGTCCCATCCAGCTGCGCTTTATTGAGCTGATGGAGACCGGGGATGGCGGTTCGCTATTCCGTAAGCACCATATTTCCGGCCAGGTGATCCGCGATCAGCTGCTGCAACAGGGCTGGGTACAGCAGCTGCGTGCACGCAGTGACGGCCCGGCGCAGGTGTTCTGCCATGCCGACTATCAGGGCGAAATTGGCCTGATCATGCCTTATGAAAAAGATTTCTGCGCCAGCTGCAACCGTCTGCGCGTCTCTGCCACAGGCAATCTTCATCTCTGCCTGTTTGGCGATGGCGGGGTACCGCTGCGCGATCTGCTGGCGGATGACAGCCAGCAGACGGAACTTCAGGCGCGTATTGCCGGCAGCCTGACCACGAAAAAAGAGACGCATTTTCTCCATCAGGGCAATACCGGCATTACACAGAATCTTTCATTTATCGGTGGTTAAAAGGAGTTTATATGAGCAAAGGTACCACGGATTTTATTCCCCTTAACGTGGCGGTGTTGACCGTTTCCGATCGCCATACCGCAGAGACTGACAGCTCAGGCGACTACCTGCGCGCAGCGTTGACGGAAGCCGGGCACCACACTTTTGAGAGTGGCATTGTGACGGATAACCGCTACGCCATCCGCGCTGCGGTTTCTCGCTGGATTGCCAGCAGCGATGTGCAGGTGGTGCTGATCAACGGCGGCACAGGTTTTAATGAAAAAAACTGTACGCCAGAGGCGCTGCTGCCGCTGTTTGACCGTGAAATCGAAGGGTTTGGCGAGCTGTTCCGCATGATCTCATTTGAAGATATCGGTACTTCGACCCTGCAATCCCGTGCGGTGGCGGGTATGGCCAATGGAACGCTGGTAATGGCTATACCCGGTTCGACCGGAGCCTGTCAGCTTGCCTGGGAGCGCATCATTCAGGATCAGCTTGATGCCCGTACCCGTCCCTGTAATTTTGTCTCGCATGTGAAGAAGCCGTAAATGTCTCAGTTAACTCATATTAATGCCGCCGGAGAGGCGCATATGGTGGATGTCTCCGCCAAGCAGGAAACCGTGCGCGAAGCGCGGGCAGAAGCCTATGTGGTGATGCTTCCGGAGACGCTGCAAATGATTATTGATGGCAGCCACCATAAAGGTGATGTATTCGCCACGGCACGTATTGCCGGTATTCAGGCGGCCAAACGAACCTGGGAGCTGATCCCGCTGTGCCATCCGCTGTTGCTGAGTAAGGTGGAAGTTTCGCTGACTGCTGAACCTGAGCACCACCGGGTACGCATTGAATCACTCTGCCGTCTGACGGGTAAAACCGGCGTGGAGATGGAGGCGCTGACTGCGGCCTCGGTAGCCGCGTTGACTATTTACGACATGTGCAAAGCCGTACAGAAAGATATCACCATTGAACAGTGCCGTCTGATAAGCAAAAGCGGCGGTAAATCTGGCGATTTTCAGGCGGTGACTCATGATTAATGTGCTTTTTTTCGCTCAGGTACGTGAGCTGGTTGGTACCGAAAGTCTCGAACTGCCTGCGGAATTTGCCGATGTTGAAGCGCTGCGCAGCCAGTTAGCCCGTAAGGGTGACCGCTGGGCGCTGGCGCTGGAATCCGGCAAGCTGCTGGCGGCGGTCAATCAGACGCTGGTATCGATGCAGCATCCGGTAAAAGCCGGGGATGAAGTGGCCTTTTTCCCGCCGGTCACCGGAGGTTAAAATGGAAACCCGAATTCGCGTAGGCAGTGCCCCCTTCAGCATGAGCGATGAGTATCAGTGGCTGGCGGCATCCGATCTTGACGGTGCCGTGGTGACCTTTACCGGCAAGGTGCGTAACCATAATCTTGGTGATAACGTCAGCGCACTCAGGCTGGAACACTATCCCGGCATGACCGAAAAGGCTCTGGCGGAGATCGTCGATGAAGCGCGTCAGCGCTGGCCGATGCAGCGTGTCACGGTAGTCCACCGCATTGGTGAGCTGTTTCCCGGCGATGAAATTGTTCTGGTGGGCGTCAGCGGCGCACACCGGGGAGCGGCCTTTGCCGCCGCTGAATTTATTATGGATCAGCTAAAAACTCGTGCACCGTTCTGGAAACAGGAAGCCACCGCCGGGGGTGACCGCTGGGTTGCCGCCCGCGACAGCGACCATCAGGCCGCAGAACGCTGGAAATAGCACAATTTTTATTTTCACTCTGGCTTAAGGAATTTCATGCCCCGCTTTTCCCTGCACACTCTTTTGCCGCTGGCTCTGCTGGTGCTGGCAGGCTGTAGCCATCAGCCATCGGAGACTTCACCAGCCCAGCGCCCGACCGATGTTAAAGCCGATATTGCCCGCCTGCTCCCCGCAGGCGTCAGCGATCGCCAGGGTTGGACGCAGGATATCTTTGTGGCGTTCAACAGCCAGAATATCACCCCTGATGTCAGCAACATTTGCGCAGTTATCGCGGTGACCGCTCAGGAGTCGAACTTCAGCGCCGATGCTACGGTGCCGGGCCTGCCGAAAATTGCGTGGGCTGAAATCGATCGTCGCGCCGGACAGCTGCATATTCCGTCATTCCTGGTGCGCACCGCGCTGATGATCAACTCCCCGACGGGCAAAAGCTATGCCTGGCGACTGGATCATGTGAAAAGTGAAAAAGAGTTGAGCGAGGTGTTTGATGATTTTATCAATATGGTGCCGATGGGGCAGAAACTGTTTGGTAATCTGAACCCGATCCACACCGGCGGGCCGATGCAGGTCAGCATTGCATTTGCCGAAGCCAACGCCAAAGGTTATCCGTATCAGGTTGATGGCTCTATCCGTCGCGAAGTGTTTTCCCGCCGTGGCGGCATGTGGTTTGGTACCCGGCATCTGCTTGGCTATCCGGTTAACTATCCTTCGCCGCTCTACCGTTTTGCCGACTTCAACGCGGGCTGGTATGCCAGCAGGAATGCTGCATTCCAGGCTGCGGTATCCCGTCTGAGCGGAATTCAGCTGGCGCTGGATGGCGATCTGATTAACTACGGTTCGGACAGTGCGGGAGCAACCGAGAAAGCGGTGCGTTCCATCGGTAAACGGCTGGATTACAGCGATCGGGAGATTCGCCGGGCGCTGGAGAAAGGGGAGAGTATCGACTTCGAGAAAACCGATCTGTGGAAAACAGTCTTTGCCCTGGCTGAGAAAGATGCCGGGAAAAAACTGCCGCGTGAAGTGTTACCGGGGATCAAGCTTTCAAGTCCAAAGATTACGCGTAACCTCACCACAGCCTGGTTTGCTCAACGCGTGAACAGCCGCTATCAGCGCTGTATCAGTCAAAAATAAAAACCTGAGAGTGGGTAGATCGGAAAAGTGGATGGGGCGATCGAAAAAAATGATCGGCCCCTACCGTTAAATATCTGACATTTGTCGAGGGGCTGACCAATTTTTCGGTCAGCCCGTCATCCTCAGTGCTTATACTGATTCCAGCTTGAAAATCTGCACTGTCTGCGCCAGCGTTTTCGCCTGGTCTTCCAGCGATGCGGCGGCGGCAGACATCTGCTGTACCAGCGCGGAGTTCTGCTGCGTTGCACCGTCCATCTGATTTACCGCCACGGTGACCTGACCAATTCCCTGTGACTGCTCATCGGAAGCGTGAACAATCTCGCCGATAATCGTTTTCACTGAGTTTACCGCCTGCGTCATCTCCTGCATGGTTTTCCCGGCGCTCTGCACCAGTGTTACGCCATGATCAACACGCTCGGTCGACTCGCTAATCAGGGCAGAAATATCCTTAACCGCATTCGCACTGCGCTGCGCCAGACTGCGCACCTCTGCCGCCACTACGGCAAAGCCACGGCCCTGTTCGCCCGCGCGGGCTGCTTCTACCGCCGCGTTCAGCGCCAGGATATTGGTCTGGAAGGCAATGCTGTTGATAATGCTGGTGATGGCACCAATTTTTTGTGAGCTTTCGTCAATCTGCTGCATGATCTGCACCACCTGTGCGACCAGCTGCTCACCACGTTGGGCAATATCAGTGGCATTATCGGTCAGCGCTGTGGCCTGATGGGCGTTATCGGCATTGTGTTTCACCGTTGCCGTTAGCTGCTCCATACTGGCTGCCGTCTCTTCCAGCGCCGCCGCCTGCTGTTCGGTACGCGAGGCGAGGTCAAGGTTACCGCTGGCAATCTCCTCTGCACCCTGGCGCACAGAGTCGCTGGCGAGAATAATTTCACCCACCATATTGCGCAGCTGATGTTGCATGGTCTGCATGGCGAAGAAGATACTCTGCTGATCGTTCTCTTTTACCGGAATGTTGGCGCTGAGATCGCCTTCTGAGACCGCCAGTGCGATATCGGCCGCCTCGCGGGGTTCACCCCCGATTGGTTTAGCCACCTTGCGGCTAAAGACCAGTCCGAGCACGCCGCACACCACCACAATACTGATGACCATCATGATCAGCGCATACATCAGCTGGCGGTTCGCGGCGGCCATCACCAGATCAACTGGCGCGACCACGCTCAGATACCACGGATTCTTACTGTTACCGACCGTCACAGGACGCCAGGTTTGCAGTACCTCCTCACCCAGTACCGGATCGAAATGCTGCACTATTTTGCTGGTAAACCCGTTTGTTTCGCCTTTGTACGGTTTCCCGGCATCATCTTTCACCGGGCTGGATACCACCTTACCGCCAGTCGAGAGCAGCATGGCATAACCGCTTCCTTCCCAGGGTTTGATTTTACTGAGGCGCTGTTGCAGTGACGCCAGTGAAATATCAGAGGTGGTAACGGCCTGTACTTTGCCATTATCAAAAATAACCGCAGCGACTGAGGTCAGCAGGGTAGGGACACCATCATAGGCGTAGCTGTAGGGTTCTGACAGTGTATCGCGCTCAAGCTTACGCGGCACCAGATAGTAATCCCCGGCACCAGGAGTAAGAAATGAGCCCATCAGGTGTGATTTATAACTGCCCGTTTTGTCACGATCCACATAACGCGAAAAGCGGCCTTCCGGTGGGGAACCTGGCTGGCTGGCAAACTCAGCATCGCGACCATCAAAGGCATTGGGTTCAAACACTACCGACATCGACAGGTAACTTGGGTTGAGTTTCAGTGAGTAGATCATCTGCTGTTCAGCGATGGCGCGGTCGCTGATACCGGCAGCACGAAGTCCTACCAGGCTCTGCCCCATTGTGGCGGCCACGGTACGGGCGTAATCCAGCTCATTTTGTACTGACAGCGCCTGGCTCTGGGCAATTTCCCCCAGATAATCTTCAGACAGTTTTTTCTGTTGCTGGCTGGACTGCCAGCTCAACAGGCCAATTGTCACACTGAAACCGAGGGTAATAGTGAGCACCCCGGTCAGCAGCATTAGCGTACGGGTACTCATTTTCTTTTTTGAAACCGGCTGACTTTGCATCTGACTTCCCCCGATGTAGCAAAAAGGTGATCGTTATGTGACTTCCTGTGATTAAAATTCCCTGTGAGCGATCTATCGGCAGAAGTTGAGCGATCTTTATCCACTATTTGTTACGTGCTGTAATTAAACTTAACGAGTATTCAATCGGGGCCTGGAGCAGAGTGGCGGAGAGAGGGCACTCTGTGCCAGACTGTCCATAATTTAATTCACCTTATAAGGGGAGCATCATGGATCGATATCCACGTTCCAGTGATTCAATCGTACAGCGTGCCAGTACCGGGCTGTCTGTGTATATGGCGCAGGTCTACGGCTGGATGACCTGCGGACTGCTACTGACCGCCTTTATTTCCTGGTATGCGGCGAATACACCGCAGGTGATGGAACTGGTCTTTGCCAACCGCATCACTTTCTTTGGTCTGATTATTGTGCAGCTGGGGCTGGTGTTTGTGCTGTCGGGGATGGTGCATAAGCTCAGTGGCGGCGTGGCGACCGGCCTGTTTATGCTCTACTCAGCGCTGACCGGGCTGACGATGGCCAGTATCTTCCTGGTCTATACCTACTCTTCAATTGCCAGTACTTTCCTGGTGACGGGCGGGATGTTTGGCGCGATGAGCCTGTGGGGCTACACCACAAAACGCGATCTGAGCGGAATGGGCAGCATGCTGTTTATGGCGCTGATCGGTATTGTGCTGGCTTCGCTGGTTAATATCTGGCTGAAGAGCACGGCGCTGATGTGGGCAGTTACCTATATCGGGGTGGTGGTGTTTGTTGGCCTGACGGCCTACGACACCCAGAAGCTGAAAAATATCGGTGAAGGAATTAACGTTGATGACAAAGAGAACCTGCGTCGCTACTCGATTATGGGTGCGCTTACGCTGTATCTCGACTTTATCAACCTGTTCCTGATGCTGCTGCGTATCTTCGGCAACCGCCGTTAATTACTGCTGACGTAAGTTTTCATTCTCGGTAAGGGTCAGGCATGCCTGACCCTTCTGCTATCTGCGTTCCGGGCGCGGCATGCCACGCCCCTGCGTTGGTACTGGCTGTCGTGGATGCTGCCACGTTAACCCCCGGGCGCGGCATGGCATGCACCTGTGCTGGTACCGGATGTCGTGGATGCTGCTGCGTTAACTCCCGGGCGCGGCATGGCATGCACCTGTGCTGGTACCGGCTGTCGTGGATGCTCCTGCGTCAATCCCCGGGCGCGGCATGGCATGCACCTGCACTGGTACCGGCTGTCGTGGATGCTGCTGCGTTAACCCCCGGGCGCGGCATGGCATGCACCTGCGTTGGTACCGGCTGTCGTGGATGCTGCTGCGTCAATCCCCGGGCGCGGCATGCCACGCCCCTGTGTTGGTACCGGATGTCGTGAATGCACCTGCGCTGGTACAGGCTGTCGTGGATGCTGCTGCGTTAATATCATCGCTTTTCGTAGGGGTCAGGCATGCCTGACCCGCAGCGCCTCAATCTTTACGCAAGATTCTTCTCCCGCAGCGACTTCGCACGCCCTTCCAGCCACAAATAGAGCACCAGCGCCAGCAGCAGCGGAGCGATAAAGTAAAGCACCCGATAGGCCAGCAGCGCGGCGATAATCGCCCCATGTGAAATCGGCTCGCCCCGCAGCAGCGCAAGAAACACCGCCTCAAGCACGCCAATCCCGGCCGGAATATGAATAATCACCCCGGCAATACTGCTGATCAGCAGCACGCCCAGTACCTGAGGGAAATCGACTTTCTGCATCAGCAGCAGCCAGATAATTGCCCCCATCACCAGCCAGTTAGCGCTGGATACGGCAAACTGAATCAGCGCCATACGCAGTGACGGTAGCGCCAGCTTGTGTCCTCTCACCGTCCAGCGGCGTTTTTTAGAAAAGGCACATAGCGCCAGATAAACCACCACAAAGGCCAGCAGCGCGATGCCCGTGATACGCAGCGCCCCGGCACCTATAAACCAGCCCCCAGGCACGCTGACCATCCCGCTGCTGAATACCACCCCGGCCACCAGAACATAGCCCAGCCAGTTGGTGGCAATACTGAGCGAAAAGATGCGCGTAATAGTACTGCCATCAAGCCCCAGTCGGGAGTAAAGGCGGTAGCGCATCGCGACGCCGCCAACCCAGGTGCTGAGTGTCAGGTTAAAGGCATAACAGATAAAAGAGACCAGCATTACCTGGCGCTTTTCCAGCTTATGTCCGCAGTAGGCGCGGCCAATCAGATCATACAGGCCGTAGGTCAGATAGCTGACAATCACCAGCGCCACAGAGCCTAAGATCGCCACCCGGTTATAGTTGACCACCACATCCCATACGTCGTGCCAGTTTACCTGGCGGGCATAAACCACCAGCAGCACAGCTACCGCGACAAAGAACAGGCCGGTCAGGACTTTCCTGGTACGTTTCCAGAGTAGTGAAGAAGTTGCCATCAGGGTTTTGCTCCGCTATTTTCCGTTTCCACCCGATCCTGAGTTTCCATCTCGGGCTGAACCGGAGCGGATACCTGTGCCAGTTTTGGCGTATGCGCCGGTAGCCAGCCTGCGATAGCCGGGAAATGGCGCAGGAAGTGAAATACCACCACGCTTTTGCTTAACTGCCACCAGCTGCGCTTTGGAAGCTGACTCTCATAGACACGCTGGCAGTCTGCTGACAGCAACGCTTCCAGGTTTTCACGCATCTGCTGATTAAAATTACGGTCGTGGATCATCAGGTTGGCTTCCAGATTCAGCGACAGACTAAGCGGATCAAGATTGCTGGAGCCGACGGTAGCCCACTGGCCGTCCTGAACTGCAATTTTGGCATGCAGCGGGCGGCGACAGTATTCATAGACTTCAACACCGCCTTCCACCAGATAGTTGTACAGCAGCTCCGCGCCAACTTTCACAATCGGCATATCCGG